>JBAZOY010000012.1:0-45181 GCA_041648505.1 Syntrophales bacterium | reverse complement strand
ACTTGTAGTCTCCCATGGCATAGAACGGGTGGTTGGCGATCTCCTGATCCATTGACTGCGCACGCCAACCAATGGTGTACTGAATCGAGTTGTCCAGGTTGACGTCCCAATCAGTACCCGTTTCAAACCTGTAGGCCTGTGCCGTGCCTGCGATAAAAAAAACCAGTATCGCAATCGCGGCGGCCTCCATTAAACAGAACTTCCTCCTGCCTGATAATCCCTTCATAGTTAACCCTCCTCTCTGAAGATTATGTTTCAACTTTTGACGAAACAATTTTAGTGATAATAAAATGAATCTTAGATATATTACAATGCAGAAATATATACGTATAAAATTCGTATAGAATATATGTATTTTATTAGGAAACAAAATGTAATATAGAAGGGATTGACTAGAATAAGTTCCTGTTATGATAATAAAAAACAGATATACAAAATACGAAATATTTTAGGCCCGCTATTAAAAACAGGCTTAAATTGGTGGGCAATGCAATAGAGGTGTACTGCAACCCTCTTTCATATAGATGACCTCTAAAATATATTTAACAAATATTATCTTTCAACTGAATGTTTTACCGGGATCTTTTTATATCCTAATTATAAATATTTTCTAGGTTTCCATTGTGGAAACATTTGTACTAATTTTCATTGGGGAGTGGTCAAATACTTCTTACGCTGCGAGGAGAGTTTTCCTTATCTGACCAAACAATCTAAAAATTAGACATCAAACGCTTCAAAAGATGAGCAAAAAGCAAAAGATATGCTTTCAGTCCGTATCTCAGAACATTAAAAGTAGTTTTATAATTGATACAACCAGATCGGATGAGCGATTAAATTATTAATTAGATTGGCTGATCTTATTAAAAACTATCTCAAAAAGAAATGCCGACAAAAATTAAAATGGAGGTTGCTTTGCGCAACAATACCGTAAAAGAGTTAAGAACAAGCGGAGAACAATTCAAAATCTTTATGGATTTCCATTCTGATCCCGTGGCAGTTGTTCAGGACGGGAAATATCAACTGATCAATACTGCTTTTGAAAAGCTTTTTGGATATACATCAGAGGATCTAGAGAATGGATTGAGCATTTCAGACTTAGTAAAAAAATCCGAAAATAAGAGGGCTATGAAAATTTTTGAGGCTGAAGGTTCTAGATTCAATGCGATTTGGAGACACTCTGGCAGAGTCAATCTCGTCGCTAAAGACGGAGGAATAAAATCCTGTGAGTCCTTTGTATCTTCGATTCTATATAAAGGTCATCCTGCTAAGTTAGCAATTCTACGTGATAAAGCAAATACAGAAAAAAAATTACAAGAGAGTGAGCGAAAATATCGTCTGCTTGCTGATAATGTGGTAGACGCGCTTTCAGTCGTAGATTTGGATACACTAGAATATGTCTACTGTAGTCCATCGATAGAAAATCTACTTGGCTATACCGATAAGGAAATCATAGGTACTGCTTTGGGGGATCAAAAGACCATCAAATCGAAGAAATTTATGACCGATGTTATTAAAGAAGAGCTATCTAAAGAAGAGCTATCTAAAGAAGAGTTATCTAAAGAAGATAAAAATGGAGAGGACCTATATAGATCGAGGAAACTAGAACTAGAACTAGTTCACAAAAACGGCTCTTTGGTATGGGCCGAGGTAACGGCAAGAATTTTACGGGATGAAAATGGAAAGGTAATGGCGATTCTGGTCGCACGTGATATCACTGATCGTAAGGAAGCAGAAAAAAAATTACAAGAGAGTGATCGAAAATATCGTCTGCTTGCTGATAATGTGGTAGACGCGCTTTCAGTCGTAGATTTGGATACACTAGAATATGTCTACTGTAGTCCATCGGTAGAAAATCTACTTGGCTATACCGATAAGGAAATCATAGGTACTGCTTTGGGGGATCAAAAAACCCTCAAATCGAAGAAATTCATAACCGATGTTATTAAAGAAGAGCTATCTAAAGAAGGTAAAAATGGAGAGGACCTATATAGATCGAGGAAACTAGAACTGGAACTAGTTCACAAAAATGGCTCTTTGGTATGGGCCGAGGTAACGGCAAGAATTTTACGGGATGAAAATGGAAAGGTAATGGCGATTCTGGTCGCACGTGATATCACTGATCGTAAGAATAAGGAAAGGGAAATTCAAATATTTCAGTCTCTGATTAACCAATCAAATGATGATTTATTTGTTATTGAACCCAAAACAAGTCGCCTTTTGTATGTCAATGAAAAAGCTTGCGAAAATCTCGGTTATGAAAGAAAAGAACTCCTTAATATGAGTGTTGTTGATATCGACGCGACTTTTCCTGACAAAGTTACCTGGGCAAAACACATTCAGGAGGTTAGTGAGAAGGGATTTATGTTTCAAGAAGGAGTGTATAGGCGAAAAGATGGCACAACCTTTCCCGTAGAAGTCAGTATCAAGAATATATTAAAAGAAGAAATTAATTATATAGTCGCTACAGCGCGCGATATTACCGAACGCAAGCAGGCAGAGATAGCACTTCGTCTAAGTGAAGCGAGTTTAGAACAAAAGAATATCAAACTTGAAGAATCAAATATTACATTGAATTTTTTTCTAAAAAAAATAGAAAATGATAAGCTTGAAGTCGAAAAAAAAGTTTTGATAAATGTCAAAGAGTTAATAAACCCCTATTTGGAAAAAATGAAACAAAGCGGTTTAACTGATCGGCAATTAATCTATGCAGAGCTTATGGAATCGAATATAAGAGATATCACATCACAGTTTACGCGCGCATTATCTCTTAATTATTCAAGCATTACTCCAACAGAGATACAAGTAGCTAATTTTATTAAACAAGATAAAACGTCTCGAGAAATAGCCGAACTAATGTGTATATCTAGTAGAACAGTTGACACTCACAGGAATAATATCAGGAAGAAGCTGGGATTAAAGAGACCATATGGAAACCTCAGGTCTCATTTGTTATCTCTGCAATAATATGTAAGGTGCTTGTTAAGCAAAATTAAGATCCACAATATAAACAGTGAATTCAAACCCAATCTAAGCCGGTTTCAGTGACGATAAAATATCCACCACTGAAAAGTATCATATGAAGCAGATTGCAAGATAGTGCTTTTATTAAATATTCAATAAAAGTAATGAGGTAAGATGGTTTTAGTGGACACCAAGGTTGAGGTATAATACAAAGACGGCGGTGTCAGAATGGAAAAGGTACCAAAAAGCGTATTCATAAAGGAGTTCAAAGAGGAAGCAGTAAAAATGGTTGCGGAAGGCGGAATGAGCATACCAGAGGTAGGGCGCAGATTATCAATTCCTAAGTCTACCTTAGTTCATTGGGTCAAGAGATCGAAAGAGGGTAAGCTTTCAGATCCCGGCAGGAAGCAAGGACACCCTGTTACCTTGCTTGGGGACGGGTCCCTTGACAAGGCCATCCCAACATTAGACAAGGGTAAGACGTGTCTCGTTTACTGCCACTCTGATACTCTATCTATATTAGGCGCCAGGAAGCTTATCGATGAAGGATTTAACAAAGTGTATCGACTCAAGGGGAACTACAGAGCCTGGGTCCAGGCAGGTTATCCCGTCGAAAGGTAACCTTGACAAATGAGAACGTCCCCTAAATGAGGCAAGGCCGGAAACGCTTAGCCAGAGCATGCGGTGGACAGCCCGAAAATCGTGTTTCCGCTGCCTGCATGTCTTGATGCCAAACGGATTATATACATTAGCAGACAATCGATATGGTGCAGTTACCAGAGTACGCGGGAAGAAACAACGCGATCATCGAACCTTCGAGGATCAGGCCGAAAGGGATTCGTGTCCCCCGGCAGATGGTATTTTGCTTCTTTCGTGAAATCGTCGAAGAACTGGAGGACGCTCCTGGTGTCCAGTTAATCCATCACATACATCGCGAGTTGGGCAAACATCCCATTCTGGTGATCCAAAGGCACAGGCGTTCCATTGGCGTATTGCACCCGGGTATTGGCGGCCCACTGGCTGCTTCTTCACTCGAGCAGGTAATAGCTTTGGGAGCCCGAGACGTGGTGGCCTGTGGCGGTGCAGGTGTGCTGGACTCGTCATTGTCTCAAGGCACGGTTGTTCTGCCCACCGCGGCTGTGCGGGACGAAGGCACAAGCTACCACTATCAAAGGCGAAGCCGTACCAACCGCCCGCATCCGGAAGTCGTTCGCGCCCTGATACAATCCTGTAAAGCGCACGATATACCTTTCGTGCGAGGGAAGACGTGGACTACAGATGCGGTGTTTCGTGAGACGCCGAAGAAGATTCAATCTCGCAGGGCCGAGGGATGTCTGACTGTAGAGATGGAAGCAGCAGCCTTCTTTGCTGTGGCGCATTTCCGCTCCATTCGCTTCGGCCAGCTCCTCTACGCCGGCGACGATGTAGGGGGAAGCGAGTGGGATCATCGACACTGGCACAAGTGTCTGACAGCGCGCCAGAAGATATTTGAACTGGCTGTAGATGCAGTGTTACGGCTTGCCTGATCTATCGGCAGGGGAGAGGTAATCTCCTGTACAGGTATCAGTTCATCATCGGTTCTATAGATGCCCGGATATCATCGGTTAAAGGAATTGCCTTGTTCGTGTTTTTGTCTACTATTACGAAGGAAACATCTGCGTCACAAACCAGTGTATCTGTCCCTTTGATAAAGACTTCCTGTCTTATTGTGCTGCTTTTATATCCAAATTTAGAAAGCCAGACACGAATCTCCAGGATCTCTCCATGAGAGACAGGCTTAAGGACCATCTCCCTTCTTCAAGTAATTCCAGATATCGCGCGTTGTTGATGTGTCCATAAAAATCCATGTGATATCCACGAACTTTGATTTCCGTAATGCTGGGTTTCATTTGCCGGTACTTCTCGTGATATTATCATTATGAATCTCTTGTCCTAAAGCTTTTCAGCAAAGAGATCATATTCATCATTGGTAATGATCTTACAATGTACAATATCTCCAGAAGTCAGATCTTTCCCTTTCACATAGGTAACCCCGTCAATTTCCGGTGCCTGTCGGCGACACCTGCCTACAAAGGGAAACTCGGGGATGTCGTCACTTTTACCCTCGATCAGTACCTCCAGGACCGAACCTGTCAGTGAGCGATTAATTTCCCAGGAAATGATCGCCTGTTCTTCCATTATAAGTTGCCTGCGGGCATCTTTTTCCTTTTCAGCTATTCGTGAAGGTAAAGAGTGGGCGGCCGTGCCTTCCTCCCTGGAGTAAGTAAAAACACCTAAATGATCAAATCTTGCTTCCTTTATAAAATCTAATAATTTGTTGAACTTCGTCTGAGTTTCTCCGGGAAATCCTACGATAAGTGATGTCCTCAGAGCTACATCCGGTATTATGCTCCTTGCGTTTACGATAGCCTTTCTGATCTGCTCACTTCCTCCCCTTCTGTTCATAGCTTTCAGGATACCATCATCAATGTGCTGTATAGGTATATCAAGATACGGGCAGATCTTTTCCTCATCAGCGATGGTCTGAAGGATGTCCCCGGTAAGGCCGGTCGGATATGTGTAAAGAACCCGGACCCACCGGATACCCCCGATGGAGGAAATCTTTTTCAAGAGATAACCCAGGGTAGGTTTTCCCTTCAGCTCTCTTCCGTAGGCTGTCGTGTCCTGTGCAGTGATGATGATCTCCTTAACACCCCTTCCGGCAAGTAATTCTACTTCTTTCAGGATGTCGTCCGTTTTTCTGCTTCTTGCCTTTCCGCGAATTGACGGAATTACACAGTAGGAACAATGGTTGGAACATCCTTCGGCAATCTTCAGATAGGCGCTGTAAGATGGTGTCAAGAGCAGCCGTAGATGGCCTGCGTTCATTAGAAAAGTGGGCTTGGGGGTAAGTGAACGGCAGGTCGGGGGCCCTTCAAGGATCAGTTTTTTAATATGGCGGGTGATATGGGGAACTTCGCCAGTGCCGAGAAAAAGATCAACCTCAGGCAGTTCTGCCTCGAGAATCGTTCCGTATCGCTGAGGGAGACAGCCTGTGACAACCAGGTGGGTACAGGCCCCACCCATACCTTCTTTTTTCCATTCAGCCATGCGGAGTATCTCATCAATAGATTCCTCTTTTGCCGGCAGAATAAAGGCACAGGTATTGACCACAATTATTTCGGCCTCATCTGCCCGTGGAATTATATGAAAACCGCCCGCTGAAAGAAGGGCGGCCATTACTTCGGAGTCAACAAGATTCTTCGGACAGCCGAGACTTACTATATGTACTTTTTTAGCTTTCACCGGGGCAGCTTTCTGCCGAGCACCTTTCTCGGTTTCACACCGTCAGATGGACCAACGATACCTTCCACTTCCATACGTTCAATAATACGTGCAGCCCGGTTGTATCCTATTTTCATGTATCTCTGCACCAGAGAGATTGATGCCTGTCCCATATCGGTCACCAGTTCAACAGCTCCATCGTATTTCTCATCAAATGCCTCATCCGATTTTTCAACTTCTCCTGTATCCTGCTTATATTCCGTAATTGATTCATCGTAAGCGGGTTCACCCTGTTTTTTAACGAATTCCACGACCCTTTCAATCTCTCTGTCTGAGACAAAGACACCATGTATGCGGTTAAGTTTTGACGTACCGGGGGGAACAAAGAGCATATCACCGGCGCCCAAAAGCTTTTCTGCACCGAGGTGATCGAGAATAGTCCGCGAATCTACCTTTGACGAAACTTGAAAGGAGATCCGGGTGGGGAAATTGGCCTTTATAAGACCCGTGATCACATCAACTGACGGTCTCTGAGTGGCCAGGATAAGGTGAATCCCTGCAGCCCTGGCCATCTGGGCAAGGCGGGCCAGAGATTCCTCTACATTTCTCTGGGCCACGATCATAAGATCGGCAAGTTCATCAATAATAATAACGATATAGGGAATCTTAACGGGGGTCTGCCGATCCGGATGTTCCAGCTCTCGGCTCTCTTTTGTACCCAGTTTCTTTTCGATCATCCTGTTATACGCGTCTATACCCTTGACTCCCTGTTCGCCGATTATTCTATACCGCTTCTCCATTTCGTCTACTGCCCACTTAAGAACGAGAGAGGCTTCTTTAGGGTCGAATACTACAGGGTGAAGGAGATGGGGAATACCCTCATAGGCAGATAGTTCCAGCCTTTTGGGATCAATCATGAGGAATTTAACTTCATCAGGCGGCGCCTTGAAAAGGATGCTGCAAATCATGGCGTTAAGAGAGACGCTTTTCCCGGAACCGGTCGTACCAGCGATCAGTAGATGGGGCATCTTGACAAGATCCGCAATTACAGGAACTCCCATGATATCTACACCCAAGGCGATGGAAAGCTTGGACGATGATTTGTGGAACACCTCATTATCAAGAACGTCCCTCAGATATACAGGTTCCCGTTGCTGGTTGGGTATCTCAATACCGATAACCGCCTCACCCGGCACAGGAGCGAGGATCCTTATGCTCATCGCTCTCATGGCGAGAGCAAGATCATCGGAAAGATTGGTAATCTTGTTGATCTTTACCCCCGGTGCAGGCTCAAGCTCGTACATGGTAATAACGGGACCTGCCTTCACCCCCACTACTTTTCCCTCCACGCCGAAATCGGATAACTTCTTTTCGAGGATTCTGGAGTTTATGCTGAGGTTTTCCCGCTTCACTTTCATGTCTTTGTGTTCCACCTTATCAAGGAGTGCCAGCGGCGGTATTCTGAATACATTTCCTGACTTAGGCGGATCGAACTGGAACTGTTCCGCTATTTGCGCCCGGGTTTTTTCTGGAAGAGATGGTGCTTCAGCTTTTAAGGGAAGAACCTCTAAAGACTTTGCATCTTTTTTCCGCTGGAGTGCACTCATCTTCTCTTTGATTTTTCCATGGCCAAAGCTGATAAATACTTTGCATTTCCTCCATATAATCAGGGTAACTTTTTTCAATTTACTGCCTAGAGAAACGACAGATAGATTAACCGTTAATATAAGTGAGATAACTAAGACAAAAATCAATAAGATATAGGTGCCTGCGAGGTTGAAGTAAGTATTCAAAATCCGGACTGAGACAGTTCCCAGAAGTCCTCCTGTGCGGAGCCTTATGCCGTACATATGAATGTCTGTCAGTATCAGAGCGAAGAGGCCGGAAGTTGAAATAATAAGGCCAGCGAGACCGGCAGCACCTATAAGTCCAACCTTAAAATCATTATCCAGCAGGTATTTGAAAGAAATAATTAAGAAAATAACCGGTATCAGAAAGGCAGCCAAACCGAGCAGTCTGAAGAGTGAATCGGATGTGTATGATCCAACGGAACCAACCAGGTTATGGACCCTCGTATCTCCTGACACGTAGTGAGTTAAAGAGGGATCCAGGGGATGATAAGAAACCAGACACAGAGAAAGGAAGATAACCAGAGCAAGACACACTACACCTCTGATCTCTCTCGATTTTACACGGGCCGGGTTTTTTTCTGCCATAATTGAGGTACTCCTATGCCGTATAACTTAAATATGGCATGGACATTATCAAATCGAAAATATCGTTGATCTCGCTTCGGAGGTAAGACTTCCCAGCGGTTAGATTGTAGCTTCCGGCACACCGGAAAAGATATTTGTTTTTATCAATATCAAAAGCGGCTACGAAATTGATATGGGAGACATGATAACCTCCCAAGTTAACGTACACTAATCCAGGCACCAACTAGTTTTCCTTGGCATTTTTATAGTAGAGAACTCCCTGAACCGGAAAAGAAGCGCAATTGCCTACTCCCCCCCAATGATTGCTACATTTATTGTTCCCATGTTTACCTGTTCTCCCTCCCCGGATTAACATATAGAGACTTTAAAAAAGAAACCTGTGAACCTCAAGAATCCATGTCTTTTTGCAACCGTTGCAGGAATAAGACCAAGACCGCTTAAATGAAATCTTTTTAAAAGAACCGATTGTGGGAAAGTATATGCTGATAAAGCATTGGTGTCAATAAGAAAGCAAGTTGTGTTAACCCTTTACTCTTACGGAATAGATATAGCTGGAGCAGTTTATTCTATTTCAGATTATGTTACGGAAGAAGGATATAAAGGTCATACGATGTCCACAGGGACTAAAAGGACAGAACAACAATGTGTATCAGACAAGACCAGGAAGCGCGGATCAGAAAAAACGGGTTAAGAGTTTCCCGCCCCATTCCTTACTTCCGCTCAAAAGCCATTATGCTCACCATGACACTCGTCCAATATGACCCTGAAATTTCCTGTATCTTTGAATTATTTCTTGATTTCATGAGAAATTTCCCCCATATTTTCCCTGCCACCTTAAAAACCAACACACAGGATGATTAAATTCCCAAAGAGTACAAGCTCGTGCAAGAGGGTTTGTTCAACTAAGGTTTACATCGGCTCCGTACCCTAAAAACTCTTATCCATTGTATAGCTTAATCAATGCGAACAAGTGCTGTTGAATAATCTACGCTTCAGAAACTGAATACTATGTCAGGAACAACTACGGGAAGAGAAAACTCCGAATTGTGAATAATTGATAAATGTGCGCTCTCAATTAAGCAGGCACTTTTGCATGAAAGGAGAACATCGTATGACTGAACCAATGAATATGTTTACCAGCAGGGAACCGATTAAACAGTTCTGGCGAGTCCGTTTAGAACGGGTAAGAAAGGCTCTCGAGAAAAACAATTTCGAAACGTTTCTTGTGGATTCGGCTTTAGATGCAAAACGTCTTGTCATGGAAGAGATTCTTCCCAAGGTCGGTGCTGAAAACATCTCATGGGGTGGCTCAATGACAATGGAAGAGATTGGTTTAGGTGAAGCTCTACGGCAGCAAGAGGACATAACTCTGCTTGATCCAATAAAAGAAGGTATATCCCTCGGCGATTTAAGAAAAGGGATGTTATTGTCTTTGTCGGCGGACGTTTTCTTTTCCGGGACCAATGCTGTGACCGAAGCCGGGCAGTTGGTCAACCTGGATATGTATGGCAACCGGGTCGCTGCAATCACTTTCGGGCCAAAGCATGTAGTAATTCTTGCCGGGCGGAATAAGATTGTACATGATCTGGAAGCAGCGACGGATAGAATTAGAAACTATGTGGCTCCAGCCCATGTAAGGCGAATGAATGCATTAGGGATGGGATACAATAACCCCTGCATGGAAAGCTCAGTCTGCCAGAACTGTAAGAGTCCGACAAGACTTTGCAATGCCTGGGGAATAATCGAAAAATCATACCCGCAGGGAAGGATAAAAGTTGTTCTGATTAACGAAGATATTGGCCTGTAATCACCATTTTTTCTGCAGACCAACCTCTACGATGAGGATTCTGCCTTCCATTTTTCTAGCATCTCGAGAGAACGCCGTGCATAGTACAGCCCCCGTTCATTCTTCCTTTTTGAAATCCTTTCGGAGGGCGGCGGGAACAGACCGAAATTGATATTCATTGGCTGAAATGTCTTATGACAGGCATTGGTTATATGATGCAGAAGCGCCCCAAACGCTGTTGCTTCAGGTGGCGGGGAAAATTCTTTCCCTGACAGACAGCAGGATGCACTCAAGCCGGCTATGAGTCCCATGGCTGAAGATTCAACGTAACCTTCCACACCGGTGATCTGTCCGGCAAAGAAAATGTCTTTGTTCTTCTTTAGCTGGAGGGTTTTTTTCAGGAGAATGGGGGAGTTAATAAACGTATTCCGGTGGATGCTTCCGTATCTGACAAATTCTGCCTCTTCCAGTCCCGGTATCATTCTGAATATACGCTGCTGTTCAGGCCATTTCAGTTTTGTCTGGAATCCTACCATGTTAAAGAGTGTTGATGCTTTGTTTTCCTGCCGGAGTTGTACTACGGCGTAGGGTGTTTCCCCAGTTTTGGGGTCTGTCAGACCTACCGGTTTCATCGGTCCGAAGGCGAGGGTTTTTATTCCCCTTCCGGCAATAGTCTCAACGGGAAGGCAACCCTCGAAACACTTAATCTCTTCAAACGGCTTGAGAGGAACCTCTTCGCCTTTTGTAAGGGCATTCCAGAAGTTTTCGTATTCAGTTTTTGTGAGAGGACAGTTTAAATAATCCCCCTCATCGTTCGAGTATCTTGATGCTCTGAAGACTTTATTATAGTTTATGGAGTCACTTTCTATAATCGGCGAGATAGCATCATAGAAGTATAAGTATTCATTCCCAAGCAAATGGGAAATTTGCTGTGCCAGAGATTCAGAGGTAAGTGGTCCTGTAGCAATGATCACTATAGAATCATGAGGGATGTCGGTGATTTCTCTGTGGATGATCTCCAGTCCCTTCTGGGAGGCAAGTTTTTCCTCTATATAACCTGAGAATTCATGTCTGTCTACAGCCAGCGCCTTTCCTGCCGGTACGGCTGTTGCGTCAGCTGCCTCCACAATCAGCGAGCCCATGACGCGCATTTCTTCCTTCAGGAGCCCTACAGCGTTTTCAATACTATTGGAACGAAGTGAGTTGCTGCACACAAGTTCAGCAAGGTGAGGTGATTTGTGGGCCGGAGAAAATTTCTCCGGTTTCATCTCGTAGAGGACAATCTCGCCTTTACCCCGTCTTAACAGCTGCCATGCCGCCTCACAACCGGCAAGACCTCCTCCAATAACGACAATCGGTTTCTTACAGTACATAGCTGTTTTTTCTACATTCCCTTATAGCCGCAATCTTTATTAAGGCAGACAAGGTAAGTTCCCTTTCCACGAATCGTTTTTTCAACGAGGAATGGCGCACCGCATTCGGGACATGCCTCCGGTAACGGTCTTTCCCAGAGGGCGTAGGTACATTTGGGATAACCGGAACAACCGAAAAAGATCTTTCCTTTTTTTGTTCTTCTCTCACAAAGGTATCCGCTGCATCCTTCTTCCGGACATTTTACACCGCAACCAATCGGCATCGTATTTTTACATTCAGGATAACCGGAGCAACCGAGGAATCTGCCGAATTTCCCTTCTTTGATAACCATGTTCCGACCGCATTTACAGATGGTATCTGTTATCTGTGCTTCAGTATTGTTCATCTGCTTGTTCTCCTCTTGATTGATATTCATGGTGTTCTTACAAGCAGGGTAATTGGAACATGCTATAAACCTCCCGTTTTTTCCCCATTTAAAGACCATCATGTTGCCGCATTTATCACAGACAACGTCCGCCGGTGTTCCACTTTTCTTTTGTATTCCTGACTTGGCCTTCCTCAGCTCTTCCTCAAAGGGAGTGTAAAAATCGGTTAATATGTCAAGCCTTTTATTTTTCCCTTCTTCAATCAAGTCCAGTTGATTTTCCAGCGATGCGGTGAAGGTTATGTCAAGGATCCTGGGGAAATTTTCCACTAAGAGCTCCGTTACCACAATACCAAGATCTGTGGGGTAAAATTTGCCTTTTTCTTTCCTTACATAGTCTCTCCCGGTAATGGTACTTAATATGGCTGCATAGGTGCTCGGTCTGCCGATTCCATTTTCTTCCAGTTCTTTTACCAGAGAAGCTTCAGAAAACCTTGGCGGCGGCTGGGTAAATTTCTGTTCGCTCTCCAGCGAGAGGAGATCAAGTACCTCACCTTCCGAAACTTCGGGGAGTGTCATTTCCGAACCGTTCTCATCTTCACCCTCTTCCCTGCCTTCCGTATAGACAATAGTGTGTCCGGGGAATTTCATCACCGAACCCTGTGCCCGGAAGAGATAGCTACCTCCCCCTGCCGTTATCTCAATCGTTGTCTGATCGAATATAGCTGGGTTCATCTGGCTCGCCACAAAACGCTTCCAGATAAGCTGGTAGAGGCGGAACTGGTCGTTGCTGAGATAGGGCTTAATTTCTTGAGGATTATAAGCCATAGTAGTAGGTCTTATCGCTTCGTGTGCATCCTGAGCTTTACCCGGATTCCTGAAGACCCTCGCCCTAACGGGAAGAAACGCCGGATCGTAATTATTTCCGATATATTCCCTTACCTCCTTGAGTGCTTCTTGTGCAATACGGAAGGAGTCTGTTCTCATATATGTAATTAACCCTACGGGGCCCTCTTCTCCCAGTTCGATCCCTTCGTAGAGCATCTGGGCGATACTCATTGTCTTTTTTGCTGAAAAATGGAGCCACCGTGCCGCTTCCTGCTGTAGTTTACTGGTGGTAAAGGGAGGCGGGGAAGTACTCTTGGTTTCCTTTTTTTCTACTTTACTGGCGACAAAAGGATTCATTTTGATGGTATCCAGAATCTCCTTTGCCTGTGACTCATTGGAGACCTTTGCTTTTGCACTCTTGATCTTAAAGAGCCGCGCCTTAAAAGGGGGAGGATTTAAGGCCTTAAGATGGGAGGTAATGTTCCAGTACTCTTCCGCAACAAATTTGCAGATCTCTTTCTCCCGGTCACAGATGATCCTGACTGCTACCGACTGTACCCGACCTGCACTCAATCCTCTCCTTACCTTTTCCCACAGGAGAGGACTAATCTGGTATCCCACAAGTCTGTCGAGGATGCGCCTTGTTTGCTGGGCTTCATATTTGTTGATATCAAGTTGTAAGGGATTTTTGATTGCGGAAATGATAGTGCTTTTAGTCAAATCGTTAAAAAGGATTCTGTAAATATGTTTATCTTTTGCGCCTATTTCCTCAGCAATATGCCAGGCTATTGCCTCACCTTCCCGGTCGGGGTCTGGTGCCAGGTAGATATTATCAGCTTTTTTTGCTGCTTTTTTCAGGTCGGCGATCACTTTTTTCCTGCTCTCGATGACGCTATATGTAGGAGTAAAATCGTTTTTCATATCTATGCCGAGACTACTTTTGGGTAGATCCTTAATATGCCCCATGGATGCCAGGCAGTCGAAATCAGCGCCGAGATATTTCTTGATGGTTTTGACCTTTGTGGGAGATTCAACAATTATCAACGAAGATGACATAATTATCCTTGTGTATCATTATTATCTAAATTAGCTTTTTGAGAAAAGTTAAGTCCTAAGCTGGTATGGAACAATTCTCGACACCAAAGAAGGGCTCAATCATAAACGAGTTTAGTGGCATATTTAACCAGATTGAAATTGATTGTCAATAGTGGATAACAATTGTTTTACCCTTTTGTTTTTGATAGAATCGCCGTTTCACCATGAAGTACCTCCTCTTTTTTGTCGGGGGTTGCCCCACTACTGCACGGTGCACAGATTTTGGCGAGGGATGACAAACTGTACACAAAAAATTCTGTGACTTATTATCGGAGATGTTACCGGAAGGCAAAGAATTTTTTTTCGCGGGGGCTTGTCATGGAAAAAGAACTGCTCCAGTGATAGTAAAACGTTTTAAAAATAACAAGATGGGGTATGAAGAGGCGATACCTCACGTGGAAAAATAATAACGGAAAAATCTTATGATAAAAAAATATATCCTTTTTACTATGGTTTTGACGCTGATCTTCTCTTTTCTTTTTGTAGGTTATTATGCCCTGTTTCCCGATGTCTCCCGCTTGAAACGATGGCACCCCCAGCGGACGGCTTTCATGGAATATCGGCTGCGACAGTGGGAAAGAGAGGGAAAGCAGAAAAAGGTCAGACAGGTGTGGGTTGGTTTGTCTCAAATCTCGCCTTACGTAATAAAAGCCGTGTTGATTGCCGAAGACGACAAATTTTGGCGACATGAGGGCTTTGATTTTGAAGCGCTGCAGAAAGCCATGATTACGAACCTAAAGAAGAAAAAATTTCGCGTCGGCGGCAGTACCATCAGTCAACAATTAGTGAAAAATCTCTATCTTTCCCCTGCGAAAAATCCTCTGCGCAAAGTAAAAGAAGCGATCATCACCTGGCGGATTGAGAGGAAGCTTTCTAAAAAGAGGATCATCGAACTTTATCTGAACGTAGCTGAATGGGGGGACGGTCTGTTCGGCATAGAAGCGGCGGCCCATCATTATTATGGTAAGCCTGCCTTATCTTTAACTGCGACTGAGGCAGCACGTCTGGCAGCCGTTTTGCCAAATCCTCTTAAATATCGGCCGGGCGGGTCCTCAAAATATGTTGTAAAACGCGCGAAGGCTATTTATAGAATCATGGTAAGACGCGGGTTCGTCATTCCGGAGTATGAGGCTATCATGAATGAGCCGGAGGAAGTAACATCGCCTGATATGACATCTGAAACAGAGCAGAAACAGGAGTTTGTCCCGGCAGAGGAAGAGACTGCTCCGGAAAAGACTGGTCCGAACGGGGAGGAAAGCGAAACGTGGGATACCCCGCCGGAAGCGGATGGGGCGGATGGGGCAAGAGAGCCATAACATTAACTGCGGAAAAGCCTATCCCGTTGCACGTCATAGAACACTTTAAAAAGCGATGAAGTTTATAAGAGGATTGGTGATACGCCGGCTGATGCCGGCAGGGGCGATCATGACGGCCTCCTATCTGCTGGATGGCATCGAGGCAAGGGGATTTTTCCCGGCTTTGGGTGCGACGGCCATGCGGGGATAGATTATGGGAGATTAGGGGTCGCAGTTATCTTTTTAACTTACGACCAGGGAGTAGCCTTGCCGGCCGGAATTTTAGGAATGAGTGTGTTGCTGGAGTGGGTTTTACCGTGGAAAAAGGCGAGCTCAAACCAAAAATGGCAATTCTAATCTGATAAATTGATTTATCAAGATATTGAAGAGAGTTCCTCTTTCAAAGGTATTCTGTCGATTACATCTGCCTTGAAGTGCTGTGTCAACGTCATTTATTCTGACTATCGGAGGGAATTCATTGATCCAACGAATAGAGATAAGCGTCGATCCGGATCACATTCATGACCCGGACCATATCCGGCGTCAAATAGAGAAACAGGCCCCCCGCGGTTTTGATTCATTTCGAATCGTGCGCCGGTCCATTGACGCGCGTCGGTCAAAGCCACGGTTTACGTTGCAGGTCGAATTGGACCCGGAAGCCCTGGCACCTGAATTTCACTTTGCCCCGATAGCGGCTCATCCGGCAGTTATTATCGTGGGGGCCGGACCGGCCGGTTTATTTGCCGCTCTTGAACTTATCGAGCAGGGCATCAAACCCATTGTCCTGGAACGGGGGCAAAAAGTTGAGCAGCGTCGCAAGAGCATTGCGCAGTTATTACGGAGGGGCGAACTGAACCCTGATTCCAACTACTGTTTCGGTGAAGGCGGGGCCGGTGCCTTTTCCGACGGCAAACTTTATACGCGCTCCAATAAACGCGGCGATATCTACAAACTGCTGCACCTTCTGATATTGCATGGGGCCTCACCCGACATTCTGATAGATGCCCATCCCCACATCGGTTCCAACAAATTGCCCACCCTGATCCGACACATACGCCAAACCATCATCGCGTGCGGGGGTGAAATTCATTTTGACGCCACCGTTTCAGACCTTTTGATTGATGGTGATGCAGTTAAAGGCGTTCGACTCAGGGATAGTGCTGAACTATGCGGCCATGCAGTTATTCTGGCCGTGGGCCACTCGGCTCGAGATGTCTATCGAAAACTCTATACAAGCGGTATTGTCATCGAAGCCAAGCCGCTGGCCATCGGCCTCCGGGTGGAACACCCGCAAGCGCTAATCGATGCCATTCAGTACCGCCGGAGTCCCCGGCATCCAAATCTGCCGCCGGCCACCTATCAGTTGACCTGTCAGAGCCAGGGACGGGGGGTCTACTCCTTTTGCATGTGTCCGGGCGGCATAATCGTGCCCACATCCACCCAGGAAGGAGAGCTGGCGATCAACGGCATGAGCTTCTCGGGACGCCGAGGCCCGTTTGCCAATGCCGGCTTGGTGGTGGAACTGCGACCGGAGGACCTGGAAGATTTTGACAGCCGCACGCCCTTTGGATTCATGGCGCTGCAACAACAACTTGAGCAGAAAGCCTTTTTAATGGGGGGCGGCAGGGGCCAACAGGCCCCTGCCCAGCGCATGACGGATTTTATGAGCGGCAAAATCTCAGGCACCCTGCCCACCACCTCCTACCGTCAGGGATTGGTATCAAGCCCGTTACAGGAACTCTTTCCTCCGGCGGTGCTCAACCGCTTGCGACAGGCCCTGACCACCTTTGACCGGCGCCTCAAAGGCTTTTTAAGCGCCGAGGCCCTGCTGGTGGCCATCGAATCGCGCACCAGTTCGCCGGTGCGCATTCCACGAAATAGCGACACCCTGATGCACCCCCAAGTCCGAGGGCTCTTCCCTTGCGGGGAAGGCGCCGGCTATGCTGGCGGAATTACCTCTTCGGCCATGGACGGCCAACGGGCGGCCCGCCAGGTGGCCTGTTTTCTCAAAGGAGTTTATTGAATCAGAAAGGGGGAACAACCTTCAGAATATCAGTTTTCCGTCCAGGCATCTGCTTTACTTCACGTGCGTTCACTAAGATTACCTCAAATCCATCTGATTCAAGGATTTCAAAAACAGGAATCCAACAAACGCAACACATCCCTCACACGATGTTCGGCAACGTAACCCATATTTTGTGGCCAAAATCGTCTGGACACACAAAATCATTCTTTCATATACTCCCACCGTAAAAAAGCAATGACTTATCAATGATCATAGGATGGAATAGCCGCCGTTTAACGGATATGGTTGCGCCACTTCGAAAAGCAGCGCGCCATGAGAGAGGCCAAGTCTTTTTTGGGCTTCACAGCACTATGATTAATCACCACGCCGTAATGCAATTTCATTGATTCTGGCCTGGAGGATCTTCTCTTCGTGAGCGCTTTTTCTGCTCTTGGCTTCTCCAACCTTTTTCATGAGTTGGTCGATATCGCAGGGCTTCACGAGGTAATCAAAAGCGCCGAGTTTCATCCCTTCAATGCCTGTCTCGACCGTAGCGTGGCCGGTCAGCATGATGACTTCGACCAGGGGGTGCGCCCGCTTGATTTCCCGAAGAGTTTCAACGCCGTCCATGCCAGGCATCTTGACATCCAGAATGACGACATCCACATTATCGTTTGCCTTAAGTTGCTGTAATGCTTCATTACCGTTGTATGCGGCCACGATATCGAGACCTCTCTTGTCTAGGCGCTTGGTCATGGTATCCACAAAGGGCACCTCGTCATCAACTAACATAACAGTGGTTTTCATCATGAGAAATCCTCCCTCTCCATATATTTAAGTAAAAAAAGAACTATTCAGTAACAGCCGAATGTGATCCGGCACCATTCCCCATCCCATTAGCCAATTTAGGATCCAAAGAGCGCCTGGAATTTATCCATCCAACTATTTTATCAAAATGGGCATACCAAACCACGGCCAGATCGTCACGATCATGATGGCAAGGACGATCATGAGGACAATACTCATCCCAATGCCGTGTTTAAAGAACTCTCCGGTTGTGAACTGTTTCGATTCATACGCAATGGCATTCGGCGCCGCTCCGATCAGAAGCAGAAAGGGCATGCCGGCGGTCACCAGGGATGCATAAAGAATCACATCCGGGGCAACCCCCAGGTAGGGGGCGATGACCAGTGACACGGGAAGAGAAATCGCAATGGCCGCCACATTCATGATGAAGTTTGTCATCGTCAAAACAAAGAAAGCGATCCCCAGCACAAAGATCATCCAGTGCGCATGCTGAAACATGACAAGCCAGTTCACAGCCATCCACTGGGCTGCTCCCGTTTTCCAGAGGCAAAAGCCGATGCTCATGGCACCGCTGAAAAGAAGGATGATGTTCCAGGGAATATCCTCGAGCTCTTTCACCGTCAGCACGCCGGTAAGAAAGAAAAAGATGGTGGAAAGAAGCATGAGACTGGCCCGGTCCTGGCTTTTAAGCGCCGGCACGAAGGATTGAAGCCCCATGAGAATAACGATGAAAAGCACGGTTCCGATCACCAGTTTCTCATGCTTGGTAACTGGTCCTAGACCCGCAGAAAGCCTGGTGACCCTTTCCTTAAGTCCCTCGATTCGGGCTTTTTCCGGCTTAAGAAAAATCGAGAGATAGATCCAGATGAGAAAAACCATTACCCAGCCGATGATGATCATATACTCGGAGAGCTGAAAAAAACTCACATCCCTTCCGGTGAACTCTTTGAACATCCCCACTGCTGCGGGAGCCCGGGCGGAGCCGAGCATGGAGACAACGCTTCCGGCCCCTGCGGCGTACGCCATTCCGATGAAAAGTGATTTTCCAAACCGGGTCGGCTTGTCTCCCCCGCCGTAAAGATCGTTGATCGCGATCATGATAGGGAAAACGGTCGCCGCCGCGGCCGTGTGGGCCATGAAGTGAGCCAGCCCGGCCGTGACGACCAGACAACCGAGGAGAATCATATTGGTTTTATCGCCGACCACGGAAAGCATCTTATAAGCAAGCCGTTTGGTGAGTCCGGTCTTGGTGAAGGCAAGCCCCACCACCACGGAACCGAAAATGAACATGACCGATGGATCCATGAAATCCCTGAAGGCATCTTTTGCACTCCGAATCGCAAAAAGGGCCTGCATGACGCCGATAACAATACTCGTAACACCGATGGGCACAACCTCGAAAACCCACCATACCCCGGCCATGAGAAAAAGTGCGATGGCCCCCTTGCCCTCCCGGGACAGGGCAAAAACCTTTCCCGTCGGGTCCACGGCATCTTTCCATGGGGGCGTAAAGTAGATAAAAAGGAATAGAGCAAGGCCTGTCACTATCCAGAAAAGCCTCATCCAGTCGATGTCTACTCCCTTCTTCTTGCCCGGCGTCGCCTTTTCCATCTTATCCACCCTTCCCAGCGACTGTACGTTCTCAGCCATTATACTTCCTCCTGTTATATTTCTTGTGCCTCTTCAGTTATCCGTTAAATTTGACAGGCCTTCATCCGGTCACAAATTTCCTTGAATACGTCGCTCTGCCTGAGAATCCCCACGACCGAATCTCCCTTTTTCACCAGTAGAGATGCATGACGACCCATCACCATCTGGTGAAGGGCTTGGTCGAGGGAAGAATCTTCTTGAATGAATTCAGTGGCCGTAAGGCCCTGCATGATTTCTTTCACTTTTATCTCGGTGGCCTTCTTGCAGAGATTTTCAAGCGGCTCCCGCCACAGTCCAAAGTTTTCGATCATGGATCTTAAAAATTCGGCGCTAAAGCCGTAACGGGACGTTTCCCTTATATCTCCGATATGTTTGTAACGGGGCTCAACAGCCCACAGCACGGTCCACTGATCGATCTTGCCGATCACATGTCTCTTGCTGTCGAGCACTAAGATGGCCCGGTGCTTTTCACGACCATCTTCCAGATGTTGTTGCGCCTTCTCCAGAGCCAAAACCGCCTCCTTCAATGTCGCCTCTTCCGAAACCGTTGCATATTCGGCAAGCGGTACCATCAGTTCTCCGACCTTTATGGATTGCATATCTCTCTCCTTGTACACGTTCGATTTACGCACGAAGAATCGCCGCCACATTCAGGTAACCGGCGATCATTATTCCAATTTGCGTCTCGTTCAATACCATCCCCGTCTCAGCATGATATTTTCGATGTGCGCCTGCCGGATACGTTCCTCCTGTTCGACTTTACGCTTGTAGGCAAGGACGATCTTTTCAATGAGTTCCTTTGTTTCGCTAGGTTTTCTAAGGTAATCGTAAGCGCCGCGCTTCAAGCCTTCAATCGCCGTCTCGACGGTTGCATTCCCGGTCAGCATGATGACTTCGACAAGTGGTTTCGTCTTTTTGATCTCGAGAAGGGTTTCGATACCATCCTTTCCAGGCATCAAAACGTCCAGGACGACCACATCCACCTCCGTGTGAACGATCCCTTCGAGCGCCTCATCACCATTGTATGCCTTGGTCACCTCAAAATCCCTTACCTCCAGTCGTTCCGCCAAGGTATCGACAAATTCCTTTTCATCGTCCACCAACAACACCTTGATCTTCATACACTGCTCTCCTTTAATTGACGTTTGGTTTCCTCTACCCGTTTTTCATTCGATCCTCCCGGAAACGGTCAAACCGGCATATAACTTTCCGTTCTCAGCTCAAAAACAGATTTTTATTTCGTGGGTTGATTCTCCAGTTTTCAAGGTTTATCATGGTGCAATCGCGTTCCGGACTCGGAAAGCCTCTCAATGGTACGGCCTTTCCGACCTTTGCCGATTACTTCTTTCATGGCCCTCACCCGCGCCTTCTTTTTCTTAAACGCTTCCCTGATACGACTCATCAGCACGTGGATATCGATGGGCAGTAAAAGGTCATCAAACGCCCCCAGTTGCATCGCTTTTATCGCACCCTCAAAAGAATGATCTTCCGCGGCTGTCAATAAGATCACCTCGGAAAACGGTCGCACCTTCCTGATCATTTTTAGAAATGCGAAGCGATTTTGCTGGGACCCCGTAGCGCCCAACAGAACCACATCCAGATTCTCCCGTTGAACGATATCGCTTGCCTCAGCCTCGATGGAGGTCTCTAAAACCCGAAGGTTCTCAAGGCGCATGCGTTCGACGAGGTGGTTACGAAAAAGGTCATCGGGGTGAATAATCAGTAGTTTCATTCCCATCGGCGGTAAACATCCATCACCTTGCATCGGAATTGCGCACCAAAATCCGAGCACTGTTGCAAAATTTCCCTTTAATAGTTTATCATGGCTCGTTTTCAATGGTTAAGCCTGCCACGTCGGCAGGGAATCGTTTCTAAAATCACCTTTAAAGTAGCAATAACCGTGCCGCTATAACTATCCATTAATATTATAATGGGTTATCAAAATATGACTACCTCACAAACCAAAACTAAAAAACATTATATTGCAATATTGATTTATTATGATACATACTGATACAAAAATGAGCATTCAACGCTCGAGCAACCTTTTGCAACCCCGATGGTCGTCACACGACCTTCAGAGGTTTTTACCGATTCCTGCAACGAGCGAGAGATGGGGAATACATGCCTGACAATATGAATCCCAATCCGTTGCCTCCTGAGATTGGCACCCTGGATATTCCGATGGCCTTGCCGTTTATTATCGATGAGCTTCCTCTGGGAATTGTCGCGATGGATTGTGAGCGACGTGTTGTCCTGCTGAACCGTTCCATGGAAGCCCTGACCGGATTTGATCGAAAAGATGCAAAAGCCATCGCTTGCCGGCATATCATCAGAGGCGATTTTTGCCTGGGGAAATGCCCGGTCCTCGGCATGAGCCAAGGATCGGGCATGGTTTGCGTCGAAGGCAACATCATCAACCGGCAACGACAAAAGATTCCGGTGAGAGTCACCTTCACTCCGATCAGGGATTTAAGAGGCCATCTGATCGGTTTTTTTGAAACCTTTGAAGACATCCGGATGCTGGGGACCATGGCCGGAAAAACATCCGAAGCCTATACATTCGGCCAGCTTGTCGGTAGAAGCCCTCAGATGGAGCAGATATACAGATTCCTTCCCATGATCGCCCAATCCAATTCATCGGTGCTGCTCACGGGTGAAACGGGCACGGGGAAGGATCTCGTGGCGGAAGCCATCCATCAGGAGTCTTCCCGCGCGAAAGGGCCCTTTATCAAAGTCAACTGCGGAGCCTTACCCGCTACACTTCTCGAATCCGAGCTTTTCGGCCATCAAAAAGGAGCCTTCACCGGAGCGGTGGAGAACAAACCGGGCCGTTTTCGGCTGGCGCACAACGGGACACTCTTTCTTGCCGAGATCGGAGATCTGCCGCTATCGCTGCAAGTCAAGCTGCTAACCTTCCTCGACGACAGGGTCGTTCATCCTCTGGGAAGCACGAAGGGGTTTCTATGTGATGTAAGGGTGATCGCCGCAACACACCAGGACCTCGAACTGATGGTTAGGAAAAGGACATTCAGAGAAGATCTTCTTTTTCGACTCAACGTCGTTCGCATGCAACTGCCCCCGTTGCGGGACCGAAGAGACGACGTACAGCTCCTCTTGGATCACTTCCTTCAGACCTTTGTCTCCAAATTCAAAAAACCGATCCGAGGCTTTTCCACAAACGCGTTACGTATTCTCCTGGCGTACGCCTATCCAGGCAATGTTCGGGAGCTCAAAAACATCGTCGAATACGCCTCGAACGTATGTCAGGTAAACCAGATCCAATCCGAACATCTTCCGGCCTATCTCACCCACTCACTCCCGTCGTACCGACCGGCAAACGATGCACCGCAGATGATAGCCGCTCAACATCCGGCAACGCAGGAAGAAAGTCCGGACGGAGCGGATTCTGCAGCCATTGAAAGAAAGATTATCATTGATGCCATACTCAAAACCCAGGAAGATAAAAAAGTGGAGTTGGAGTGGCCCGCCATCGAACGTAAGATGATCATAGATGCCATCGTGAAAGCGCAGGGTCGCCGAAACAAGGCGGCCACTATTCTTGGCTGGAGCAGAAGCAGACTTTACAGGAAAATGATACAGTATGGCATCGAGAAGTGAAAAACCGAGCGGGGTTAAAGAAACCCGGTCCCCAGACAGCAGGAGGTGACTTTAATGGCGACAAAAGCGTTGATCTGCCTCTATGGTAATGAAGTGGCCCCCCGGTTCGATCTAACCAGGGAAGTCCTGATCGCCGTTATCGGCGATGTCGGAAAGGTACAGGAAGAAAAGGAGCTTGTCCTGCCACATGCTTCAGTCGAGATCATTTGCAACATGATCATCACCGAGGGTATTAAGGTGGTGATCTGCGGCGGGATTGAAGAGGAATACTACCAGTATCTCACATGGAAAAATGTAACCGTGCTGGATTCGGTCATCGGCAACTGGCACGCCGTGCTTCAACGATTGGCCCAAGGCCGGCTCCAGTCAGGCGATATTCTTACTGAAGAGGGCAGTAAAAATACGTAAATCCTGTTCTACTGCCCCCCTTTTTACCATCCCTTTGAGGCGATGATGCTTCGAACCTTTTCTTCGGCCTTCTTTTCAACGATAATCATCTTATGGGCTTGTGCCTTTTTAATCTTTTCGGTCAAGGCTTTCAGGTCGGCCGGTTTTTCTATCAAATCCATGGCACCGAGTTTCATGGCCTCGATGCCTTTCTCGACAGTGGCATGCCCAGTCAGTAAAATAATCTCACTGTCGGGCCGCTTCTCCTTGATGACTTTCAGGGCCTCCAACCCGTCCATTTCGGGCATCATTAGATCCAGAATGATCACATCATAGGGTTGGTTTTCGATCAGTTTAATGGCACCGAGTGCCGAAGTGGCGGTCGTTACCTCCATTCCTCTGGCACTCATCCGCTCGACCATGATCTCTAAAAAATCTTTTTCGTCGTCAACCAAAAGTACTTTTTCTTTCATAACCATACTCCTTTGTTACAATGTTCGGCAACGTAACCCATATTCGGTGGCCAAAATCACCTTGACACACAAAATCATTATTCATATACTCACTACCGTGAAGAAGCAATGCCTTATCAAAAAAAAATTAACCAAACAAAGAAGAAGACATTGATATAGTGGTTATGGCCTCAAAGGGCCGCACCAATACGGCAAACATCCTTTTCCGGTCAACTGCCGAAAAGGTATACTGCCGATCTCCTGTCCCTGTGCTAAGTATAAGCCACAGATAAAAGCAGTGTTTTGGGTTTTATGCACAAAATACTTTTCGACAAGCGTGATCACCTTCTATTAAACATTGTCAATGATGTCTTAAGCAGGGACAAGACCCGTGAATATACGAGAAGGCTTGTCTATTCTTACCTCCATCCTCGCGGCATCAAGGAGTTGGCAGAGTCCAAAGGTCTGCGTCTAGCCTTTGCCGTTATACACCTTTTCCAGTCTCTGGAGGCCGGAGGCGTGGATGCAAGGCTCAGTGCACTGCGGTCTTTGCACGATGAGGTCTTGCACACCGCCGGCGGAGTTCTGCCAATTAATACGGCCCGGGTCCTGTTGCAGATTATGAAGGAATTAGTGCGGGCCCATGGCGACACCGAGAGACAACTTCATCTTGCCCACGACTTCAGGAGATCTGTAACCGGTAACCCCAGGTTCATCCGCGCCCAGCTGCGTAACTACCATCTTCTGGAAATGCCTGAAGAATGGAATCAGATTACATTCGACGATCACGTCCACGACGCGAACACAAAAGGTCGCAAATCCTCATCTCACCTGATTATGGATGCATGGATCAAGGGTATCCGGCGTCTAAGGGTAATATACTACAACTACCTTGAGCCACGATTTGCCGTGGAACTCCTGGAGGCAGCCCGGATAATGGGCATAGACCTCCGTATCGGGATAGAGTTTTCTTCAAGATTTCGCAACAAATATGTACACTTAATCTGGGTGCCAAGGGGCTTTGTGGACTCTCAAGACTTCCTGGGTTTTTTAGCGGAAGACTCTGTTGCTGAATTCATGTCCGAAGGTAGAAAAGTTTCAGAATATCAAAAAAATTATGTCCTTAGGATACTCGAAGAATTCAATGAAAAGCATCGCCATACCGTACGTGAGATCTATGGCCTTGATATTCCTCCCCTTGAGACCTCGGATTTTTTGTCTTTTGTGGGAACCGGACAGGCCTCTCTGCTCCATCTTGCAGAATTTTTGCACAGGAAAATGCTACCCTTAATGCGATCCCATATCGAACGGTTAAGGAGTCAATACGAAAATGCAAACGGAGAAGAACGGCTTCGCATCGCAGAAAAGGTGGCGGAGTTAAACCGACTAGATACTGAAATCATTTTCGAGCACTACATGAATCCCGGGAAAAACCATGATGTCCCTGACCCCAATATCCCGGCAGACGGACCTGGTATCCCGCTCCTGCTCAAGCTCTCACCAAAGGGACTCGTTGACCGTCTTATTCAACTCCATTCAGGCCAACGTTTTACGCTCAATCTGAGTAACCTCAGGGTTGAGGATGTTATTGAGCTGCTCTATGACTGCGAAGGCATCATCACCCGTTTGGAGATCTTCAATCTGAAGGACTACGCCAACAGGAAAACCGATCATATCCCTGATATATGCAGGCTTCAGGAAGCCGTTAACAAGGGCAATGTCATCCATCAGAAACAGATTATCAGAGAAGTGATCGAAAAACTTGCTGCATCACAGGTTGCGGACCGCGAAGACAGGATCAAAAAATTATCATACATACTCAGTGATATTGCAACACTGAGAGACATGTATACCGGCGCCCAGTTGAAGTCCCGTATTGGAAGTGATTCTACCGGGCGCTCCCCCCATGTCCATGGTATGGGGCTGGCGGTAATGGACACCCTCCCGCGAAGAGCCGCTAAGGAAGTAAAAAAATCCGGTGCTGCTATCCGGGATTTTATCCCCATTAAGATAACGGCATTCAGGAGGAAGACCTTTATTCCCCGCACCAGTCCGAATAACTATTTTACCACATTCTATCATCTGGCGAACAAGGTCCCTGCCCTGCGCTTTTTGGGTCAGAAACAGAGTTCCGACTGGCTGGCAGTCCAGTCCGAATATGTAAAAGACCGCGGCAATGTCGTCACCCTGGGAGGACTTCAAAAACATCCGGACAACGATCTGCCTCTTGAACCTCATTTGACTTCACATACGAAGAAACAAATATCTTTCGGCTATCTGAAGACCGGAATTAAAAACGGCCTCAAGGTCCTGATCGGTTTTGTTCCGGCCTTTGCCACCTTTGCCCTGACCAAGGACTGGTGGTTCCTGGCCTATTTTGGCGCCTTTATCTGGTTCGGAATTACGGGGCTTAGAAATATCCTGCAATCCGTGCTGGGAGGAGGCGGCATAAGGCGCTCTCCTCTCTTGAGATGGAATGACTACGTGAGTTGGGAACGCGTGACGGATTCGCTCCTTTTTACCGGTTTTTCAGTCCCATTACTGGACTATCTGACAAAGACCGTGGTCCTGGACAGATGCCTCAATATTACAACCGCAACAAATCCTTTCGCCCTTTATGCCTTTATGGCCCTTGTCAACGGATTGTATATCTCAAGCCATAACTCCTTCAGAGGACTGCCAAAGGCCACCATAATCGCAAACTTTTTCAGAAGCCTTCTATCAATACCGGTCGCCATAGGGCTGAACCTCCTGGTGGGTAACATACTGGGTACAGCCGGCATAATAGGTGTAAACGATGCGCTCCAGAAATGGGCGGCCGTTATATCCAAGGCTGCATCGGATCTTGTGGCAGGCATTATCGAGGGTGCGACCGATCGGTATCAGAATATACGCGTTAGGTTGCGTGACTATTCTTTAAAGATCAGCCAGTTCTTTGACGCCTATTCAAGACTGGAACTGCTTTTTCCGGAGATGAGTACTGTGGAACTGCTCAAGAACCCGGCAAAGATAACACAGTCTACGGATGAAGAAGTGCGGGAACTGGAAAAGATCATGATCATCCATGTCCTGGATCTGTTGTATTTTTGGATGTATCAGCCGCGCGCAAGAAGTGCTTTTCGTTCTCTGGCCCAATCTATGTCTGCCGAGGAGAGGGAAATTCTGATAGAATCTCAGTTCATTCTCATGCAACAGAAAAAGATCAGTCTGATGTTTGTTGACGGGCTTGTGGGTAAAAATTTTTCCAAGGCCCTCTCCTTCTATCTTGACCGTTCTCAGGAATATATAAACAGCATAAAAAAATATTTCGCATCCGTCCATAAACAACAATCGTAACCTGATTCCTAAGCTGCCCCGCCTTTTTTAACTTCGGACCAATCACCTGATCCGAGCAACCTGTCCTGCACAACTTTGGGGTGCGTCCCCATACTTCCATCCATATCTCCATCCCCATATCTCTATATGAGATGGCGACCATTTTTTAACGTTCAGGGAGCACTCTTATACCCTGTAAATTCTGATCATTCCGGTTGTGCGGGCATGGATTCCACAATGTGTTTCACTTCTTCCAGGTGATCTTTGTGGACAACCAGGGTTTTAGTCCCCGCCCTTACAACCACTACATCGCTGACGCCCACCATGGCCAGAGTCTCTTGCGGATCGTCGCAAAACACTAAATTGCCTTTAGCGTCCAAAGTGTGAAGACGGCCCTTGAAATAATTTCCATTTGCGTCGCATGCCAGAAAATCCTGTATGGCCAGCCAGCCGCCGATATCCTTCCAGGAAAATTTACCCATCACGCAGCGAACATCACGTGCTTTCTCCATAACAGCGAAGTCGATGGAGATTCGTTTGAGTGCTGTGAATTCTCTTTGCAGGGTCGCCTCCCATTGTGCTGTTTCCATTTTTTCAACGGCTTTGCTCAGGTGTTCGATATGTTCCGGAAGATGTAATTTCAGTTCGGAGAAAATGGCATCCGCGGTCCAGACGAACATCCCCGAGTTCCACAGGTACCGACCGGACTCTAAATATTGCCTGGCGGTTTCCGTGTTCGGCTTTTCTCTGAAGGAGATGAGATGGAAGTGTTCTATGCCGGCATCCTCCGCTGTTTTTTCACCAATTTCTAAATAACCGTAACCCGTGGCCGGATAGATCGGTTTGATACCAAAGGCGTAAAGCACCCCTGTTTGCCGGGCCGCCTTGACCGCCGAAAGCATGGTCTGCTGAAATACATCGACAGGCTCTATCAGGTGATCCGCTGTTAATACTATGATCACCGGGTTGCCATAGCGTTTCATGGCCATCAACGTGCCAAGGCAAACCGCAGCGGCAGTATCCTTTCGCTCCGGTTCGCCGATGATATTTTGACCAGGCACCTGTGGAAGTTGTTCGCCAACCAAATGGGTAAAATTCGCGTTGGTCAGAACGATGATTCGGTCGTCCGGAACGATCCCCGCCACACGGTCATAGCTTTTCTGCAGCAGGCTTCGATCGTCGAAGAGCTGTATAAACTGTTTGGGTCTCTCGTGTGTACTGAGAGGCCAAAAGCGCGTACCCACTCCTCCGGCCATGATAAAGACAACCACATTGTTATCGATCTTCTCCATTGTTTTACCTTATCAAATTTAAAGCGCGGGATGGGGGTTGAAGAGGCACAGGGCTGCCGTACCCAAAGTCAACAGATTCCGGAGCACGTGGCCGAATCCGCCCAGGTCAAGAAACCCTCCCATAATCATCTTCCGATCTTTCGATATCATCTTCTCCGAAATAATCGCCGGTCTGAACTTCGATAAACACCATGTTTTCCTTTCCCGGGTTCCGGATGCGATGCCATGTCTTCACAGGTAAATCGATGGCCTGACCGGATGTAAGCTCAATGTCTTCGCCGTTATTTGTCAAAACCGCCTTGCCGCTGATCACGTACCAGTGTTCGGAGCGCCGGAAATGGCGCTGGTAACTCAACCGTTGACCGGGATAGACGGTGATCCGCTTAACTTTGTGATCCGGAGTATCCGAAAGAATTTCGTAAAAGCCCCAGGGTCGATGCTCCTCGCGCTCGGTCATTTGGCTGATCCTTTCATAAACACCGATGTAATCTTATATAATACGGTCCGCAGTAAACCGCTTCTCGATCCATTTGCGACATCGGAACAGGTCTTGCTTTACTTTGGCGACACCCTCGGCTATCTCATCCGAATCGCACAACAGAAAGATGGCCGCCACCCCAGTGCTTCATGTCCGGAATGAGTTAAATCCAGATATGCCCCCCTTACACCGGCATAAAGAAGTACCTGCCTGAGAAGGTAATTATTAACGACTACAATGAACAAAATCGATAACTCAGGCTAATTTGGACAACAGCGGGTGCGTATAAATAATTTCCCAGGGAGTTGCTTGACGAGACCTTTTAATTCCATGTTCAACAGCAGATTCAGGACATCATTGACTTTCAGCCTCGTAGAGGCAATGATACTGTCCACACCAACCGGTTCTGAGGAGAGCTGCTTTAATATGATCATCTCTGCTTCAGTTAGCCCGCTCACTTCCATTAGGGAAGGTATTTCTTTTCCCTGCGCGGCATCATCCTGCCGTGAGTTTTTCGCCTGCCGGGTGTTGTCCTGTAACCCCCTCTCCAACTGGGGAAGTATCTCTTCGATAATATCGTGAATATTCTCTATCAGTTTTGCTCCCTGTTTGATCAGTCTGTGTGTTCCTTTCGAACCGGTGGTATCTATACTGCCCGGTACGGCAAATACTTCTCGCCCCTGCTCCAGGGCGAGCCTTGCCGTGATCAGGGACCCGCTTTTCTCTCCTGCTTCGACAACCACCACGCCACTGGAAACGCCGCTGATGATCCTGTTTCTTGCGGGAAAGTTTGTTCCATGAGGCGGAGTGCCGAAAGGAAATTCGGTGATGACGGCTCCATGTCCGGCAATTTCCATGAAAAGTTTTTCATTTTCCGGCGGATAAACAACATCAAGACCGGAGCCTAAAACAGCTATGGTTCTGCCCTTAGCGGCGATGGCACCCCTGTGGGCTGCCGAATCAATTCCCCTGGCCATGCCACTTACCACAGTAATGCCATTCAACACAAGCTCACGACAGAGCCTCTCTGTGACAAATTTGCCGTAGGTACTAGCCACCCTCGAACCCACAACGGCAACATTGATATCCTCTTCTCTCAGGGTACCCTTAACATAGAGTAAGGGGGGAGGATCATAGATGTTCAGGAGGGCTTTCGGATATCGAGGATCATGGAACGTAACGAGGGAAACATTCAGCTCTTGAGCGGTTTCCATCTCCTTTTCAACTCTTCCCCAGTCGTTGAATGCTTTTATATTGGCTGCCGCTTTCTTACCAAGACCTGGGACCATTTTTAGGTTGTTGATGGTTTCATGGAATACATTCCGAGGGGAGCCGAGGGCGCCTGTTAAGGCTTTAAAACCGACATTTCCCACACCATCAACAAATTTCAAGGCGAGCCAGTATCTCAGATCGTGATGCTCCATTTTCTTGAAAGATCCCTCCTACCTGGCTGTTCCTCTAACGGGAGCTTTAAAAATTGTATTCATTGGTGCTCATCTTTTTCGATACAGTGAACATTTACAGAAATACTATAGAGTGAACCGGTTTTTTGTCAACAAAAAGTGTTCCGCGGGGCTTCTACTCGAAGGTTTTGCCGACAAGGTGCTCAGCGCCAAGCTCCGGGCGTAAAAGCAGAAATAATTCGGGATTAAAAAAATTTGCATCCCACTTTTATTTACGTTAAGAATTATTATGGACAATTTAATTGATGAGTATTTAAATTTTCTCACTGTGGAAAAAGGGGCATCTTATAATACTATCGAGGCTTACGGTCGAGATCTGAATAGATATGTTTGTTTTGTCAAAAGGTTAGGCATTCAAGCTATTGCCGATATTACCTCCGATAATGTAATTTCTTATCTCGCCGGGTTAAGAAAAAACGGTTTAACAGAGAATTCTGTCAACAGGGGTCTGGCAGCCATAAGAGGGTTCTATAAATTTCTCCTTCGAGAAAAAAAGGTTGAACAAAACCCTGTGGCAAACATTGAATTGGCAAAGGTATGGATGCGTCTACCCGATACCCTGAGTCAGGAGGAAATGAATCTGCTTCTTGCACAGCCAGGGGTAAAAACTCCTTCTGCCATAAGGGATACGGCCATGTTAGAGCTGCTGTATGCAACGGGGATCCGTGTTTCAGAGCTTATATCCCTTACTGTTAACAGCATTAACTGGCAGGTAGGGTATCTGGTCACGATAGGAAAGGGTAATAAAGAAAGAATTGTACCTGTTGGTAAATCGGCGTATGGTCATTTAAGGCAATATGTAGATGAAGCAAGATGTAGTTTCTTAAAGGGGCGATCGTCCGATATACTTTTTCTGAACAGATCCGGTAACGGCCTGACCCGACAGGGATTATGGAAGATTCTAAGAGAGTACGCCCTAAAATCCAAATTGGGCAAAAAAATCCATCCCCACACTTTTAGACACTCTTTTGCCTCTCATCTTTTAGAGGGGGGGGCTGATCTTCGCTCTGTCCAGTTTATGCTGGGACATGCAGATATAGCGACAACCCAGATTTACACCCACGTTACCCGCGAAAGGTTGAAGGAGATTCATCGGAGATATCATCCAAGGGGTTAGGAAATTATAATAGATATGAGTATTAGAGACAGGAGAAACAGAAGAAGGGTAGAAAAAAAGCGGGGCAGGATAAGCACAGCCTTAAAAATTGTCTCCCTGGCTGTGGTGATTCTCTTTGCCGGTGCGTTTATGGCCAACTATTTCTGGCCGGAAAAAGGTCGACATCTATCCTTTCTCGCCTCGAGAGTAAAAAACACTTTTTCCTTTTTCTTTCTCGGACATACACCGCAGTTTTATTACCTGAAAATAGAGAAGAACGGAAAGGATTTCAGGCTTACAAAGAGCGATATTTTTGATGTTTCCTACCGTGACGAATTTGTCATTAAAGATATTTCGACTGATGCCCTGTTTAGCAGGAAAATTTCGGTTGATATTGAAGACCTCGGAGATCGAGACGACTTCAGGGTATTGCTGAAGGGCATTGACCTTGTCGACAGAACTATTATGACAGGAAAAGTTAAAAGGGGAGGTGTCGCCGTCTCGGACTACAGGATTGACGTAAGATATGTTGATAAAATAATCGCCGTCATCCCTGTTCGAGTAACTGTAACTTCTCAGGATTGGCTCAGACATGCCAAAAGTACGGAGGATCGGCGGTTACAGATCGACTATCTCAAACAAGCTATTGCCATGAATAAAGAGGATACCGGTGTTCGTAAAATGCTGGCTGAACTTTACCTTCGGCAGGGCAAGATAGGAGAGGCAATTACTCAGTACAGGGATATCCTGGCCCTTAAACCGGACGATCTTTCCGCATTGACGGAACTTGCAAAGTGTTACATGAAAAGAAGAGAATACGGCAATGTTATTAAGACATGTACAGATTTGGTGAGAATCAATCCTGAAGATGCCTCTGCTTTTGCCGGTATGGCCTTTGCCTACAGCAATCTGGGGAATTGGCAAAAGGCTGTAGAAAACTATAAAGAATCACTGAGATTAAATCCAGACGACCTTACGATAAGGTACAAATTGGGAGAAGCCTATGAAAAAACCGGAACAATCAACGAAGCTGCCAGCCAGTACAGAGTTATCCTGAAAAAGGCACCGGAGACAGACCATGCCCGGATTGCCTTAGCTGATCTTTCATTAAAAACTGGAAATTATGACGAGGTGATAAAGGTGTACAAGGAAATCCTCCGCAGGCAGCCACGCAATGCTTCAGCCTATGCCAATATAGGGCTCGCCTATGGCGGTAAGGGGTTATTAAAAGAAGAAATAGAAAATTATCGGAAATCAATAGCGCTGAATCCAAAAGAGCCGGTTGTCCACTTTAATCTGGCAGCGGTTTATGAAAAAGGAAAGCGTTACAAGGAAGCGGCTTCCGAATATCTAAAGTTTCTCAAGATGAAACCCGGTGATCCCGACGCAATGGAGAGAATGGCGGAGGTCAATTTTAAAGATGAACAATACGTTCAGGCAATCAGCTATTATGAGAAAATTGTCAAAAAATCAGATAAAAAGGCAGCCATACATGCAAATCTAGGCTTTGCCTATGGAGAGTTAAAGAAATACAGGGAATCCTGTGAAAACTATGAAAAAGCAATTCTATATGGAAACAAAGAACCCCAGTTGCGTTACAATCTAGCCTTTAACTATGATAAACTGGGCATGACAAAAAAAGCAGTTTCTGAATATGAGAAGCTTGCCTCTTCTCATCCGACCATGGAGTCATTGGACACCATGGTCTGTTATTATATGGAGAAAAAACTGTACGGTAATGCCATCAAGACATATAAAAAGATGATTAAACTGACACCACGGAAGGCAGCTATTTATTCAAGGCTTGGATATGCCTATGGTCTTACCGGGGATATGAGCAGCGAAATTGAATATTACAAGAAAGCAATAAGGTATGATCCGGAGGATGATGTAACCTATCTGAATCTGGGTGCAGCCTATGAGAAGAAAGAGATGTATCAGGAGGCTTTTACGGCATATAAAAAAGCCTATGAATTGAACCCTGATTCTGATAAAGCCGCAAGAAAGATTCCCCAGATGAAGATAAAGATGTTACAACAAAAGCATCAATAACGGTAATTTGTTCTATTTATTGTTGGAACCTGCAGATGAAACAGATTATTTTAGATAATTTTGTAATGGGGGGAGGGGCTCCCTTCGTATTGATTGCCGGTCCCTGCGTGATCGAGGATGAAGAGAAAACGAGGGGAATTGCCTTATTCCTGAGAAACCTTACCGGGAGATTAGGGATACCTTTCATCTTCAAGGCCTCGTATGACAAGGCAAACCGGACTTCAAAAGATTCTTACCGGGGTCCCGGTTTTACTAAAGGTCTTGCTATCCTGAAGAATATTAAAAAGGAACTCGGGGTTCTCCTGCTTTCCGATGTCCATCGTTTTGAAGAAATTGAAGGAGCAGCAGAAGTCCTGGATGTGCTGCAGGTGCCGGCTTTTCTCTGTCGGCAGACCGATTTTGTTATCGAGGTTGCCGGAAAGGCCAGATGTATCAATATCAAAAAGGGCCAGTTCCTTGCTCCATGGGATGTTGCCAATATCCTGGCCAAGGCATCATCAACGGGGAATAAAAATATTATGATCACGGAGAGGGGAACGAGTTTCGGTTACAATAATCTTGTTGCGGACTTTCGTGCCCTTCCTGTCATGAGAGAAATGGGTTACCCCGTGGTCTTTGACGCTACTCACAGTGTCCAGCTTCCCGGTGGAGCGGGGACAGCCTCCGGCGGCCAGAGAGAGATGGTGCCCTATCTGTCACAGGCAGCTGTTGCTGTAGGAATTGACGGCCTCTTTCTGGAGGTGCACCCGGATCCTGAACGTGCCCTGTGCGATGGTCCTAATTCCCTATCCCTTGCTTCGCTTTCCGTCCTCCTCTATAAGCTGAAAGATATTGATGAAGTTGTAAAGAGACCCCGATCATGAATTGGATCTCTGTAAGGAGTAATATAAAATGTTCGATGTTTTAGACGAAGAATTGGTTAAGAAGATCAGGCGCATTAGTCTATTGATCCTTGATGTTGATGGTGTCTTGACTGATGGCAGGATCATCATGAATGATAGCGGACAGGAGACGAAACATTTTGATGTAAGGGATGGGCACGGGCTTAAAATCCTGATGAGGTATGGCATAGATGTTATTTTTTTAACGGGCAGAAGATCAGATGTTGTGGAGCATCGTGCTAAGGACCTTGGCATAGGCGAGGTGCATCAGGGTATACGGGACAAGGTAACGGTGTTTGAAGAGATTATCACAAAGAGAAACATAGAGAGAAACCAAGTGGCATATGTGGGGGATGATATTGTTGATGTCTCCCTGCTAAGAAGGGTTGGATTTTCTGTAGCCGTAGCGGATGCGGTGGAAGAGGCCAAGAAGGTTGCCGATTATATTACAGAAAAGAATGGCGGGAAGGGAGCTGTCAGAGAGGTATGCGAGATTATCCTCAAAGCGCAGGAAAAGTGGCATGAGGTAGCCGCAAAATACGAGTTTGTTTAGTTTTGCTTTACTTGTCTTGAAGCGGGTGGTATAAAAAATAGTAGAACTACTCAGGAATCGGGATCCGGAATAAAAAGAAAACCGATGCAGTATTTCCAATATTTAATTGTCCGATAAAAGGCACTCCAATTTGTTTTATCTACATATCGAAGAAATCATTAAGTTACTTCAGACACACAAAATTTGTTCTATTTTGAATTACGGCTCCTGAGTCCCGGGTAATATTAACAACTTTGGGTGCTTGACTTGATGGGCTATATGAAACTTAGGAAAAAAGGGGGCGTTATTATCACGGCGGTAATAATGGTGATTTTATTGGTGATCATTGGTCTGATGGTCACGGATAAGATGAGGACATCCCCTAAAACGCTGCTGAGAGTTTTACCGGACAATGTTGATCTTCAGCTAAAGAATGTCCATTATACGGAGACCGGTAATTCTGATGCAAAATGGGAGATCAAAGCGGATACGGCAAGATATCTCAAAAAGGAAAGCCTTATATTGTTTGATAAGGTTAACGTAACAATGGAGGCGAAGGGAGGGAAAACCTTTGTCATGACAGGTGACAGAGGTCAGTTAAATACAGACACAAAGGACATAGAAGTCGCCGGTAATATTGAAATCGTCTCTGATAATGGCAACCGCTTTACAACAGATCACCTGTCCTATTCCCACGGGGACAAAAAACTCCATACCAACTCTGCCATTTTGATGGAGAACCCCCGGATGCAGGTTAAGGGAGTAGGAATGTCACTTTTCTTGAGAAGCGAAGAGTTAAAACTGTTTTCGAGAGTAAGCGCATTGGTAAAATAATGACCAAGCTCTATACACACATGATGAAAAATACGATAGCTTTATTTATTGTTTTGCTGATACTTTCCCCTTTTTCATACCTGTATGCAGGGAAGAGAGGGGCGGAGCGCAAATTAAATACAGGAGAAGCCCAACCGATAAAGATCTTGTCTGATCGTCTGGAAGCATATAATGAAAAAAAGCTAGTCATATTTTCAGGCAATGCCGTGGCTAACCGTGGTGATATGACCATAAAGTCAGATCGCCTCCTTCTCTACTATAGAAATGGTCCTTCAGATTTTGAAAAAAAGGGGGCCGGAGGGACCACCAATAGACAAGATTTGGAGAAGATTGAGGCAGAGGGAAATGTAAAAATCCTGCAGGGTGACAGGATTGTAACGGGAGATACTGCCGTCTTTTACCAGGATACGCAGAAAATCTTGATCTCGGGGAATTCTGTCTTACAGGAGGGGAAAAATATCATCCATGGCGAAAAAGTTATAATTTTTCTGGACGAAAACAGAGGAATTGTCGAAGGCGCTAAAAACAAAAGGGTAACGGCTACAATTTATCCCAAAGAAAATTAACGATGATGGAAAATTTAACAGTCTCAGGATTGGCCAAAGCATATGAAGGCAGGAGGGTCGTTAACGGGATTGATCTGGAGATTAATCAGGGCGAAGTCGTTGGCCTTTTAGGGCCCAATGGTGCGGGTAAGACCACCACGTTTTACATGATCGTCGGTTTAATAAAACCTGATGGAGGCCGTGTTCTTTTAAACGGTGAAGACATAACAGAGACTCCCATGTATATAAGGGCAAGAAAAGGATTAAATTACTTGCCGCAGGAACCTTCAATATTCAGAAAGTTAACCGTGGAAGAAAATATCATGGCGATTCTCGAGGTTCTCGATCTGGACAGAGAAGAGAGAAAAAAACGGTTGCAGGAACTATTAGGGGAACTCGATCTTTCCCATCTCGCAAAGAGCAACGCTTACTCTCTGTCGGGTGGGGAAAGGAGAAGGGTCGAGATTACAAGGGCACTTGTTACATCTCCTGCCTATATTCTCCTCGACGAGCCATTTGCGGGAATTGATCCCATCGCCGTAGCGGATATCCAGAAGATCATATTTAAACTCAAGTCTAAGGGGATTGGTGTTGTTATATCTGACCATAATGTCAGGGAAACACTCTCTGTATGCGACAGGGCCTATATTATTAATGAGGGGGCTATTCTGGTAAAAGGGGACCCTGAATATATAGCCAATTGCAAAAGCGCAAGGAAAATTTACTTCGGAGAGGATTTTTCCCTTCCGGTAAAGGAAGAAAGGCAACAGGAGAAGGTAAAGGAGAGTAGGCTCCGCTTTTAGTAATAGATATGGCATTTGAACTCAAACAAACTCTTAAACTGACACAGCAATTAGTCATGACGCCTCAACTCCAGCAGGCGATCAAGCTTCTCCAGCTTACAAAACTGGAACTGGTGGAGACAATCAACCAGGAAATGGTGGAGAATCCCCTCCTTGAGGAAGTTACAACTGACGAATACGAAGAAAATTCACCCGGCCAAGAGGTTGATGGTGTTGCCGCAGTTGAGCGAGAAGAAATAAAAGCAGTTGAGCGCACGCAAGAACTGACAGGGGAAGGTGATGGCAAGGAAGACTTTGACTGGGGTGCCTACCTTGAAGATTATGCAACTGCGGGGACAAACTATGGCAGAAAAGATAGCGATAGTGCGTCCTGGGATAATTTGCTGACTAAAAATCCGTCTCTGATGGATCATCTTATGTGGCAGCTCAAGCTTTCCCGCCTTACAGAACTCGAAATGAAAGTTGGCGAACAGATAATAGGAAACATTGATCAAAGTGGATATCTGGTGGCAACTCTTTCAGAAATTTCCGTTCAGGAAGGAGTTGACGAAGCTATTGTGGAAAGTGTCCTGAAAAAGGTTCAGGAATTTGACCCTCCTGGTGTTGCAGCGAGGGACCTCAAGGAATGTCTTTTACTTCAGGCCGGAATTCTAGGATTGTCAAACCATATCGTTGAATTGATCATCAAAGAACATTTAAAATACCTTGAAACAAAAAACTATGCCCGGCTTGCCAGAAAATTAAAAATTCCTCTATCAGAGGTGTTGCAGTCTGTCCTTTTGATCACCAGCATGAATCCTAAACCAGGCAATATTTACAACGAAGAAAAGACTCATATCATCATTCCGGATGTATACGTTTACAAGTCCGGCAATGAATATAGAATTGTCCTCAATGATGACGGAATGCCAAGGCTGAGGATCAACAATATGTACAGAGAGATTTTATCAGGGGCCAAAGGAAATCCGGAAGCAAATAACAGCAAGAGGTACATTAAAGAAAAAATACAGTCGGCTATGTGGCTTATAAAAAGCATTGAGCAGAGGCAACAGACGATCTACAAGGTAGTGGAAAGTATCGTAAAATTTCAGAAAGCTTTTCTTGATAGGGGTATTAATTTTTTAAAACCCCTGGTTTTGAGAGACGTTGCCGAGGATATCGGGATGCATGAGTCAACTATCAGCAGAGTTGTGACTAATAAGTATACGCATACGCCGAGGGGTATATTTTTGTTGAAATATTTTTTTGGCAGCAGTATTCAGAGGACAAATGGTGATGTCATTGCTTCTAAGAGCGTCAAAGAAGAGATTAAGAGGATTATCAGCAAAGAGAATCCGGAGAAACCGTACAGTGATCTTGAAATTGCTGAGCTTCTTATGGCATCGGATATATCCATAGCAAGGAGAACTATAGCTAAGTATAGAGACATGATGGGTATTTTACCATCTTCAAGAAGAAAAAAGATAATACTGACCCTCTAAGGTGGTTGGGACTCAGCATTTAGAAGCGAGTCTTTGAAGAATTGAATTGATTCTATCAGGGGCCGGAATGGATGGGGAAGTTTTCTTAACAGGGCAAAACGAAATTAAAACAAGGAGAGAAAATTTATGAAGATTTCCGTAACCTTTAGAAATGCAGCAGGAGAGGATTGGCAGAAAGAATATGTTAATGACAAACTAAAAAAAATAAATCGATATGTCGATACTCCGGTTGAAGCAAACGTGATTCTCTCTGTGGAAAAGTTCAGGAACATGGCCGAGGTCAATTTAATTGTTAATGGGGTAAACGTAAATGCAAAAGAGGAAGCAAAAGATATGTATCTTGCTATAGATAACGCTGTAGAAAAGATAGAACGCCAGCTAAAAAAGCATAAGGATAAGAACAGAGATTATAAGGCAAATGCTGTCCGGGGCGAAGATATAAGCCCCGCGGAATTAACTTCTGATGATATGGAAGATGTACAAGAGCTGAAGGTGATAGAAACGAGAAAAGTGGTGCTGAAACCCATGTCCCTTGAGGAAGCCATGATGGAGATCGAAACATCAAAAAACCATTTCATAATTTATCGGGATTCTAATACAGAAAACGTCAGTGTTGTATATCGTCGAGATGATAGCCATTATGGTCTTATAGAAACCAATGCTTAGAGTTTAGGGTACGTGTTTTGCGAGGAATATTTTCATGTTTGTTCTTGGGTTACAGGGTTCTCCTCGGAAAAATGGAAACACGGATACCTTCCTTTGCTCATTTTTAGCCGAGGCGGAAAGAATTGGCGCACGAATATATGACCTGCAAGTGGCAGAGAAGAAGATAATGCCCTGTCAAGGTTGCAGGGCCTGTGAAAGAGAGGGGTTCTGTGTGATCAGCGACGAAATGCAGGAGATATATCCCCTGCTCTGGCAGGCCGATATTATTGTCATGGCTGCTCCCGTCTTCTTCTACGGACCTCCGGCCCAGATGAAGGCCCTAATTGACCGGAGTCAAGCCCTCTGGTCTAGAAGGTACGTAAAAAATCTCACCGATCCAGGCCGAAAGTGGAGGCAAGGTTTTTTACTATCTCTAGGAGCCACAAGTGGAGAGAAACTCTTTAACGGGGTTGCACTTACCGCTAAATACTTCTTTGATGCCGTTGGAGCCGGCTTTGCCGGAAGCCTCACTTATAGAAAGATAGAGGACAAGGAAGATATCGAAAAGCATCCGACAGCCCTGATAGAGGTAAAGGAAAAGGCAGGAGAGCTAATACAACCATTTCTAAAGAGAAAAAAAATCCTCTTTCTTTGCAAAGAAAATGCATGCCGCAGCCAGATGGCAAGTGCCTTTGCCCGGTATTGTGCAGGGGATAAAATTGAAGCGGAAAGCGCCGGCAGTCAGCCAGTTGGAGAAATAAATACTTCCATGGTCGAGGTTATGCGGGAGAAGGGTATAGATATGGCGTTCCTCAGGACGAGATCCATTGATGAGGTCTTGAGCTATATGAGGCCGGAGATGATTATAACCATGGGTTGCAGCGATGAATGTCCTTTAATCCCCGGTGTATGCATCCAGGACTGGAATCTACCGGACCCTTCTGCTAAACCCATAACCTTCATGCGTGAGGTAAGGGACGAAATTGAAAAAAGAGTGGCGAAACTGATCGCTGATTTATAAACACTTATTAATGGTTACTCTCAACAGGGGGTGAATAGATGGATAAGTATGTATGTTCTGTTTGCGGTTATGTGTATGATCCCGCCAAGGGGGATCCGGACAATGGCGTAAAACCTGGAACCAGTTTTAAAGATCTGCCCGGCGATTGGAGGTGCCCTGTCTGCGGGGCAGCAAAGAATCTGTTTGAGAAAGAGTAGACAGAAAAGCGCAAACTCCGGGAAGGGGGGATAGGAAATGAAACCAGTAGAAGTGGTCAAAGGGATATACAACGTGGGGGCTGTTGACTGGAACATCAGGGACTTCCATGGGTATTCAACCTATCGGGGAAGCACATACAACTCCTACCTGATCATGGATAAAAAGATAACTTTGATTGATACCGTTAAGAAAGAGTTCGCGGATGAAATGCTTGACAATGTCAGTCGGATCGTTGATCCAAAAAAGATAGACTATGTTATCAGCAATCACACAGAAATGGACCACTCAGGTGGTCTGCCGAGGGTGATGCACAAAGTCGGAGAAGATAAGCCGCTATTTTGCTCCAAGATGGGTCAGAAAAATCTTTCCCTTCATTTTGGGGAAAAGTGGAACTACCAGGTAGTGGAAAACGGTGGAGAATTGAGCCTGGGTAAGAGGAATCTTGTCTTTTTGGAAACAAGGATGCTCCACTGGCCGGATAGTATGTTCAGCTATGTTAAGGAGGATAAGCTCCTCTTTTCCAGCGATGCCTTTGGGCAGCATTACGCCGGTCCGGAGAGGTTCGATGATGAAATCGGTGAGGCGATTATGCCCCATGCCCTGAAGTATTACGCCAATATCCTTCTTCTCTATTCTCCCCTCATTCTTAAATTGGTGGAAAAGGTAACGGAAATGGGGCTGAGTTTCAATACTATCTGCCCGGACCACGGTATTATCTGGCGGAAGGACCCTGAAAAAATAATCAAGGCTTATGTGGAATGGGCCACTCAGAAACCGAAGAGAAAAGCAGTGGTTGTCTACGACACGATGTGGGGAAGTACCGGAAAGATGGCTGAGGCAATAGCCGCTGCCATCGGAGAAGAGGGAATAAATGCCAGGCCGATGCACCTGCGCTCCTCTCACCGGAGCGATATTATAACCGAAATTATCGATGCCGGGGCTGTTATCGTTGGTTCACCGACCATCAACAACGGGATATTTCCTACCGTAAGTGATTTTTTGACCTATATGAAAGGCTTAAGACCACTGAATAAGATCGGTGCGTCCTTTTGTTCCTATGGCTGGAGCGGTGAAGCAGTGAACATCATTAATCGGGAACTGGAAGAGATGAAATTTGAACTCATTGACCCGGGCGTAAAGATACAATTTGTCCCTAATAAAGATGCTCTGGAAGTATGCCGTCAGCTCGGCAGAAAAATAGGACAGCGCCTTGCCGCTTTAAAGGATTGATCCGTAATGCCTGTTTGGCGGCCGGCAGCACAAGGTCAGGGATTTGTTAAGAAACAACAATAACCATGACTGCTTTAAGGCAAGGAGGAGGTGTATGCAGTTTAAGGGAAGCAAGACAGAAAAAAATATTATAACCGCTTTTGCCGGTGAGTCACAGGCTCGCAACCGCTATACCTACTTTGCCAGCCAGGCAAAGAAGGAGGGGCTTGAGCAAATTGCATTCATTTTCGAAGAAACGGCCAATCAGGAGAAAGAACATGCCAAGAGGCTCTTTAAACTCCTTAAAGGAGGAGATGTAGAGATAAAAGCGGCTTTTCCTGCTGGCGTTATTGGAAAAACAGTTGAAAATCTAAAAGCTGCTGCGGCAGGGGAAAACCATGAATGGACAGATATGTACCCATCATTTGCCATGATTGCCAGGGAGGAAGGTTTCAGTGATATCGCTTCGATATTCGAATCCATCGCCGTGGCTGAAAAGCAACATGAGAAACGCTATCTCGGACTTATGGCCAATATTGAAAAAGGATCAGTATTCAAAAAGGATAAATCGGTGGTATGGCGTTGCCGCAATTGCGGCTATCTGCATGAGGGAACAGAGGCGCCGAATGAATGTCCCGCCTGTGCCCATCCCCAGGCTCACTTTGAACTTCTTGCCCAGAATTGGTAGAAGTAAGCGAAGAAAGGAGATGAACCATGACAAAGCTATTAGAGATTTATAAATGTGAAATCTGCGGTAATATAGTAGAAATGGTCCATGAAGGTAAAGGGGAACTGGTGTGTTGCGGCCAGCCGATGAAGCTTTTCAAAGAGAATACAGTTGATGCGGCACGTGAGAAACATGTCCCGGTAGTGGAGCATGTTGAGGGTGGTATCAAGGTTAGTATCGGAAGCGTTCCTCATCCTATGGAGGAGAAACATTACATCGAGTGGGTCGAGGTCATCGCCGATGGAGAAGTCTGCCGTCAATCCCTGAAGCCCGGAGATGCCCCTGAAGCCATCTTTAAAATTGAAGCGCAGGAGATCTCGGCCCGCGAATACTGTAACTTGCATGGTCTATGGTCGAAAAAGATATTTGAGTGCAGATGAATACAATTTTCAAAGCTATCGTTAAAATATGTTATAATGATGCAAATAACATGGGAGGCTTACCATGCATGCGAAGATAAGAAAAAGAGACGGCCGTTTGGTAAAGTTTAATGCGGAGAAAATCACTAATGCCATTGCCAAAGCAAGTTTGGCAACGGGAGAGTTCGATCTTGCCGCGGCGCAGAAACTTACCATCAAGGTACTTAGTCTAGCAGAAAAGTTTTTTGACGACAGAATCACCACCGTGGAAGAGATTCAGGATATTGTAGAAGAAGTCCTCCTGTCTTCCTCTTATCGCCGCACTGCAAAAGCCTATATCATCTACCGCGATCAGCACGCCAGATTGAGGGAAATTGCTAATAAGATGGAGGTTGATTTAGTTGACCAGTACCTGAGGAAGATTGACTGGAAGATCCATGAGAACAGCAATATGGATTATTCCCTGCAGGGATTGAACAACTACATCTCCTCCGAGGTCAGCAAGGTTTACTGGTTGAATAATATCTATTCTCCGGAAATTAAAAAGGCCAATGTGGAAGGTGAGTTACACATCCACGATTTAAGTCTTCTCTCTGTTTACTGTGTGGGCTGGGATCTCTTTGACCTGCTGTTGGAGGGGTTTAAAGGTGTATCGGGTAAGGTGGAGAGTAAACCGGCTAAACATTTACGAAGCGCCTTGGGACAGATCGTCAACTTTTTCTATACCCTCCAGGGGGAGGCTGCCGGTGCCCAGGCATTCTCGAATTTCGATACGCTTTTAGCTCCGTTCATCAGATACGACGGCTTGAATTTTGAAGAAATAAAACAGGCACTGCAGGAGTTTATCTTCAACATCAATGTACCCACAAGGGTTGGTTTCCAGACTCCTTTCACCAATGTAACCCTTGATGTAACGGTGCCTAGGTACTATGCGGATCAGCAAATCATTATCGGAGGTGTGCCGCAGAAGGAGACTTATAAAGAATTCCAAAAGGAGATGAACCTGTTCAATAAGGCGTTTCTCCAAGTAATGGCAGAGGGAGATGCCAAGGGCAGGGTATTCACCTTTCCGATTCCCACTTACAACGTGACAAAAGAATTCAGCTGGGACGATCCGAACCTCGATGGTCTCTGGGAGATGACGGCCAAGTATGGGGTACCCTATTTTTCTAATTTTTTAAATTCAGATATGAACCCGGAGGATGCGAGGAGTATGTGCTGTAGACTTCGCATTGATAATAGGGAGCTCACAAAGAGAGGCGGCGGACTTTTTGGTTCCCACCCCCTGACCGGTTCCATAGGCGTGGTCACAATAAATATGCCGAGAATTGGTTATCTTTCCGATAATAAAGATGAATTTATCGAGCGACTTGAGAAAGTAATGACTCTTGCCAAGGATAGTCTGGAGACCAAGAGGAAAGTACTGGAGAATTTTACCGAGGGATACCTTTATCCATATACAAAATATTATCTGAGGAATGTTAAAAAGAAGTTTGATGAGTACTGGAAGAATCACTTTTCCACTATAGGTCTCGTAGGTATGAATGAGGCTTGTCTGAATCTTATGGGTAAGAGTATTGCGACTCCTGAGGGGCAGGAATTTACCCGGGATACCCTTGATTTTATGAGAAATAAATTGGTCGAGTTTCAAAAAAAGACAGGCAATAATTACAATCTTGAAGCGACACCGGCGGAGGGAACATCCTACCGCCTGGCGAAAATTGACAGGGGCAGGTATCCTGACATTATCTGTGCCAACGATGGTGGTAATCTGGAACCTTTTTATACCAATTCCACGCAACTGCCGGTTAATTTTACGGATGACATCTTTGAAGCTCTTGATCTGCAGGATAGCATTCATACGAGATATACGGGGGGAACAGTTTTCCATACTTATGCCGGGGAACGACTTCCAGATCCTCTAACGGTAAAAACTCTTGTCCGTAAGATCTGTACCCAATACCACTTACCGTATCTTACCTTCACCCCAACATTCAGTATCTGTCCCTCTCACGGATATCTTAGCGGCGAGATGAAAACATGTCCAAGATGTGAGGAACCATGTGAAATCTATTCACGCGTGGTTGGTTATTTGCGCCCGGTCAAACAATGGAACAAGGGAAAACAGGAAGAATACAATTTGCG
>JBAZOY010000011.1:0-51329 GCA_041648505.1 Syntrophales bacterium | reverse complement strand
TAGCTTGGAGCCAAGAGAAATCTTTATCTCCACGTCGGTGTACATATTGGGTTTAATTTTTTCTCCAGGGTTGGCAATGGTGAATCTTACTTTGGTTGTCCTCGTTTCACTGCCTAAGGCAGGATAAATATAGTCAATTGAGGATTTAAATTCTTTTTCAGGAGAATAATTCAGTTTTATTTTGGCAGGCACCCCCACTTTTACCAGTTCAAGAAATCCCGGTAGGACATAGGGATTGAGTCGTCTAAACCGAGTGGCTATGGCGCGACTGTACCGGGCATGCGATTCCTGCGAATTGTAGGGCAATAAATTTTCAATTAATTTCGCGTTGGTAAAGATTTCGATGTTATCGGCCTCTCCGACTAAGTCGAGCGTCTCTTTCAAAAGGGGTTTTTGGGGGAAGGGAATTTCCTGAGTATTTTGATATCCTGACAAATTTATCGATGATTTCTGCTCGTACGAAATCGTGAGCCGTTTGGACATCATAAGTTGCATCAGCAGGCAGTAAGGGATTCAGATCGCTTAAGAAGCCCTGATGCCTCATTTTCTCTTGAAGATTCTTTTCATAATGCATGCTGTCAACGGTTTGACTCTCGGTTTCCATGCAATATTTGAAAATATGGATTATTTTATCTATATTCGCTTTTCCTTCTGTAATGCCCAGCCACAAATCAAAAAGATCGCGTCCTTTTCTTCTTTGATATAAGGCCCGCAGTTTGGTCGCGAGCAGTTCCTCAAGCACATAGGTTGTTATTTCACACCCCCCCTGGAACCACCGGGATTGCACGGAAAACGGCTGCTTCTGATAGCCTTCTACTGCGAAATGTTCTCGCGTGTTGATTTCAACTTTTAAGCGCATGGCTACAACTGGCGGTCCCTCCGATTCCATCCGATAGGTCAATATTACTGATTGCTCCGTTTGCTTACGACGTGGCGCTCCGAGAAAGCCGTTCAATAATTCTTGCAGGGTATCCATAATCTGTCCGATGGGCGCTGGGGTAATTTGAACCAGGTCAATATCTTCCGAATAGCGTCGGGGAATATTGAAATAGAGCTTATGCAGTGCCGTACCACCCCGAAAGGCCAATCGCTCTGCCAGAAAAGAATTTTGAAAAATGGTAACAAGAGTCCTGTTTATGATCAGGTCCTGTTCCACCTGGGCGTCGGTAACCCAGGGTGCAAACTGACGCCAGGCGACAATATCCGCTTTTGGAATCACAGATCACTCTCCACATTTGTATTGATCAGAAGTCGCCAGCGGGTATCCTTCCCAGCTTCTCCGGTAGGTAATGAAGGGTCCAGTCTGGTAAAGAGCGGCTTCTTATCGGCGATCAAACCGGCCAGATCCAGCACCAGCGCTGCGTGGCCGGCTTTCTCCATCAACCAGCCCAGTCTTTGCGCACAGACCAGATTTCCTTCCGCTTTTACTGCATCTATCAGCTTGGCATGGTTCATAGACTCTCCAAGTTCTTGAAGCACGGTAATCGCACGATCCAGCCCGCCGATAGATCTTGCATAACGAATGAGATCAATGGCCGTAGCCTCTGGAGTAGAGACGGGAATATGCCCGGTTTGAACCTTGATTTGAGTGACCGGGGTTGCATTAAAATTGGTTTTGAAGAAAAAGCGAATAGCAAGGCCCTTTTTGCGGACTTCGCGTTGCGGTGCAGTGGTGACAACCTGAAACTGTTGAGGCTGTTGGTGCGCAGCGCCCTTAAGGGATGCGGCGCTAAGCAGCCCCACGTAATAGGGTTGCTCAAGATAGGCCATCAGATCAGCGATAAACCATTCCGCCGGTAATATCCCGGTGACGCGATATTCCAGGGGAACGATGACAAAAAAGCCGCTTCGGATGCGCAAGATTCTGTTTTTTTTCGCGAGTCTTGCTGCGGCCTTCTTGAAGGCTTCCTCAGTGAATTGAAGGGTCTGGATGGCCTCTTCGCGGGTAAAGAAATAGAGCCCCTGCTCCTGTCGAGAATCAACCCAGGATGGCAGATCGGTTGGGAATGATGCTTTCGCTGTCAAGGGCATATTATCGTCCTGGTAAAAATTTTCACAAATAAGACCATAAAAGAGTCCTTTTTGCAAATAATAATTTAAACAATTTTTGCTGTAAAATTTGGAAATGCGCTTTGAAGATGGGCATGAGGGATATACCGGTGCTCAGTTGATTTCAGTAATGTTTGTTTACGGCAGTAAGATGCTCCCTATCGACTACAGGAAGTAATGACTTGTGGTTGTCTTTACACCTGCTGTCAAGAATACTTCGGCTTATGACAAGTCAGAAGATTTAAAGGCACTCTGTGTCTTCTGACTTCTGTCTTCTGACTTCTTTCATTCGGTGCACTTAGTGTTGATGAAGAGGCACTACTCCCCTGAGCTTCGCCTCCGAGTCAATGAGAAAATTAGCCTGCGAGACAACCATGTCTCCTGCGTTAAGGCCTTTTATGATTTCCACTTCGTTTTGCCCCCTTACTCCAAGGATAACTTCTCTCGGTTCAAAGTACCCTTCACCTTTATCAACGTACACGATTTGTCTTTCACCTGTGTCAATAACCGCATCATTCGGGACAGCAAGCTTGGAGCCGAGAGAAATCCTTATCTCCACGTCGGTGTACATATTGGGTTTAATTTTTTCTCCAGGGTTGGCAATGGTGAATCTTACTTTGGTTGTCCTCGTTTCACTGCCTAAGGCAGGATAAACATAGTCAATTGAGGATTTAAACTCTTTTTCAGGAGAATAATTCAGTTTTATTTTGGCAGGCACCCCCACTTTTACCAGAGGAAGATCGTACTCATAAATATCAGCAATAACCCACACTGTCGAGAGATCGGCAACATCAAAAAGTTTCTCTCCCGGCATGACCCGCATTCCCTGAAGCGCCGTCTTCTCGATGATATATCCGCTCACCGGGCTATAGAGCGTGAGTGTCCTTATCGGTTTACCGCTTTCTTCGATCTTTTTAATCTGGTAATCGGTTATATCCCACAGTCTCAGGCGCTCTCGTGCCGCCTCGATAATCCGTTGAACATCCTGGGAAAACATTTTCCCAAAACCCTCTGTGCTTTGACTGTTGCTCCATTTTACCAGGTTGATAAATTCCTGCTGGGTAGAAAAAAGCTCGGGACTGTAAATTTCAACCAATGGCTCACCTTTTTTTACACGCCTTCCCGTATAGTCCACATACAACTTTTCGATCCAGCCCTCGATCTTGGTATTAACAGTAGCAATTTTCCTTTCATCATAATCAATCCGGCCTACGGTTCGAATAATTTTCCCCAGGGGTTTTATTAAAACTTCCACAGTTTTCACGCCGATTAATTGCTGCTTTTCGAGAGGAATCAGAACAGCGGGAGCTTTTTTACCGCCCGTGTTCGACTCGGATGAAGGCAACGGCAGTGCCAGGATAATAAGCCCGGCAAGGATGATTATTCCACCGGTCATGATAAAAGCGCCCGTTTTCATTTTTCACCAGTTCCGGTTATGAATTCGACATCCCCGGTAATTGCTTCCATTCTTGCAATTGCTTTTTCCCTCTCCGTGATCTGCCCCCAGTAAAGAAGCTCATAGTCAAGCACGGATTTAAGCCGGCTTATAGTGGTTATCGCTTCCACTTTCCCGCTTACATATCCCGCGAGGGCTAACTCAAAATCCTGGTATGTTTTTGGCAGTAAAGCATTTTTGTACAATTCCATTAATTTTTCTGACATCTTGAGCATGGAGTAATTATCCCGCAAGGCAGAAGCAATCATGAGCCTGGTTGACTCAAGATTGCTCCGGGCTTCCGATAAGGAAGCTAACGCCTCCATAACTCCTTGCCTCTGTTTGGTTCGAAAATAAAGGGGGATATTGATAGTGCTGGAGAGACTCCACATATCCTCAAACATCCCTCCTTTTTTATCCACTTGAGCGTTAATGGTAAAATCAGGATAGTACTCCTTTTGGGCAGCCTTTACTTTTGCCTCTGTAGCGGCAATCATTTTTCCCCCTGATTGTATCTGCGGGGATTGTTTGCAGGCTTTTCCCTGAAGTTCTTCTAAGCTCAGGTTAAAAACCGTCGCCGTGGTTTCAACCGGCCGACCGAGGGGAGTATTATCCGTCCGGCCGAGCACAGAGATGAGCATGGCCTCCTGGGCCTGCATTTTTTGATTAAGCATTTCCTCTTTTTCCAAAAGCATGTACTTCTCCGTTTGAGCCATAATAACCTCTTGCTGAGGAGCCATACCCGTTGAATAGCGAGCTAAGGCAGCTTCTTCAATGCGCGAAAAGAGAGCTGTCTTGGCATGGATGAGGTCAATGCTTTTATGCGCGAAAAAAAGGTCGTAGTATAACTCTTTTACCTGGGCAATCGTTTTGAGTCGTGTAGCCTCGTACAAGGCCTGCAGGCTTTCAACGCCTTTTTCGGCTATCTCCCCCTTTAATGAAAGCTTACCCGGAAAGGGAAACGTTTGCGAAGCGCCAAACATCCATCCCGCATCCGACATTTCCCCGTAAGTGTAACGATTCCAGCCTACATTCCGATAGCCAAACATGACCATGGGATCAGGGAGGCTCTTAGCCTGAGGGATTGCATATTTTGCTGCCTCTACCCGGGACTGAACGGCCCGGATTTCCGGATTGTTTTTCAATGCCTCCTCAACGAGGTCGCCGAGCCTCAACTCTTGCGCAAAAACAATCGAAGAGGTGGAAAAAACTAATACCCCAACAATAATTTTGATTAACCTACCTGACGTCAACACTGAAGTTCACCGTTTCAGTTTTATCGTTGCGGAAAATATTTACAGCAATATTCCAGGCGCCGGCCATGGAAAGATTAATGGTAGTTTTATACTCAGTTCCCTGCAAGGGCACGTCAGCCGAATAGTTCGCTGCCGGCATACCCGGCATAGCCGGCATGGAGTAATCAACTTTTACTTTGGCGTCGGTAACTGATCGCCCCGAAGAGTCTTTCACCACAACAGCCATTTGATTCTCACCCGCGACCGGAGGATTTTTATCCAGAGTAATAGCCACATTATATTCCCCGGCAAGCTTGGTTACCTCATACCCCTTAGCACATCCCCAACATATTACTGTCAATAGAGCTAAAGCAATTGCGGCCTTTCCTTTCAGTCTGTCCATTTTTCCCTCCTATTTTAGTCGTTATGCCAAAAACAAACCTGTTTGAAATATTTTATTATGAGCCAACCGGAACCTAAATCAAGATACGGAAAAGGGTAAAGAGAACATGCGCCCCTTCCTGGAAAAGTTTGCCGGAGGGGGGAAGATTGAAGCTACGGTTTGTCGGTGCGCACACCATGCTGAGCGCGAGACATTGTTCCATGTAGCCATCGTCTTCGACTTTGAAAAGGTCTAAATGAAATCTTTTTCTTCCTTTAACTGCCTGCAATAACCGGCTAATGTTCTCGTTGCAAAAGAAGTCTGAAAGGTTTGGACGTAAGTCTTATGCACCGTGTTAGCGGAAGTTAAAGCAAAATTATAAATCCCCCGTAAATTCTTCCAAGGTCAGTTTTACCTATTTTATAATGCCACGCAATGTGCCGATTGCCAATTCTTTATGCAAAGGAACGACACAGCCAATCTCCCCTTCAGATGTTTGCTTTTTCAAAACAACATGACTACCACGCTGCCGAACTCGTTGAAAATCAAGTTTTTCTAATCTTCGTATTGCTTCTTCTCCAGAGATCTTTTTTAACTTAGGCATTAACGGTTGCCTCAAATGTCGTCATTAACGGCTTTGAGACCTCTTCTAAAGGAAACTCTTCCAAATATAATTCTGTGGCTTCTTTCAGATTTGCAATTGCCTCCTCAATCGTATATCCCTGACTTACAGTACCTACCTCTGCACACTCTGCAACATAAAAAAGATCATCTTCTTTGTGAAGAACGGCTGTAAAGGTTCGTATGGACATTTTACGCTCCTTGTTCGCTGTTTAATTATAACTTTTGCTTTCTTTTACCCACAATTTCATATAACTCCGGGGCTTAAGCCCTAAACTCCGGGTTAAGGAAGTTTTGCCGCTTCGAGGTATTTGAACATCCGGTCCTCCGCCCCGATAGGAATGAAATGTACTCCCTGACAGATGTGCCTGAGCCCCTTTACCAGATCAGTAACAATCTCAATACTGGCTTTCTCCTTATCCGGTGCTTTGGCCAGCTTTTCAATGACAAAGTTTGGCACCAGTCCCATCTTGACATGTTTATTCAGAAATAAACACATCTCTGCTGACCTCACAAGAATTACCTCTGCAACTATCGGTATCTGAAATGGTTCCACATGCTTCATGAATTGAGCGAAGGAATCAAGATCGAAAACTGGAGTGGCAAGAAAATACTTGGTCCCCAGACCGACCAACGCTTCCATTTCTTTCAATTCCATATCAGGCACTTTCTTGCCGCAACTGGCATCAATTCCCGCGCCTACACAGAACCTGGGTTTAGTAGGTATCTCCCTGCCTGAAATGTCATGACCTTCGCGAAAGTTATCGATCACAGAAAAGAGTTTTCCCGAATCAACATGAAAAAACATAATTTCCTGTAGACTATCACCGGTAATACGATAATCTTCCGTAAAGGTAAGGATGTTTTCTATTCCTGCCTCTGATGCCTTGAGGAGATGCTCCTGAAGATCAAGCCGATTCTTCTCCCGACAGGTTGTTTGGAGAATCGGGTCGAATTTTTGGTCTCTCAATACCCGACAGGTACCCATCGTATCCGTAACCAATCCCTCGATTTTGAGTTCAGGGACAGTCAGGGCATCAACCCTTCCCCGAATCCGCTCCACATTTTGCACAAGTGCCTGAACATCGGCGCCGATAGGCGGCTGAACCTCTGAAGTTACAACAAATTTTTTATTCTTTAAATTTTCTTCTAACCTCATAAATCTCTCCCCCTCCTCTACCTCTTCAATCCTAAAAGTTTGGCCACTTCGAATTTCAACTGTTCCAGGGGAAGGGGTTTGGAGAAACAGGCATCCGCTCCATACTCCTTCATCTGTTTGAAGGCATCATCATCGAGATAGGCCGAAAGTACAATAATCTTTGTATCCCTCATATCGCGGTTATTTTTGATCCTCTGGCAGACCTCATACCCATTGATGTCAGGCATCATGATATCCAGAATCAAAAGGTCCGGGCTAAAATGGCTCATCTGAAGGCCGGCCTCAAAACCGTCCGCCGCGGAGATCATCTCATATCCATGTTCATCCTCTTCGAGGGCCTGCACAATAGTCTCCACAATGATTTTGTCGTCATCCACCACAAGAATCTTCTTTCTATCTTCCGACCTCGGTTCTTCGGGCAGAGGCATCCCCCTCTCCTTGAGAAACTCATCCATATCTTCCTGCTTGATCCTGCGATGCCCCCCTACAGTTTTATAAGCCTTGATATGTCCTGCTTCAATCCAATTGATAATTGTCTTAGGCGACACGCTACAATACTTGCCGGCCTGGGAAACAGTTAAAATCTTCATAATTTTATCCTTTTTAGAAAAATTATTAAATATACAGCTTTTGGATAATATACAAATTACAGTTTGTCAAGGAAAAACATTCAAACGGGCAGGGTAATAATAAAGGTGGTTCCCTTCCCTACGTCACTATCCACCTTAATCTCACCACCATGGTCCTTGATAATCCCATAACAAACCGAAAGACCCAAGCCCACCCCTTTCACCTTTTGTTTTGTTGTAAAAAAGGCCTCAAAGATCTTGTCCTTTATCTCTTCCGGAATTCCCATTCCTGTGTCCCCGATCTTTATTAAGACGCTATCCTTCGCTCTTAATGTACTGACAGTGAGGATACCCCCCTTAGGCATCCCTTCCATGGCATTTTTAATAATGTTAATAAATACCTGTCTCATCTGATTTGTAGAAGCCATCACCTCGGGGATTTCACTATCTAAAGATGTCTCCACCTTGACATTCATTTCTCTCATCTGCTTCTCCATCATCATGAGAATCCCCTCGATAATGTCATTAATTTTTACGGACATCCTCTTCTCCTCCTCCGGTTTTGAGAAGCTGAGCATGTTCCGAAGCATCTCCGAAAGTCTTTGCGTTTCGGAAAGGGATAATTCCAGAATCTTTCTCCGCTTACTCTCCGGGGGAATCTCTGTTTTTAGGAGTTCCAGTGTATTCATAATGCCGTAGATAGGGTTGTTCAACTCATGGGCGACCTGTGAGGTCAGCCTGCCCATAGCTGCCAATTTTTCTGATTGCAGGAGAGCCTGTTGCGTCCTGTGGAGTTCCCTTTCCATCCTCAATCTATCTCTTATGTCTTTAAAAATTCCCACACTGGCGACTTCTCTCCCCTCTGCATCATATATAATAGATGCAGAAAGGACTCCTTCGATCAATTCTCCACCTTTTCTCATCTGGGTAAAGGGTGATGAAAGCAATTTCCCCACTCCTCCGAAATCAGGAGATCTCAGTTTTTTCATCACTTCAGTAGCAACTCCAGCGGGATAGACATCGCGGATATTCATCTTTCCTATGACTTCTTCTGTCTTATAATCAAGCATGTCTTCCGCGCTTCTATTAAATATTATGATATTGCCCTTCATGTCGGCCGCAAAGATTGCATCCACTGAATTCTCAATCAGATTTATCAGGAATTCGTTGGCCTCTTTCAACTCCTTTTCCATTCTTTTTCTTTCAGAGACATCAATTATGAGTCCCTCATACCCTACTACAGATCCCTTTTCATCTCTCTTTGCATGAGAAGTAACCAAAACAGTGATCTTCTCAGCATTTTTCTTCTTAAACTCCTTTTCAAGGTCTTTAACGAAATCCTGCTTTTCGATCAGTTTTTGGAAAACCTCTCGATCTTCTGCCCTCACATAAAGATCTTTGGCAATATCAATCTCCAAAAATTCTCTTTTATCCTCATACCCTAACATATCCAGCAAAGCTTGATTGCAATCAAGAAACCGCCCCCGTCTGGTGCTGATGTAGAGGCCGTGCCGAACACTTTCGAAGAGGTTACGATATTTCTCCTCCGATTCCTTTAAGTTACTTTCATACTTCTTTCTCTCCGTGATATCTCTTATATAGGTATAGGTTCTTACTCCCCCCTTCTCCAATTTCTCAATGGTAATGCAGACATCTGCATTTTTTTTCAAGCCTCTTTTTGTTATAATCTCAACCTCGGTACAGAGCCTTTTATTCTCGTCTACCCCTAATCCTGAATACATCTGGTCAAGATAAACAATATCCCTCTCACTCAAGAGCTGACGAAAATCCATCCCTGTTAATTTCTCTTTTGAATATTCCGTCATCTCGGCAACAATGGTATTGGCAAACTCAATCCGGTACTCATTATCTAAGACAACAATCCCATCGTCACCCATCTCGGCGATTTTCTCGAAGCGTTTAGTCGCCTCGTTATTTCGATCAGACCCCTCCATACTTTTCTCCGAATTGACCATATTCCGCCCCCCTGATTGATTATCGAAACGTTGTTTCGTGGTTGTTTACCTCTCGGCAGATTTAACTCTCACGGTAAGGCGTACCTTTTAAATTTGCCTACGGATAAACGATAAGATTTCTAAAATACTTTGAAATGGCAATATATCAGGCCCCCTACCACATAGGGGGGGGTAGAATTTTGCGTGAGGCTCTCTGAAATATGATTGGTAACTGTTAGTTAGTAAAATTTACAAGCAGCTAAGGTCTGGGTAGAAGACCTGCTGCTTTGGCGATTTCCGGTACCTTCTCCTCCCACTCAATGGCCATGATATGTATCCCACGAACACCGGGGACTTCTTTTAACCTCTGAATCGACTCAACACATATCTTTATTCCCTCTTCCGCTTGCTTCTCCTTCGGTACCCCCTTCATTCGCTCGATCATCTCATCCGGCACATCCATGCCCGGCACTGATTTTTTCATGTATTTTGCCATTCCCACCGATTTAAACGGCGTTACCCCCGCCAGGATTGCACACTTTTCATGCAGACCACGGTCTCTCACCATCTCCATCCAGCGTTCAAAACGTTCCAAGTTATATATACACTGCGTCTGGATAAACTGGCACCCCGCCTTTACCTTTTTCCCCAACCGGATTGCCCGAATTTCAAAGGGATCTGCAAAGGGATTTGCCGCTGCCCCGATAAAAATATTTGGTACTCCCTTAATCTCATCTCCGCCAAGAAACTTTCCCTCATCTCTCATTGTTTTAACGGTCTGAATTAACTGGATCGAATCTATATCAAATACATTCTTTGCCGTCGGATGATCGCCGAACTTCTGATGATCACCGGAAAGACAGAGAAGATTGTTTATTCCCAGCGCTGCTGCCCCTAAAAGATCACTCTGAAGGGCAATCCGATTCCGGTCCCGGCAGACCATCTGGAGGATCGGATCAAACCCCATCTCCTTCAAGATTATACAGGCAGAAAGAGAAGACATTCTCACTACCGAAGTCTGATTATCCGTCACATTAACCGCATCCACCGCACCTTTGAGCAGGTTTCCCTTTTTCCGAACCACATCCGCATCAGCGCCTCTCGGCGGCCCGCACTCCGAAGTAACTACAAATCCTCCTGACTCCAAGATCCGTTCAATGTTTGATCCGGTTTTTGTCATAGCTTCAAATCCTCCCTTACTCTCTTCCTCGGTCCCCCGTCTCTTGCCGTCGTCCAATCCTTAACCGGAATAATCTCTTCATAGCGATCCATCTGCCCAAGCTCATTCAAGCGGTCTATAATCAACTGCCAGGCGCAGTCAACGTCCTTGTCCACCTCACACTTGCCTCCTGAAGAGCCACCACAGGGACCATTAAGTAAACTCTTCGCACAACGGGCAATCGGACATATACCTCCCGTTTTATCCAGTATACAACTTCCACACCCCTGACACCGCTCAGACCATACCCCCTGCTCCAGGGTCACTCCCAGGAAGCTGGTATTGACCGCCGGTAAAACCAACTTAGACCGGTAATTTTCCGCTACATATTGGATCCCGGCCCCACAGGCCATAGAGAGGATCACCTCATAATCATCCGCAAAGGGTCGAAGCTGATCAAGGTATTCATAATCGCATTGACGTTCCAGCGTATGTTCCTTTATCTCAATCTCGTTTCCATCTTTCATACGGGAAAGTTTTAACTCTGAGGCCAATACTCCTACCTCCCGCTCTCCTCCTGCTGCACAAACTGTTACACACTCATTGCATCCAAGAAGGAGAATCTTTTTATATGGTTTGACCATCTCAAGAATCTCCTCCAATGGCTTCCGATTCGCGACTATCATTCTAACCTCCAATTTCAGGTAACAGGATATTGAATCTTACGTCTTACATGTTACCTATCAATTTTACTTATCCTTTCTCACGGGAGAAGGACCCAGCGATCGAACCTTTTCCGTCATCTCACGGGCTACTTCGGCAAACCGTGGCCCATCAGAGGCAGCTATATTAAACATCTCCAACCGTGAACCATCAATCCCCGTTTCATCCAGTAATCCCTTAACATACTGAACCCGTTTCTTCGCCCTTAGATTCCCTTTGAGAAAATGACATTCCCCTTCCAGGCATCCGGCAACATACACACCATCCACGCCGGATTCAAAGGCCTTGAGAATCATCATGATATCAACTCTTCCCGTACAGGGAAGCTTTACAATTTTCACGTTGCTGGGATAACTGAGCCTCATCGAACCTGCCAGGTCCGCCGCTGTATAAGCTCAATACTCACAACAAAAAGCAATAATCTCCGGCTCAAAGCCGTTATCTTTATTTTCCGTCATAATCTTTATCCTATCAGCATTATTTTGAATTTTATATCTCAGCTATTTGTTGCCGTCTTTAGTTGACAACCTGAGAATCCATCGCAAGGGCCTGGCACTTGGACACAAGCTGAGCTTCCCGATAATGCATCAGCTCAATGGCCATGGCCGGACACTCTGCGACACAGCTCCCACACCCCTGACACTTCGATACATTAATCTCTGCCTCGCCATGGATATTAATCACCGGTACCTCGTAGGGACAAACCCTTACACAGGTCAGGCAGGCCGCGCACCGTTCGCCATCTACCACTGCTACAACTCCGCCTACCGTTATCTTTTCTTTGGATAAGATGGTACAGGCACGTGCAGCGGCAGCCATTGCCTGGGAAATGCTCTCGCTAATCAATTTAGGCCCATGTCCTGTCCCGGCCATATAAATCCCATCAGTAGCAAAATCTACCGGTCTTAGCTTCATATGGGCTTCTAAAAAGAATCCCTCTGCAGTCCGGGACACCTTCATCAAGGATGCTAATTCCTTATTATCTCTCGGAATAGTGGCAGCAGACAAAACCAGAAGATCGGGCTTTAAAGTGATCCTTTCATTAATGGTATCATCAATAAAGGAGACACAAAGATCTTTACCTTCCTTTCTGACCTCGGGCTTGTTCTCGGGGTCATACTTAACAAACATAACCCCTTCCTCCCGGGCCTTCGTATAGTAAGATTCAAGGAGCCCATAGGTCCGCATATCTCTATACAGAATAGAAATTTTAACGTGAGGATTCATTGCTTTCAGCTTAAGGGCATTCTTCACCGCTTCCGCACAGCAAACCCGGCTACAGTAAGGCCTCTGTTCATCTCTCGATCCGACACATTGAATCATTACCGCCTGATTCAAACGGGCGGTTCCCTCCGGATGGGATACGATCTGATCTTCCAATTCCAGTTGAGTAACAATGCGATGGTCTTCCCCGTAGAGATATTCAGTAGGTTTCGATTCTTCGGCGCCTGTAGCCAGAATCGTTACCCCATGTTCGATCTTACGATAGTACATGTCCGGGGCCACCATGATTCCGGTGGAGAAGTTTCCTTTGGAACCGGTAAAATCAACGGCTATTGCATTGGTGATGACATCAATCAGAGGATGAGCTGTCACCTGACCTATCAAATCCTCCAGGAAGGCCTGAACATCACCCCCTTCGATCGTATAGTGTATATTTCTCGCACTCCCCCCTAACGCAGCCTCTTTTTCAACCAGGAAGACTTCATACCCCTGCTGGGCCAGTTTAAGAGCGGCTGTCATCCCCGCTACCCCACCTCCGATAACTAATCCCTTCGGAACGACCGATAATGCTAATTCATCGAGAGGCCTGATTAACCTTGCATTAGCCACAGCCATCCGGACAAGGTCTTTGGCTTTACCGGTAGCTTTTTCTTTCTCACGCATATGAACCCATGAACATTGGTCCCTGATATTCGCCATTTCAAAGAGGTATTTGTTCAAGCCCGCTTCCTGAATAGTCTCACGGAAAAGGTGTTCATGTGTTCTGGGAGAGCAGGAGGCAACTATGACACGGTTCAGTTTGTGCTCTCTGATCGCATCTTTAATCTTTTCCTGGGTATCCTGGGAACAAGTGTAAAGACTCTCATCTGTGTGGACCACATTTTCCAAACCAAGCGCATATTCCTTCACACCGGGGACATCAACCACACCCCCGATATTAGTCCCGCAGTGGCAGACAAAGACACCGACCCGTGGTTCCTCACCTGAAATATCAGCCTGAGGAGGATAGTCTTTTGTCTTCGTCATGGTCCCCCGCACAGGGGCAAGGAGGCTGGAGGCGTTAGCTGCCGCAGCGCTGGCCTGGGCGACGGTCTCAGGTATATCCTTGGGACTCTGAAAAGTGCCGCACACGTAGATACCGGGCCTACTGGTGTCAAGGGGAGAAAAAACACCGCTCTTGCAGAACCCATATTTATCCAACTCTACACCAAGCTTCCCGGCAACATCTCTTGCCCCGGCAGAAGGTGTAATACCAACGGAAAGAACGACCAGATCAAATTCCTCTTCCCGGAGTTGATGATCAGAATCCACATAGGTTATCATAAGATTTTTTGACTTCGGTCTCTCTGCTATCCGGGAGACCATGGAACGAATGAACCGGACTCCGTGTTCATTTTTTGCCCTTTCATAATAGGCATCGAAACCTTTTCCATACGCCCGGATATCCATATAAAAGATCGTCGGCTCCACATCCGGTTGATGCTCCCGTGCAATAACCGCCTCCTTGATGGCATACATACAGCAGACAGAACCGCAATATTCATTGCCACCTGTCTCTGTCATATTTCTGGACCCGCAGCATTGAATCCAGGCAATTTTCTTCGGAGTTTCATGATCAGAAGGTCTAAATACGTGCCCCTGGAAGGGACCGGAGGGACTGAGTATCCGTTCAAATTGAATACTGGTAACAACATTGGGAAAACGGCCATAACCGTAAGCGGTCAATCTGTTTGCATCATATTCATCAAATCCCGGGCTAAGGATTATGGAACCTACCCGGAATTTTATATCTTTCTCTTCCAGCTGATGATTAACGGCTTCAGCCTTGCAGACTTCCACGCACTGGAGGCATTCGGAACACAACCCGCAATTAAGACAGCGGAGTCCCTCTCTTTTGGCCTGCTCCTCCGTGAGACCCTTTTTAACCTCGGAAAAAGTTGTTCGTCTCTGTTCAAGAGGGATCATATCCATCTTTTCCCTTGGAGATTTCGGTTGGCCGTCATAAATATCTGAAAATCTTGCTTTTTCAAGAACAGGCTTTTCTCTCCCCGCAGAAAGATCCTCGCCACGGAGATAACGACTAATGGATGTTGCTGCTTCTTTACCGGCCGCAACTGCACTGATGGCAATGCCCGGTCCGGTCACCGCATCTCCGCCCGCAAATACTCCTTTTCTTGATGTCTGAAGAGTAAGAGGGTCTACCGTAATTGTCCCCCATTTAGTAGTCTCCAGCTCCGTTCCTTCCAGGAAGGAGAGGTCCGGTTTCTGGCCGATAGCAGAAATAATAGTATTCGCTTCAATAAAAAAGTCAGATCCCGACACGGGAACGGGGCGTTTCCGACCCGAGGCATCCGGCTCACTCAACTCCATACGCACCAGCTTGAGGGAAACCGATTTGTTATCTTTCGGCACAACCTCCATCGGAGCGGAAAGGAACAGAAATTTCACTCCCTCTTCTTCGGCCTCTTCAATTTCTTCCGCATTGGCAGGCATTTCGTCACGAGAACGACGATAAACGATGGTAACCTCTTTGGCACCTATCCTTAAGGCTGTTCGGGCTGCATCAATGGCTACATTACCGCCCCCGATCACCGCAACGCGCTCCCCGGTATCTACTTTTTCACCAAGATTTACTTTCCGCAGGAAGACCACACCGGGCATGACATGGGAATCTCCTTCTCCCGGAATGCCCAGCTTCTGGTCCTTATGAGCACCTATACCAAGAAAGATGGCTTGATACCCTTCTTTGAAAATATCGTCGAATGTAAAATTGGGGCCGATGGGACTATTCGTTTTTATCTCTACACCTAGAGACTGAATATTTCCTATCTCCTCGCTAATAATTTCACGTGGGAGGCGATAGGCCGGGATACCAGTGTAGAGCATTCCACCCATAACGGGCAGAGCTTCAAAAATCGTTACCGGATAACCCTGCCGGGCAAGAAACGCCGCTGCCGTCAAACCGGCCGGTCCGGAACCTACAATGGCCACGCGTTCCTCCCTGATTTCCCTGTCTTGAACCGGGATACCCGTCTTCACCTGATCTGAAAGAAATCTCTTCAAATCACAGATTGCTAATGCTGTATCGAGATCTTTACGGTTACACTCCCCTTCACAGGGATGCGGACAGATCCTTCCCAATACACCGGGCAGGGGAAGGTTTTCATAGATCAGGGAAAGGGCCTCCTTGTACTTTCCCACCCCCGTCAGGGCAACATAACCCTGGACATTGATACGGGCCGGACAGGTGAGGCCGCAGGGAGCCCGCTTACCTTTATCTATGGTATAAACGTTGGGAAAGGCCTGGGGATAAAGCTTATAGATCGCTTTACGCTCTCCGATCCCTTCATTGAAGGAGCTTTTTATATTGACCGGACAGGCCTGGGAACATTCCCCGCAACCGGTACACTTTGTTTCATCAACATAACGGTTTTTCTTCTTGACCGTAACTTCAAAGTTCCCGGCTTCCCCTTCCACCTTCTGTATATCAGAGTAAGCAATGATTTCTATATTCAGGTGACGACCCGCCTCGACCAGTTTGGGAGATACGATGCACATGGCACAATCATTTGTAGGAAAGGTCTTGTCCAGCTGGGTCATCACACCGCCAATTGCCGGCGATGCCTCAACTAAGTAAACATAGTAACCGGATTCGGCTAGATCGAGCGAGGCCTGCACTCCCGCAATCCCTCCTCCTACAACCATAACCGCCCCTATTCGTTCGTCTTGCATTCTATTCCTCTCGGTCAACTTTTTAGATCACGCCCAAGGCCAAAAGAAGTGTTATAGCTTCCCTAAAAATGAAGCTTATGGACCTACCTCTTGAAAAAGACAGTAAGTTACTTCATACACATACTGTCTCTATTCAGCTTACTAACCCCTGGCTCTTGCGCAACTAAAATCAGATTAAACCCCTGGCACTCAATACCTTTATCGGGTCAACAATATGCCGGTTTAGCCACTTCTTCACGTCACTGTGCCCCAAAGCCATTCCGATAAGCTCTGTAAAATATATAACAGGGAGACGGTTAGCCTCTCCAGCCTCACTACCCAATCCTTCCTGACGGGTATCGAGATTGGCCTGACATATAGGACAACCCACAATGATACAGTCCGCTCCTGCCTCCCTGGCCATAGATACGAGCCGTCCGCTTAATTTTTCCACAATATCCGTCCTTGCCAGCATCAGAGATGACCCGCAACAGTCGGTTTTATAAGACCATGGTATCGGTTCGGCACCAATAGCTTCCACCAGTTTGTCCATATTGGTAGGATTCTCATAATCTGTCACCCCTGTAAGCTTCGGGGGCCGAACAGCAAGACAACCGTAGTAACAGACAACCTTCAGCCCGGAAAGGGGTTTGACTACTTTTTTCTTTATCTCCTCTATCATCGGCTCGGAAGAAAAGAAATCCAGGGCATATCTGATAGGAACACCTTGTCCCTCACTTTCTACCGCCTTGAGCCGACTGTAACAGGCCACACAGGGAACAAGCAGTTCCTGCTTATGTCTGTTGGCGATATCAAGATTCCGGGCAGCAAGTGCTATGGACAACTCTTCATCCGTGCAGTGAGCGGAACTCGCGCCGCAGCAACTCCAGTCCTCAAGCTCATGAAGCCGGATCTCAAGTAGATCTGACACACCCCGGCACGACTCATCATACTCCCTTGCCGTCCCGTGGAGGGAGCATCCAGGATAATAGGAAACTTCTTTCAACCGCTACTTCCTTTCTTGTAAGTGTTAAATATCTCTCGAATCTCTTTTTTCCCTTTGAAACCGGGGGGCAGAAGTTTTATTTTCCCCCGACGGAACATCTTCCATCCTAATTCTCTGTCCTTGAGAAAATCACGGGTCTTGTTCTTGAAATTAAATATCAGCCCAAGCTCATAAACCCTTCCGTTAGATTTAATGGAATCCAAAAAAACAGAATGAAATGTGGAGACATCCTTTTCCCCCAACTTGACACCTTCCTGAATCGCCAAGTGCCTCAAAGTATCCATAATTTTGGCAATACTGACGTTATTTGGACAACGAACGCCACAAGTATAACAAGAGGCACATATCCAGATGGTTTTTGAAGAAAGAACCTTTTCCCGATGCCCATACTGTATATGGCGAAGGATCTGGTTGGGAAGGATATCCATAGAATAGGCAACCGGACATCCTGCTGCACACTTCTGACACTGATAACAATTTTCTATTGCCTCACCGCTCGCTTTAACTACCTCCAAGAGGAAAGAATCCCCTCTCTCACCTGTCTGCTCATCCATATTCATCTTAAAACTCCAGCCATAACTTACGGTAACTACACGTTAGTCCTCAAGAAATTACCCGTACTTTTCCCGCAGTATTTGAGAAAGTTCCCGCAGAAAATCAAACGCTTTTTCAACAATCCGCTCCTCAACAGGAGGAACATGACCTTTTCCCTGTATCTGCCCGGCTATCTCATTGCCATTCAGACTAATATCTCTAAGACAACACCTTGCCGGGGCTACCAGTGCCTGTTCAGAGATCTGCTCCCTTGTTAAATCCGTATTCCGGACAACAACTTCCCAGTAATCTATCAGCCGCTTGGCCAGCGTCTCCGGTGTTTCTCCAGCAAGAATTGTCGACTCCGTGGGGATGATACCCCAGGCAATAATTCCGCCACCCCTCAGAAATTCAGCCACCGCACTGGTATACTCCCGGGGCATGAATTCAATCTGATAGGCATCAAAGGAGAGGATTTCAATTCCCAACTCTAGAAGGTAAGGCAAGTTTACATTGGCGCAAAGATGCATCCCCTTGGGACCTTCTAATCCCTGGAGAAAACCCGCATAGTCTTCCTTAGCCTGGCGGTCGTTGTAACCGGATAAACCGCTGAACACATATCCCAATCCCGGCTCATCCACCCAGACAAAAGCATTGGAATTCTTCTCCCTAAGCTCACGATACTGAACGTTTACCTTTTTCTGTGTAAAGTCAAAAAGGACAGCCCTCACCTCATCGTTATAAATGATGGGTTTGCGGTTCTCATCAATCACGTTGAAGCCAAAGCTTACCGGCCCGGTGACCTGTCCCCTGATAGCATGGTAATCCCCCATCTCCCTTGTCAGAAACCTGTGATAAACAACAGAGTAATCCTCACTCAGGACAAAGGTTGCAGGATCGTCCATTTTCTCGAAATAATCCCCCAGTTCCTGCTCAAATCTCGCTGTATTGAAGTTAAGTTTTTTATTTTCAGTATCTACGATTATACCTGGGAAGTTCTGCGATGCCTGTGCATACATATCCTCAAAGAAGCTCACCCCGGGAAGCTGAGGCCAGAATGGAATATCCAAACTGAGGGCAAGATCAAGCGCCTTCTCAATATCTGTATGGGGCATAATACCCATCGCCGTATTTTTGCACCCTGCCTCGATCACCGCTCTCCGTTCTCTATCCTCTACCTGACCTGATAACCAGCCTTTACCAATATCTTTTTAACAGACAATGAAGCAGGTGCATCTTCCGGCAGCGAAAGCAAAGACTTACCTTTTAAATTATATTCCCTGACAAGAGGATCAGCGGCTATCTTTCCTTGATAGATCTCGCCTGTGTCATGCAAATATTTTTCTGCTTCTTCGGTAAATCTGTAGTTGCCTACTAAATAGAAGTGCTTATAGCTAATTTTTGCCCCTTTGGCAACAGATTTAATCCTGTCTATATGCTTTCTTGACTTCTCCGAAGGATCTAATATGACAAACAAATCATCTATCTCAGGGGTTACCTTTCGGTTCAGATGTTCTAAGCCCGCTGGGGAATCTACCGCTATAATTTCATAATTTTGAGCCAGTTGTGGTATAGCATCTTTAATGACCGCATCAGCATAACAATAACAGCCCGGAGTTATTTTTTCCCCCAGGGATATGAGATCAAACTGCTCTTCTTTATACAGACAATTGCCGCCGTCTTTGATCATGTTTCTTATTATCTCAGAAGTAGAGCCCTTATCGTTTTCTCTGATGGCACCATTTTCTGTAATAATATCGTAGAGTGCCTCCGATACGGTCTTTTTCCCCGCCTTTTCCAGATCCACACCAAGCATTTCTACTAAGCTTCCGTCAGGATCAAGATCAATAAGCAAAACGGGATAAGCATTGATATATCTGGCAAATAAGGTGACAAAGGTTGATTTCCCCGTTCCTCCCCTTCCTGTAGACACGATTATCTTACTCATATCTAAATTACACCAACTTTGCTCCGGTTAAAAGATTTAAGACCGATAGGCAGGCCGGCGAATCTTCAGGCAAGTCGAGCAAAGATATTCCTTTCAGATTATATTCTTCCACATTGGGATCATAGGCTATCTTTCCCACGTAATTTTCACCTTTGAGCTGCAAATATTTTTCCGCCTCTTCATCAAACATATAATTCGCCACAAGATAAAAGTTGTTGTAATGGATCCCCACTGCCTCGGTAATATCTCTTACCTTTCCAATATGCCTCATAGATTTCTCGGAAGGATCCAGGATAACAAACAGATCATCGATATCTGAAACTATCTTCCGATTTAAATGCTCCAGCCCTGCCGGCGAGTCTATGATAATATGGGTGTAGTTCTTGGCCAACCCGGGGATGGTTTTCTTTAATAGATGGTCAGGGAAACAATAACACCCTTCGTGCTCCTTTGTCCCCAGGATGATAAGGTCAAAACCCACATCCTCATGTAAGCAATAACTCCATATTAAAGACTCAAGCCTTTCATTCACTGAAACCTGAGGACCCTGGCCCCTTTGCCTGTCCTCAATAACATCGTACAATACCTCACTTACCGTCTTTTTCCCCTCACTGTGAATATCAACTCCCAGCATATCTGCTAAACTAAGATCAGGATCAAGGTCAATAAGAAACAGTGGTGGTTTTAGGTAGCGGCTGATCAAGGCTACAAAGGTTGATTTTCCCGTCCCCCCTCTTCCTGTAGCTACAATTTTTCTTGGCATTCCACTCTCCAGTTCCAGCTATAGTTTTACCCTTTACTTTATAAATCTTTCGCTTGCGATATACGGCTATTTCCTATGTCGGAAGTTCGCTAACCGGTGAAATTTTTACTACTGCATTGAATTCAGGAGGACAAACTTGAAGGCATGAACTGCATTTAGAGCATTTGTCCTGTTCAATAACCTTTACTTTACCCTTCTCCCCTTTTATCGCCTCTGTTGGACAGACCAGGACACAATGTTCACATCCCCTGTCACACTTGTCAGGAAGTATGTAATAGGCAATAAGATCCTTGCAAACCAGAGCCGGACAATGCTTTTCCTTTATATGAGCCTCGTATTCATCCCGAAAATAGCGCAGTGTAGTAAGGACAGGATTGGACGCTGTCTTTCCCAAGCCACAAAGCGACCCTTCTTTCATGTCAAGACTCAGGTCAAAAAGGAGGCCAAGGTCTCCCATCTTCCCCGCTCCTTTTGTGATATCTTCCAGAATGCGGAGGATATGTAATGTCCCCAGACGACACATTGTACACTTGCCACAGGATTCTCTCGTTAAAAAGTCAAGGAAGAAATGCGCTGTATCAACTACACAATCATCCTCATCCATAAAGACCATCCCACCTGAGCCTATCATGGAACCGGCTTTACGCAACGAATCAAAATCAATGGGGGTGTCAAGCAAACTCTCGGGGAGGCAACCTCCCGAAGGACCGCCGATCTGTACTGCTTTAAATCGTTTATCATTACGCATGCCCTCGCAAATATCATAGACAATTTCACGTAATGTTGTCCCCATGGGAACCTCAACAAGGCCGGGGTTGTTAATCTTGCCTGCCAGGGCAAAGACCGCCGTACCTTTGCTCTTTTTGGTACCGATCCCGGAAAACCACTCTGCTCCACGATCAATTATCGAAGGAACATACGCAAGAGTCTTTACATTATTTAATATTGTAGGCTTATTCCATAGCCCGGCTTCTGCGGGGCGTGGAGGTCTTGGCCTTGGTTCACTCCTTCTCCCTTCCATAGCGGCAAGCAGTGCCGTTTCTTCACCGGAGACAAAGGCACCAGCCCCCTTTGCTATCTTGATATGAAAACCAAAACCGCTGCCCATAATATCATCCCCAAGGAAACCCAATTCCTCAGCCTGTCTCAAAGCAACCTCTAATCGTTCAACTGCGAGAGGATACTCGGCACGGACATAGATATAACCCTCCCCGGCACCTATGGTATAACCGGCAATGATCATGCCCTCAATAACCTGCTGTGGGTCGCTCTCCAGGATAATCCGATCCATGAAGGCGCCTGGATCTCCCTCGTCTCCATTGCATATGACATATTTCAATTCCCCATCAGCATGATAGCACTCATCCCATTTAATGCCTGTAGGAAATCCTGCGCCACCCCGCCCTCTCAGTCCTGAATTCTTTATCGTCTCGATAATTTCTTCCGGTGGCATCTTTAAAGCTTTAACCAAGGCGCTATAACCGCCATTGGCAATATAGTGGTATATATTCCCGGGATCAATGTAGCCACAATTACGTAATACCAGACGCAACTCATGTTCAAACCGGGAAGTTTCAGGAATATATGAAGCTTTCCCGTCCTCTGTCTCGAGAGTCCCTAAGGCAAGTTCCAGGCAGAGGTCATCAGATATGATGTAGCCATCGATCAGGCGTGGAACAAACTCTGGAGTTATATTACGATAGACAACACGGAGGAATTCAGGTTTGCAGATGGTCACCAAAGGCTCGGCATAACACAGCCCTATGCACCCTACCTGTATGACAGGAACTTCCAGGTTGCGCCGCGCCAGTGTCCTATTGATGATATCGACCATATCCAAAGCACCGGCCGCCCTGCCACAAGTAGCAGTGCCAATAAGAATATGGATTGTATTCTGCAGGGCCTCCCATTCTGATCTTGCCCTATCTTTAATTTCCTCAAAAGTCATTATAATTTATAACACTTATTCTACAGAATACACAAAAAGATCATGGCTAGCCAATAGGAACAGCGCCTATTTATTACCCTTTGTCCTAGGTCGCCCTTTTGATAAGGTCCGCAAGCGGCAGCCAAACTTCTGTTCCAGCTTGTCGATAAAACCAACATCACCGCATGGACGACCTGTCATAGCTTTCTTCCTGATATCCTGTAAAATAGATTCACTTTCTTTTTCGGATAAATAGCGTGCCCAGTCAGTGATTTCTTCCGTTACAAAACACCTTGTGGTTATAATGCGGCCGTCGCTGTATCCTCCAAGATGCTCCCGGGCGCTTGACCATCGATAATCTTCCGCTCTTTTAACTAAACCGATACGTACCGGATTGTTTTCAACGTATCTAATTGCTGCATAGGTATGCCACTCATCGAGTATGGAAGAAAAAAATCTCCCCTGCCATAAATGACCGCTTGCCTTTCACTCACATTTAACATACTGCGCATAACGCATGTACAGCATGTTAAATGTGAGTGAAAGAGAATCTTTTTTTATCGGTACACATATAAAGTGTACATGGTTACTCATCAGACAGTATGCCCAGATATCGAGGGCGTATTTACTGCTATATTCTTTAAGCCATCCCAGGTACTGCTGATAATCATCGTCAACCTCAAACACGGGCTGTCGGTAATTCCCCCACTGGGTAACATGATGCGGATATCCTTCCGCAACAATTCGGGCGATACGTGGCATTTCTACTTTTTATATCTATGCCTGCCGGGTTGTCAATAATAAAATGGGCGCTGGCCCTATTTACCAAAAGCTCTACGTGGTGCACTTTGAACTGGAATTCACCCCAACTATTTACCAATTCTTTTGAATGATCGTTACCTTATCTTCAAGATTAATAACCTTAGCCACTTTTCTTTCAAAATCCACTAAACCAAAACTGGGGGGATAACCCCTTTTATGGTTAGATTTCAAATGGCCGGGATTTATGATTAAAATTCCGTCTTTTTCCTCAATTTTTAAAACGTGAGTATGACCGAACCAGGCCATGTCAACCTCTTGCTTATCTATTACTTCTTCCGGTTTTAAATCCTGGGGTAAATCATTCTTGTGAGAACTTTCCGTGTGACTGATCAAAACTTTAGTTCCAGCAAAATTTTCAATCAATCGATTGGGCATTACCGGGTCTCGATAGTGAGAACAGAAGACCCCGGGAACTTGAATTATTCTTATCTTAAATTGCTCCAGGATTTCAGTGTCGTTGCATTCATCGCCCAAATGGACTAACGCGGCAACTTTCTCCTTCTCAACGAGCCATTTAGCGGCTTCTTCCAAATTCGCCAAATCTCCATGAGTGTCGCTTAGAATACCTATTTTCATTCTTCCCTCTTTTAATAAAATTAGCTCTGTTATTAATAACCCATAAAGTATTAAGTGTTTTTCTTTGTTCGCTTTAAGTAACGGGTCTTGATCCATTCCCAGTTGAGAATTACATGAATAGTTGCGACAATCAGGAGGGCAATTCCTCCCCCTACGTGAATAAACTCGAAAAATTCATTAGGGAGTATTTCGTTGGAGAGCCCGGTCGTGGCCTGAATGATCAGCATAAGGCCAAGGATTGGGTTAACGATGCCGAGAGCTTTTGCTTTATTCATTTCGCTATACCTCCGTTATGGTTTCGGTTCATGCATGTGATGCCTGCGCCCTGAATAACGGACCAGCAATGAAGAGTAGCGGAATTGCCGGTCCGAATTGCGGGTGTTATTTGATTTCACTCTATACATGGTTCTGATTTCTTCTTCCATGGCTTTTTTTGTTTCCCAGAAGTACGCCATACGTGCCGTATAAAACACCAAAGAAACCAGGATGGTTCTTGCCGTAAACAGGGAAACATCAAGTGGCTAACTCAAAAAGATGTCTTTATCCTGGTATTTCATGCGGCTCAGTATAAAATCTCCACGACATCCTCACAGTGCATCAATGAAACTTCAAGCCCAAGACAATTCACAGTTCAGTAAATCGGTATAAATCATAGTTGCCTTCACATCTTTGTGGCAAAGGATCTCCTGGGCAGTCCCTTTTTGATAGCAACTTCCTTTTAGTTATGTAAAGTATAGTCGAAGGAGTTCTTTTATGTCAAGACGGTTCGGCTGTAAAATAGAGTGGATTTAGGTGGATACCGCTATTTTGTTTCAGGCGGTACGATTGAAAAAGATTCTCTTGATGGTTATTTAAACTGCATAAGACGTGAAACACGGAGTGCCGACAATGTGAGAGCATGACAATCCGGCAAAATTTGCAAACCTTTATTAAGCAAGATTTAAAAGAAACGAGTGATAGTCATTTCCCTGCAAGATTGAGCTTATATAATTATTTAAGGATCTGTAACAAATTAACCTTTACATCTATCCCTGCCATGATATATTATCGGTATGTAGATAGAATTGATAGGGAAATATTTTAAGCTGCTTTTTCTGATCTTGGACAAAATGCATCTTCGGTTTTATGCCGCAGCAGAATCACTTTTCCTCAAAAAGTGTTGAACCATAAGGGTTATATTGCAACAGGTGCCAGTGCTACTGCTTTAAGTAGTCAGAGTTATTACGGATGGTCATGGGATTTGTTTTCCGTATTTTCTTTACACAGGTCGGTCATATGACGGCAAACACGAGCAACAGTTTCTTGACAGCAAACAAGGTAAGTTATGTTTAAATCAGGCTTCATAGGTATAATAGGCAGGCCCAACGTGGGGAAGTCCACCCTTCTGAATAATATCACGGGTGAAAAGATTGCCATCGTCACGCCCAAACCCCAGACAACGAGAAACAGAATTATGGGCATCAGGAACCTTAACGACGGACAATTTATCTTCCTTGACACACCGGGGATTCATAAGACATCAACACCGCTGAATCAGTATATGGTCGGTACCGCCATAGATACCTTTAGAAATGCTGATCTGCTTCTTCTGCTTGTTGAAGCCAATAAGGACGTTCATCATCAGGACCTTTTTATTATAAAATCCCTGCAGGATATAAGATTACCTGTTATTCTCGTGATTAACAAAATTGATCTTGTAAAAAAGCATAGACTCCTGCCCATCATCGATCAGTTCCGGCACCTGTTTCAGTTCAATGATATTATACCCCTTTCTGCCTTAACCGGTGATGGGGTAAAGACCCTCCTCGGTGAAATCTGGAAGCTTCTTCCCGAGGGGCCCCGGTATTTCCCGGAAGATATAATGACAGATCGTTCGGAACGATTTATTGCAGCAGAGATCATCAGGGAAAAGATAACCATGTTAACCCATCAGGAGATACCATACGCCACGGCTGTTGTTGTGGATACCTTCAAAGAAGATGAAGAGAGAAATCTGATCAGTATTCAGGCAACGATCAATTGTGAAAAAGACTCCCAGAAAGGAATTCTCATAGGTAAAAAAGGGAGCATGCTGAAGGAGATAGGTAGCCAGGCCAGAAAGGACATGGAGAAATTTTTTGCTTCCGGGATTTATCTCAAATTGTTTGTCCGGGTGAAAAAAGACTGGACCCGTAATGCAAGAATGCTTCGTGAATTTGGTTATCAGAACGGAGTGAACAGGGATTAAGTTTGTAACAGTTCCCCGCCTACCGTTTTCTGTTCAACGAAAAAGAATAGAAAACGATCAACGGATAATGGTTGTTAAAATTGTGATTAAGGTAGCAGCAGCAACGCTTGGCTGCAAGGTCAATCAGTGTGAATCAGCGGGTATTCTCGATGCTCTTCCTAAAGAAGAATTTTCCATCGTCCCATTTACAAAAAAGGCTGATTGTTATATAATTAATACGTGTACTGTTACCGGACGGGCGGATTACCAGTCAAGACAACTCATCAGAAGGGCCGGCCGGCGAAACCCTGGAGCCTCCATTATTGTTACCGGGTGCTATGCCCAGATCGCCCCTGATGAGATCGCCTCCATACCAGGAGTGACTGCTGTCGTCGGCAACGCGGAAAAGGAAAAGATACCGGTCATCCTCCGGGAAATATTAAACAGCAAAAACAGGATTTTTGTCGGGGATATTTGCCGGACAAGGGAGATGTCCCGGCTTGCGGTGACGAAATTTCCCGGACATACGAGGGCTTTTCTGAAGATTCAGGATGGATGTAACTGTTTTTGCAACTTCTGTATCGTCCCTTTTGCCCGAGGCCGCAGCAGAAGCCTTCCTGAAGATGAGGTCATGAAACAGATTGCCTTACTTAGCCGGGCTGGTCACCGGGAAGTCGTTCTGACAGGTATCCATCTGGGGGTCTATGGCCATGATTTGACCCCCCGGATAAACCTCCTCCATATTTTGGAGTGTATTCAGGAACAGAGGTGTGTAGAGAGATTGCGCCTCAGTTCGATAGAACCCACGGAGATCACGGATGAAATAATTTCATTTATTAAAGATACGGACATCGTCTGCCGGCATCTTCATATCCCCCTACAGAGCGGGGATGATGGGATTCTCACTTCTATGGGAAGGAATTATGATACCGCGTTCTTTAGTAGACTCTTGGGGAAAATATGCTACGCCATTCCTGATGTAGCCATAGGCTTAGACGTTATGGTCGGGTTCCCCGGGGAAGGAGAAGCTGAATTCAGCAATACAGTTAGACTGATCGAAGAACTTCCCCTTGCTTATCTTCATGTATTTCCCTACTCTGGGCGAGCCGGCACTCGCGCGGAAAAATTATCCAGGCGGGTCGCAGAAACTGAAAAGAAAAGGCGTGTATCAATATTGAGAGAGCTTGGTAAACATAAGAAAGATATCTTTGCTGAGACATTAAAAGGTAAAAAACTTTCTGTTCTTATTGAGACCAGGAAAGACAGCACCGGTTCTATGAGAGGACTTTCGGACAATTACATCCCTGTTGTGATCACCGGTGGCTCTTCTTCCCTTGCCAATCAAATTGTTTATGTGATTCCCGATTATGCCCGGGATGGAAAGTTATATGTTAAGGAGTATAATCAGTGACTGAAGGAAATACTAAGGGGAAGAACGATACCATGGATAGCAATAATAATACCGTTTCTGCCGCTGACAGACGTAGAGATGGAGGCCTTTCAGTAGAGAGAATAAAAGCTCTCAGAAATTTCGAACAGATGTTCTCCTACCACTTCGACGATATCAGCCTCCTGGATAATGCCCTTACACATCGGTCCTTTGTTCATGAAAATCAGATACTTGGATGTAAAGACAATGAAAGGCTTGAATTCCTGGGCGATGCTGTCATTGATCTATTCGTCACTGATCTTTTAATGAAGAGGTTTCCCGATTATACAGAAGGTCAACTTTCCAAACTAAGAGCCTCCCTTGTGAACGAATATCCATTGGCAGATCTGGCCCAAAAGTTTAAGGTTGGAGATTACCTCCTCCTCGGCAAGGGAGAGGAAAGCACCGGTGGCAGGATGAAAACCTCTCTTCTTGCCAATACCTTAGAAGCCATTATAGCCGCCGTATATCTTGATTCCAACATGGAAAAGACAAAAGAATTCCTCAAGAATCTTATTAAATCCCTGGTTGAAAGAGGGGAGAAAATTTTTGTTTATAAAGACTATAAAACATCTATCCAGGAGATCAGCCAGAACTGTTTTAAAGAAGCTCCCAGATATGTCCTGCTTGGTGAATATGGACCTGACCATAATAAGACCTTTAAGATAGGGGTGTACATTGGCGATATAATCAATGCTTACGGCACGGGAAAGAGCAAAAAAGAAGCTGAACAGGATGCGGCAAGAAAAGTTTATAAAGAACTGCAAAAAAACAAGGGTGAAGATTTACAGGAATTAGCTTAGTCCTGAATACCTACTTGTTAAGGTACGAAAAACTCGGGGGGTAAGATATTGAATGAATCTTACGTGCTTCATATTCGTGACCTACCGGAAGAGGAAAAACCCAGGGAAAAGTTGAGAAGATACGGACCATCGGCACTCAAAAATTATGAGCTTATGGCAGTAATACTGGGAAGGGGTACAAAAAAAGAGGGTGTTCTTGAGCTAGCGCGGAGAATCATGGCCCAATATGGCACTCAGGCCATTTTTGCCGATGGTGATGTAGAGAAGATCGAAAAAGTTCTGGGACTTTCTCCTGTCCAGGCCTGTCAGGTAGTAGCCGTCTCTGAATTGGGTAAAAGACTGTTTGGAAGACAGGCCGAAGTTTTCCTGAGATCACCGGAGGAAGTATTTCAATATACAAAAGACATGGCCAGATTGCAACAGGAGCATCTCCGGGGACTCTACGTTGATACCAGGAACAAACTGATAAGGGATGAGGTTATAGCTATCGGCTCCTTGAATAGCAGCTTTGCCCATCCCAGAGAAGTATTCCACCCTGCCGTTGAGCATCATGCGGCAGCTATAATCCTGATCCACAATCACCCGTCAGGAGATCCTTCACCCAGCAAAGACGATATCAAATTAACCGAAAGGCTCCTTGAAGTAAGCAAAATCCTGAGTATAGACCTACTGGACCATTTAATAATCGGCAACGAAAAATATTTTAGCCTGAAGGAGGGTACAGGAATTTGGACAAAATAATGCGTAAAAAGTAGAGTTATTTTAGAACGGGAGAAGGAAGGTTTGCCCTTCCCCGTTTTTGCAGGGAAAAGGGGGAAGCCCCCCCCTCTCCTCATATATCTCATCAGCAATCGGAACTATAGGATTTTATATGGACAAACTGATTCCCGACAAAGAATATTTTCGTATCGGTGAGGTCAGTGAAATAGTTGGTGTTGAGCCTTATGTAATCAGGTACTGGGAATCTGAATTCAAAACGATAAGACCTGTTCGTACAAAGTCCGACCAGCGACTCTACCGGAAAAAAGACGTCCGGGAACTGTTAATTGTCAAAAATCTCCTCTACAGGGATCAGTTCACCATAAGCGGTGCAAAAAGACAATTGTTAAAAATGAGAGAAGAAACGACCGCAGCGGATCCTGATCGAAAACGTTTAATAAAAATTAAAAAAGAATTGCAGCAAATCAGAGATATGCTGAGTTAATGCTTGCTCGATTTCTTCGAAACCTGAGGATGAAGTAGAGGGAGTGAAAACATTTCTTGAAATTGACCTCCACTTTGCCCGTTTTATGACGGAACTTTCGGGCCGTGATTTACCGGAACTTTTTCTGGCCGCTGCACTGGTCAGCAGGAGCACGAGAGAAGGGCATATCTGTCTCGATCTATCGTCGATCGAGGGAAGAGTACTGACAGATGGCGGGGCAGACCCCAACCCCATAACCTGTCCCCGGCTATCTCACTGGCGCGGGATACTTGAAGCGGCCCCGGTGGTTGGAAAACCCGGCGATTACAGGCCCCTCATCCTCGACGGGCAGTCACGTCTCTATTTATACCGTTACTGGGACTATGAAAAAAAACTGGCCGATTTTATCAGAAATCGTACCTTTGATGGCATTACGAAGCAAGGATCCTTAGATGAAATTGATGCGCCATTATTGAAAGACGGTCTGGATCGACTATTCCCTTTTCTTACAGATGAGGGCAATGACTGGCAGAGGATCGCCGCCACAACATCACTCTTGAACCGCTTCTCTGTAATTTCCGGAAGCCCCGGAACAGGAAAAACCACCACGGTGGCAAAAATCATGTCCCTCTTTATCGAACAGGGCAAGGGGAATATACCTCGAATCGCCCTTGCCGCACCTACGGGAAAGGCTTCCGCCCGTCTTGAGGAGGCCATTAAAAAGACCAAGGAAATTCTGAATTGTCCCGCATCTATCAAAACGGCCATCCCCGAAACGGCAACTACCATCCACCGCCTGCTGGGAGCTACGAATTCTCCTTATTTTCTTCACAATTCCGAGAATCCCCTCCCCGTTGACATGGTCATTGTGGATGAGGCATCCATGGTTGACCTCCCCCTGATGTCCAAGCTTGTCCAGGCAATACCACCAACAGCAAAATTGCTCCTGTTAGGAGACAAGGATCAACTGGCCTCGGTAGAAGCGGGGGCTGTCCTCGGTGATATCTGCGGCAGGGATCCTCTTAATACCTTCTCCCGGGAATTTGCTGAAGAATTAAACAAATACACAGATAATAGCCTCCAGCTCAAATATCAGTGTAGCGATACTAAAGGGATCTGCGACAGCATTGTCCAACTTCAGAAGAACTACCGTTTCGGACAGAAGAGTGGGATAGGTCATCTCAGCAATGCGGTAAACAGAGGGGATAGCGTCCATGCCATTGATCTACTGAAATCCTGTATTTACAGTGATATTCAATGGTCGGAACTCCCCTCACGAGACCTCCTCGTCCCGGTGCTTGGTAAAAAATTTGTCACCGGTTTTAATGATTATTTACAGGCCATTGATTCGGAAGGTAGTCCTGAATACATCTTTGATCTGTTTGACAGATTTCGAATCCTATGCGCCTTAAGACAGGGACCCTTTGGCGTATCGGCGTTGAATCTTTTAGTTGAGCAGGTTCTCCGCAGGGAAAACATGATCAAACGTGATACAGACTGGTACCGTGGCCGTCCGATCATGATTACCCGCAATGACTACAATCTGAAATTGTTCAATGGAGATATCGGTATCGTGCTGCCAGACCGAAACGGCGAGCTGTATGTCTTTTTTCGCGATGCCGGTGGTAAGTGGAGAAAATTAACCCCCTTGAGGCTTCCCGAACACGAGACGGCTTATGCCATAACAGTTCATAAAAGTCAGGGGTCAGAGTTTGAAAGAATCCTTCTCCTGTTACCTGACAGGGACTCGCCTGTACTGACACGCGAGCTCATATATACAGGTATTACAAGGGCAAAAAAAGAAGTAACTATATGGGGAAGGGAAGATGTTTTTCACACTTCCCTTCCCCGAAAGACTATCCGTACATCAGGGCTTCGTGATGCCCTGTGGGGATACTGATTGTCATCCCGCCTTTCTTATAGAAAAACGATCCGGGAGGACAGCAAGCCCGGTTAGAACTCAGGCCATTCAATGTACGGCTCTTTTATATCTTCCATTGCGTTGACAATCAGTTCTACCAGCCCGGTGTAAGAGATACTACACTTTTTCCAGGCATCGTAATAGGTAAATATATCCCTAATGGCGCCTTTACAGTTGGAACAGGGAGCACAGACCATTTTCTTGATACTGGGATCTATGACATCTTGAAAAGCATCGAGTATCTGTTTGTATTTCATTCTTCCGGAAATGCCGGAACGCCAGTTGGGAAAATTCATGGAAGGCATGATGGCGAACCCACTTCCGCCGCCGCAGCAGTAATTCTTCACACCATGGGGCTCCATCTCCCGGAACTGCGGACAGATCTTACGGAGAATCTTTCTTTGTGGCTCCACCACACCCATGAGCCTTACCATATTGCAGGGATCGTGCAGCGTGACGGGAAAATCGTTTTTCCTCGGATCGAGCTTGAGCTTTCCGCTGCTCACAAGATCTTCCAGTAACGTCATGGAACTTTCTCTCGGGATATTGATCTCCCCGTTTATAACACGGTCGGCAATAACGGAAATAGCCTTATGGGCATGACCGCATTCTCCGATAACGATCTTTTTTACGCCAAGCTTCTTTGCGATCTGGGCGTGCTTCACCGCCACCCTGGAAAGTTGGACATCATCATACCAAAGGCCGTAATTGACGGCATCGTACCCCACCAGATCACTGGATAATGTCCAGTTTAAACCTGCCGCCTCGAAAATGATCGCAAAAGCCATGGGATTTTCCGGCCATGCCAGGTACTCCCCGGCATTGTGGAGGAGCAGTATATCCGCCCCTTCTTTGTCTATAGGGAATTTTATATCCAGGCCTGTCCTTTCTTTGATGTCATCTTCAAGGAATTCTATGGTATCTTTTAAGGCAACGGGCGTCAAGCCGGTACTCGATCCCTTTTTCAGATGCTGAACGGAACCTAAGGTGTGAAGTTCCGCCGGGGCTATGCCCATTTCCTGACTGAAAAGTTTTCTCAACTCGTGGGTTATCAGACCATTATCCACGCCGATCGGGCAGGTCTGGGCACACCTCCGGCACAGGGTACACCGGTAGGCAAGTTCGGCTAACCTCGCTACCGTCGTCCAGTTGAGGTCGATATCGTTGCCTGTAAATTTTGCCAGGAGTTTCCCGTTTTTTTTCAGATACTTGTTCGCTATCATGCGGAGGACTTCAGACCTGTAAGTGGGACGGTAGATGTCCTTCTTGCCGCTTGCGACATATATGGGACAGGCCTCGTTGCATGTCTGACATTTAGCGCAATACTCAAGGGAGAGAGTGAGAGGCTGGAGGAACGTCCAGTTATTTTCCTTTGTGAACAACTTTTCGAGACCGGAGAGGAATTTCCTGACAAGTTCATCCTCTTCTGCTTTTGTCGCCGGTTTAGGTATGCTAACGGCAAGAACACCATCAAGGGAGGCCTCGTATTTGTTTCTCTGGTCTTCTGTAAGTCTCTTAAAAGCCGGCTCATCTTCCCCCTTGTCGTAGGGATAGGGCAACTTCATGAAAACTGCCGGATCGAGTTCGATCATTTGCTCGGATGCCTTGCTGATATCTTTAGGGTTTATCTTTTCTGACTTCATCTACTCAACCTCCTCTGTAGCGGTCTCGGCCCAGGTTTTCCCAGACTTGATATGGGGCGCTGACCAGTTTTGCCTGTAGTTTAAGACCTCATTTACTTTTGCTTCAATGGCGCTTCCCGGTAAGTTTCTCTCATCATCCCAGCGGACCTTATCCCACATAAAATACTTGGCGAAGAAGTGCGTCATGTGCGTAAACGGAATATACATGCAAAAAAGTGACAGAAGAATTATATTCGCCAGCACTAAAGAACTTTCAACAGTTGCTGGTTTGAAGGTAATCAAGCCCTTCAGGTAATCACGGAATATTACAAACGAAGGGTCGGAATAAGACCACGCCAGCAAACCGGTCAAAAAAATGGACAGGATAAACAGCAGGTTAAAATAGTCTTTGGGTGCGGCAAAGGATCGGAGATCGCTGTCAAAGACCCTCAGAAAAAGTAAACCGATACACCCTAAAGTACCGACTATGAAACCGACGGCACCCAAAATGATAGCAAGAGACTGGAAAAGAACGGCTAATGAGCTTCCCGGGGACAGACCGGCAATACTGAGCAGGGCTCCTATTAATAGCAGGGCCAACCAGCCGATTATCAGGTACATCCCGAAGTGGAAGGGAAATGATGCCCACCAGAGCTTTCTGTTATCGTGGTAAAGCCCTTTCACAAAAAGAATCTCCGGAACAATAAACTTCATCTGCCCGATAAGGGATTTTTTTTCTTTAGGCTTCTCCCACCAGTTCAATTCCTCAAAATAGGACCCCCCGTATTCACGTCCCTTTTCATGAGGGATCGGATAAAGCTCCCACCTTAAGTGGATCGGCATCCTCAAGTACTTAACAACTTTAGTCAGAATACCCGCGACGAAAACTACGAGTGCCAGATAGGACAGCAACTGCAATAACATTTTTACACCTCCTGTTAGGAACTAATTTTATTATAACCATACCTAAGAACAGTCGGACTGTCCCTATTGCCAAAATTACCGTTACTTCTTTTCCTCATGCCAATCTGGCAGGAAGATTACCGAGGCAGATACTCCCTCCCCGGGCAAGAATATGAGCATGCTGGATGATATTTTCCAGTTCCCTTATGTTCCCCGGATAGGAATACCTACGTAAGGCATGAAGCGCTTCTAAATCAAAATCCTCCACATTTTTTTCACATTTTGCGTTCAGACGCCGTATATGCTGGTAAGCCAGAAGGATGATGTCCTCTCTTCTTTCCCGAAGTGGAGGAAGCTGGAGTTGAAAAACATTCAAACGGTAGTAAAAATTCTCCTTAAATTTCCCCTTCCAGACATAGTTCTTCAGACTCTTTTCTGTCGCGGCGATGAGTCGAATATCTAATGGTTCCGGGGTTTCCGCCCCCAACGGAACGTAATACCAGTCTTCAAAAGCCCTAAAAAGCATGATTTGGACACGAAGAGGAAGGCAATCCACTTCGTCGAGAAATATAGTCCCGCCTCTTGCCATTTCCATCTTTCCGGTTCGGTCCTCCTGAATTCCATAAAAACTGTTGGCCCGGCAACCGAATAATTCGGTTATCAGTATCTCTTCGGAAAACGCACTGCAACTGACTTTAACAAGGGGGTACTTACACCGTTTACTGAGTTTGTGAATAGTTATGGCAATCAACTCTTTTCCGGTACCACTTTCACCTTCGAGCAAGACCGGTGCATCGCTTACGGCAAGATCGGGAAGAATGGAGAGTATCTTTTCCATTCTCCTGTCTTTCCCTAATTTTTCGCTCAACTCATGAGATATTTTCTTGGCTTTAGGACGTCGATTTGGCATATTTACTACATCTTTTACTTTCGTCAAGAAACACTATATAACCGAGTTGTATCTCAAAAGCAATAAACATGCCAGTTATAATATATATTAATAACAATTTATTTTTATTGTGCTTTTATGGATTGGAAGAAAGTAGAGATGCAATATTACTAAAAAGAAACGTTGCAACATGTTACAATCCCAGTAAACATCAGAATAATGGCTGTAATTACATATAATTACATTATGGAACGTTTAGAAACATAAATATCTCTCCGTCTAAAATATGCAGAAACAGCTTTGCAAAATAGTAAAAATTGGATCCAATAAACAGTTAATTAAAGATTCGAGCACCGTGACGTCGCAGTGCTACAACGGAAAAGAAAATGTCTGAGTGCTTAAGCGCAAGTTGCGCTTTTGCTTTGAAGTGAGACGTGCGTGGGTGAAAAAGATTTTTGAGTACCGGTAAATGCAATTTTCGAAGCCCTTATAGATTAAGAAACGAGTTGAAACTTTTTTAATTTTCGCCAAAGAGTTGTTCTGCTTAATTCAAGGGCTTGTGCTGTCTTGTCCCTATTCCACTGATGCTTACGAAGGGCATCAAGGATGGCCTCCCTTTCCATCAGTTCTATTTCAGACATAGGTATTGCCACATGTGGTACTTTTGCTTTGTTTCTGGTTTTATCAAAAAGATATGGGGGAAGGTGATTCACTTCTATTGTGTTTTTTTTGCACAGGATAATTGCATGTTCGATTATATTTCCCAGTTCCCTGATATTACCCGGAAAATCGTAGCTAAAGAGGATTTCATAGGCACGGCTTCCGATCTGCTTTACGTCCCTGCCCATCTTTTTGTTAAATTTCTCTATAAAATGTTCTGTTAGAAGAGGGATGTCTTCTTTACGTTCCCGGAGGCTGGGTACATCTATTTGCACTACATTGATCCGGTAATAAAGGTCTTCCCGAAAAAGACCTTCCTGAATCCTCTTAAACAAGTCTTTATTGGTAGCAGTAATTACCCGTACATCCGCCCTCAGGGCTTCCGTGCCTCCCAAAGAGTAGTACTCGCCATCCTGGAGAACCCTCAGAAGCTTGACCTGAAGTTCATAAGAGAGATCTCCAATTTCATCGAGAAATATTGTTCCCCTCTCTGCCATGGCAAACCTGCCTGGCTTGTGCTGTCTGGCATCCGTGAAGGCACCCTTTCGGTATCCAAACATTTCTGATTCCATTAATGTATCCGGGATGGCTCCACAATTAATGGTAATGTAAGGCTTGTCCTTTCTTCTGCTAAGATCATGAAGAGCCCGGGCTATTAATTCCTTCCCTGTACCACTCTCTCCATAGATAAGAACGGTCGAATCGCTGACGGCAATGTCTTTGAGATTGTTGAAAATAGTCACCATCTTGGCATTCTTGCTGATAATATTTTTGAACGAATAATGCCCGTTCAGCTCGCTCTGATAAGCCTTGATTTCAGAAAGATCCCTAAAGTTCTCCACTGCGCCTATAATTTTGCCGTTTTTATCTTTAATTGGAGCCGTACTGATAGCTACCGGTATTCCCCGCCCACCGTGCGTAATAATGTTTACCTCAAAATTAACAACACCTTTTCCTGCGGACATGGTTCTCTTTAAAGGACAATTATGTCCCTGACAGAGTTCAGTCTGAAATATCTCATAACAGGGATGTCCTAGGGCCTCTTCTTTGCTAAAACCTGTAATTCTTTCCGCTGCCAGGTTGAACCAGAGGATTTTATATTCCTTGTCTACGGTAAAAACTCCATCGGCGATATTGTCGAGGATCGTTCTACAGGGTGCCGGACATTCTTTCCCCATGCACTGCAGAGTATTATGGAAACAATACTCAAATGGTTTTGTCATTTATCATCCTTCCTATTTACACCCGGTTACCATGCCTGTTTACTCTCTCCCCATGAAGGTCAGAGGACAGACTAGTAATAGTCCTTCATAACACTTTCCGAAGGAAAAATCCACCAGAGATAGGCATCCTTCAGAGCTATGTCATTTATAGAGATACTTACTGGTCGTGAAACACGAGCTGTTTGCTTCGTGTTTCGAACATATTGACAGCTTCGTAATGTTTTGGCATCCAAGTTACCGTGAAGATATACACTGTTGTTCTGAAAAAATACTTGACACTAAGGCAGTATCTATGTTACATGAATAGCCGTAAGTATATAAAAGTATACCATATTTTGGTACCGAAGAAATCTTAATCTATCCCGAAGACATATTTTTTCAGAGGTTTCACAAAAAATATCGGGATTGAATGTAACAATAGCTGATGACATGACACAAGGTCAATGCGGCAGGAAATGTATAACTGTTCATGTTATTCGACTTTGTTCGATTTTTCTTGGTAAATGGCTGGCACTAAACGATTATATAAATGTTAATGAGGAGGTAACACAATGAAAATCAGCAGGATAGAACACATGGGTATTGCCATAAAGGATATAGAAAAAGGGATTTCTTTGTACAGGGACATCCTTGGTCTGAAAGTCACTCCCGCCACCATAGAAGAAGGATCAGGGGCAGCGGTTGCCTTTGTAGAAATTGGAGAAAGCTCCTTTGAGTTAATGTCGCCTATAGCAGAACCGCCGGCTGGCAGTATAGGTGATGTTACGCGTAAGTTTATAGAAAAGAGGGGAGAAGGGATCCATCACATAGCCGTGGCTGTGGATAATATCGAAGCAGCTTTAAAGGAGATTGCACAGAGTGGTATAACGCTGATCGATAAGGTACCACGCCCCGGTGCCCATGGCAAGATAGCATTCATCCATCCAAAATCTGCACATGGAATTTTGCTTGAGTTGTGTGAACCCGCTCACGATCATTAAAGCCATGTTGGTTTACGCTTAAAGGTCACGCACTTTTTGGACAGTCTGTCATTCTCCGGGGTGATATTTAATTAGCTTCTTGTCCGGTGAGACCTTTGCAAAATAGTGGAAATCGGATTTAGAAGGAACGGCTTGTAATGTTTTTCGGGCACGATATCGTGCCCGAACTTACCTTAACAGCCCCCTGACGGAGATGTTCGGAAACAAGAACGGCACAAGATACTACATGATGGCGGCATGCTTCTGATACGTTCCGAAGTCTCTCAGCAAGTTGTAGCAATGTCAGTCTTTTTTGTGCTATTTTATTGACAGTGGTTATATCTTTTCCCTTCGTTAATGTTTTTGGCAAGAACACCTCTTCTGAAGAGAAGACTGAGTGCTACTTTTTTAACCCCTAAACTATACGGAAAGATATTAACTCTTACATCACTAGTATTCAGGAAAAAGGAGGGCGAATTATGGGAGCTGTTAAAGTTAAATCTCTTGGACATGCAGGCTTTCAGATCACTTCTGAAAAGGGGAAAATAGTTATTATAGATCCGTGGTTGACAGGAAACCCCCTTGCCCCCTGTAAAGCTGAAGAGCTTGTAAAGGCTGATTTCGTTCTGGTGACCCACGATCACTTTGACCATGTGGCAGATGCAGCAAGTATTGTCAAGGCTACAGGTGCCGTTCTAATCGGCGCCCCGGAGACGGTGGGAAGGCTGAAACAGGACGAACAGATATTGGATGCACAAATTATTTATGGTATGGGAATGAATATAGGTGGCACCGTAAAGTTCGATGAAATTACGATAACAATGACCCAGGCCTTCCATTCTTCACAAACGGCAGCTCCTGTAGGTTATATCATTAAACTCGAAGGCGGTTATACTATCTATCATTCTGGAGACACCGGAATATTCTATTCTATGAAAATTTTGGGTGAGATCTATAAAATTAACCTGGCCTTCCTCCCCATAGGGGGTGTTTTTACCATGGATCCGGCGCAGGCTGCGATAGCGGCAAAACTCTTAGGGATTACCAAGGTTATTCCTATGCACTACAAGACATTTCCCATTTTAGAGCAGGATGCTAATTCCTTCCGGCAAATCATGAAAAAGGACCTGCCGGATGTTGAAGTTATAACCGTTGAACCAGGTCAGGAGGTTACGGTCTAACGTATACACCCATCTCTCTAACGCCTTAGTTGGTCTAAGGTTATCCGCTTTTATTCTTAGGATATGAATCTCAGGAGGATTTTCTCTCATACATTGGAGCATCGGTTACATAACAACAAAGAGGGCTAAATTAGCGTTTGATAAGCCGGCACTTATTTACGAAGATACGCCTATCACTTACGGGAAAATGAATGAGGAAACCAATCGGGCAGCCCACTACTTGCAGAGATTGGGCCTCAAGAAGGGAGACAGGATAGGTGTATTTCTTTTAAACTGTCCCGAGTTTCTCTATCTGTATTTTGCCGCGGCGAAGCTCGGACTAATCTTTGTACCCTTTAATTTCCGCCTGGTGGGACCTGAACTTGAATATCAGCTAAACCACTGTAGTGCCCGGATGCTTGTCTTCCACGACGTCCTCATAGGATACGTTGAAGCTATCCGGAACAGGGTGGTAGTAGAAAAAGACAAATTTCTCTATGTGAAGAGCCTTGCCACTGCTTGTCCTAAATGCCCGGAATGGGCAGCCTCTTATGATGAGGCGATGAAAAACTGTCCTGTTGATGAGCCGGAACCGGAGGAACCGGTAGACATGGACGATCCCCTGGCCATCATTTACACCTCCGGTGTTACCGGTAATCCCAAGGGAGCCATCGTTTCCCACAGTCAGACGTATTTTAAGAATTTCCAAATCATGTTCTATACTGATATGAGAGAAGAAGATGTCTTTCTCGCCCAGTCACCGCTGTTTCACTCCGGTGGACTTTTTATCAGCTTTACCCCCACTTTGTGTCGTGGTGCAACTCTGGTTATGCGGCATAGCTTTGATCCCGCCCAGTTTGCCTTGGACATGGAGAAATACAAAGTCACCGTAGTCTTTGCCCTTACCACGATGTGGCGGTTTGTCCTGAAGACAGGTAAACTGGACGAGGTTGATACGAGCAGTGTCAGGGTTGTCTTTGGAGCAGGGGAAAGGACACCAAAGGTCCTCTTTGATGAACTGGCGAAGAGAGGGCTCAGGATGCAGCAGGGTCTGGGGCAGACGGAAAACTCTGCCATGATGTTTTTGCCTAAGTCAGATATAAAAAGAAAACAGGGTTCTGTCGGCCTGCCCGGCTTTTTCACGGAGGCCTGGATACAGGACGAGAAAGGAAGGACATTACCTCCGCGTGAAATCGGTGAGATAGTGGCAAGGGGTCCTACTGTGATGACTGGCTACTGGAATATGCCGGAAAAAACCGCTGAAACCATAGTAAATGGGGTACTGCATACGGGGGATCTCGGTTACACGGACGAAGAAGGTTATTTTTATATTGTTGACCGGGCAAAGGATATGTACAGAAGCGGTGGAGAAAATGTATATCCTGCCGAGATCGAGAAGATCCTGTCTGAACATCCGAAGGTTCTAAATATTGCTATTATCGGTGTGGCTGATGAAATGTGGGGTGAGACAGGCAAAGCGTTTATTGTACCGAAGGATGGTCAAAGCCTCACGCCTGAAGAAATTACTGCTTTTCTAGAGGACAAAGTGGCAAAATACAAATACCCCACCCAGTTTGAGTTTCTGGAATCTCTGCCTATGACCGCTTCCGGTAAGATAGCAAAGGCAGAATTGAAGAAGAAATATGGTGTCCGATTAGACAAGTAGGCATGGTAATCTGATCTACTTCTTCTGCAAAACTGCCGGGGTATCAAAAGTAAGCCAAAGCGTCTCGAAGGGAGTTTACAGACTGCCACTCAAAGCGAACAGTTCTTTTAAAAAACGGTCTAACCTCTCCCCTTTTGGAAAGTGGGTTAGACCATTGGAAATTCAATGAATTTATCTTCAGTCCTTTAAAGACCTCTTCTTCTATGTGTTCAGTAAAAAAGAGGGCGGTTTGTTATATTACCCCCTTTTCCCTCATTTCCTTCATTTCTGTCTCATCGTAGCCCAAGCTTTTTAAAGTCTCGTCTGTATTCTGACCCAAAGCAGGAGAAGGAGTTCTTATACTTGCCGGGGTATCGGAAAACTTGAAGGGAAAACCAAGCGTTAATATCTCACCTTCTACAGGATGATCCATTTTAAGCAGCATTTCACGATGTTTAATATGGGGATCTACCATTAAATCCTCTACATCATTAACCGGAGAGTAGCATGTATCTTTTCCTTCCAGTAAAGTCAGCCATTCTTCCCTTGTCTTGGTTAGAAAGACTTTATTCAGTTCATCTATAGCCTTCTTTTGTTTTTCTCCCGTCGCGAACTGATATTCAGTTAAGTCCTCCCGATCAATGAGTTTTAAAAGATTGACCCAAAACTTACGCTCGACATTGCCCAGAGCAATAAACTTCCCATCTTTTGTCTTAAAGACGTTGTAGCAGGGAGTTTCTCCCGATATATCAATTTGCTCTCCACCTGGAGATTGTTTTCTGGCGATATCAAAAGCAATATTGACCATATTATAAGATACCATGCAGTCGGTCATGGATATGTCTATATGCTGCCCCTTACCTGTTCTGTCCCGGGCTATAACACCTGCCAAGATGGAAAAAGCGGAAAATATCCCTATGCTCATATCGGCAATGGGTATACCAGGCAAAACAGGCTTTCCTGTATGCCGTCCTGTAGCTTCCAGAATACCTGCTACGCCGATGTAGTTCATATCATGCCCCGGCCTATCTCTGTATGGTCCATCCTGGCCGTAACCTGTGGGAGACACGAAGATAAGTTTCGGATTTATATCTTTCAGACTTTCATAACCTAATCCCAGTCTATCCATCACACCAGGCCTGAAACTCTCAAAAAGAACATCGTATTCTTTGATAAGCTTGCGAAGTACTTCCTTCCCTTTTTCATCCCGTAAATTCAGGGTCATACTTTTTTTATTACGATTGGCCATTAAAAACAGGGGATTTTCTTTCTTCAACCTCGGAGGCATAGTTCTCATATAATCCCCAATTCCTGGTTCCTCTACCTTTAAGACTTCTGCGCCCAGATCAGCCAGCATCATGGTACAGTAATTAAATGGCAACAACCTGGACAGGTCCAGTATTTTTATTCCTTCTAATGCAAGAGTCATATTCGTTCCCTTTAAAAAATGAAATTCACGAGAAAATTACGAATATTTACTTTCGTAATTGCTAAATCGATCACCACTACGTGTGCGAATGCCGATACGAAAGCATTCAAAAATAAAATAGAGAGGCATATCTTCTATTGAATTTACAGAAGATACTTGACAGTAGTACACCTCTGTCTTTTCCCAAAAGCACTATTTCTTATCCGGCAGAGATGCCTCAAATGAGCCGGTAATTAACAACTCATCTGCCTTGTTCCTCGCATAGACATTGCAAAGTATTAAATTGTTACCTCCTTCCTGTTTCTTGCTTTTTACTTTACCTGTAACAGTAACCACATCATCAATAATTGTCATGCCGACAAAACGTACACTGAATTTGCGTATGTATTTTTTAGGTATCCAATTTGTAATAGCCTGGCCTACAAACCCCATAACCAGCATGCCATGAGCAATCTGGCTACCGATTCCTACCGTTTTGCCAAACTCCGGGTCAACATGGAGAGGGTTAAAATCACCGGAAGCACCGGCATATTTTACCAGTTGCATGTGTTTCACAGGGTCCTTAACCAGGAGGGGCATCTGATCCTTGACATTAATGTCTTGAAAATAAAGCTCTTTAGCCATTGTCAAACCTCACTTTCTCTCAACAATAAGCGCAGTAGCCTTCAAAACCAGTTCATTTCTCTGATTAGTATACATGGTTTCCAATTTAATAATCTCCATGCTTCCGGAACTACTGGTTTTCTCGTCAATGGAAACTACCCTTGTCTTTCCTGTCAAGACATCTCCGGGGTAGATCTCCTTGAAATACTCGTATCCTTCCTCTCCATGAAGGACCTTGGCAAAGTCAATCTTTAAATAGTCGATGATACGGGACAGCATATTCGACCAGTTCATGGGAACGGTGCTAAAAGTAGGAGAAGCGGGAGTGTCCTTATATCCTTCTTCTATTGCCGATTCCTTATCCAGAAAAACTGCATTGTCATCTCCTATTGCCAGAACTAATTCCTGCATTTTTCCTCTCTCCACCTCGTAGGTGAAGGCAGGAAACTCATAATTAACTTTAGATCTGTCTGCCATTTTGCCCCTTCTTTCCAATTACCTTAATTAATTGGTATAATCAGCCGGAAATAACGTATTGGACATCTCCCCAAGAGGAAAACTTTTTGCAAAATAAACACAAAAGTTGGGAATAGGCAAGTAGTTTTGGGGTTAGTAATTGCCTTAGATTAAATGTTAACAAAGGAGGTGAATAAAAAAATCATAAATAGGTTTTATCAAACGCCAGTTCCTGCTGGTTAATGACTTTCTGCTATTTCCTCCAATACTCCGGTGTGAGCAGAAGGATGACTGTATAGATCTCCAGACGACCCAGGAGCATACAAAATATCAGGACCCATTTGCCGATGATCGGAATTTCCAGATAGTTCCTAAGCGGGCCAACAATACCAAGGCCGGGGCCGATATTGCCGATGCAGGCCGCAACTGATGAAAAGGCCGAGATTATATCCAGCCCGAGAGATGCCATGATAAGGGTGGCGACTACAAATAACCCGATGTACAAAATAAAGAATCCCCATATGCTGTTGAGAATATCTTGCGGAACCGGTTTACCGCCAAGCTTAACCGTGGTGACCGCATGGGGATGAATAATCTTAAACAACTGCTGATATCCGTGTTTGAACAGCAACATAACGCGCATGATCTTGATCCCGCCGCCTGTTGACCCGGCCATTGCACCTAAAAACATGCAGATGAGCAAAACTAATTGAGATAATGCGGGCCATTTCTCATAATCTGCAGTAACAAAACCTGTGGTTGTAATAATGGAAGAGACCTGGAATGCGGCATCGCGAAAGGCTCTTGTAATAGATTCGTAGGCGGTCGCCGTGCCGTAGATATTCAGAGTAACGATCAGTATGAAAATACCTACTATGGCCAGGAACACACGGCATTCCACATCACTGCTAAAGACTTTTGCCCCCCCCCTGAGAAATTTGTAATGAAGCGAAAAGTTGATGCCGGCAAGTATCATGAAAATGATAATGACGGAATCAAAGTACACGCTGTTAAAATGAGCGACACTCGCATTTTTTGTTGAAAACCCGCCCGTGGGCATGGTGCAGAACGCATGACAGATAGAATCAAAGACGGACATTCCGCCTGCAATGAGCAGAACGATCTGTGTGATCGTGATCAGAACATAGACCTTCCAGAGGGTCTTTGCGGTCTCGGATATCCTCGGTTTCAGTTTGTCTACCACAGGACTTGGAACTTCCGCCTTGTAGAGCTGCATCCCGCCTACTCCCAGGAACGGCAGAATAGCAATGGAGAGCAGGATGATGCCCATACCGCCCAGCCACTGGGTCAGGCTCCGCCAAAGTAAAATTCCTTTGGGAAGAGCCTCGATATCGCTAACAACAGAGGCGCCGGTAGTCGTAAACCCTGATACGGATTCAAAAAAGGCATTGGTAAAATTCGGGATAGCACCGGAGAGAATAAAGGGAAGGGTCCCAAGAAGCCCGGCCATGATCCATCCAAGGGTAACAATGGCAACCCCGTCACGGTGATTGAGGTGGGTATCTTCCCTTTTCTTCACAGAAAAGAAAAGGACGAGCCCCGTTATAGCGGTAGCCAGCATGGATAAAAGCAACGCATGTGCACTACCGTCGTCGTAGAAGAAAGACACCGATAAGGGCAGTGCCATTGAACTGCCTATAAAGAGAGTCAGCAAGGCAATAAATCGCGCGACGATTCGAAAATGCATCAGAAGTATTCCAACTTTACCGTTAAAAGCTTTTCCAGCTTTGGGATGACTTGTTGGAGGGCAAAAATCACCAGTCGATCCTTCGGCAGGATGATGCTGTCCCCTTTTGGAATAATAACCTCATTACCCCGCACGATTACACCGATAATTGCCCCTTTTGGAAATTTGACATCCTTAAGGGGAACGTTGACAATAGGGGATATATCCAAAGCTTCTGCCTCAATGGCTTCGGCATGTTCGCCTTTCAGAGGTGCCACTGTAATAATCTTTCCGCGCCTGATATGCTGAAGAATGGCTCTTACTGCAGAAAGCCTTGTACTGACCACCGTGTCGATGCCGATGGCAGATACGAGGGGGATATAGCTGAGGTTACTCACACGTGTGATAGTTCTTTTCGCGCCAAGAGCCTTGGCAAGAAGAGAAATGAGTACATTGTTTTCTTCATCTCCCGTCAAAACAACAACAAAATCGACATCTCCCACATTCTCTTCAAGAAGCAATTCCTTATCCGTCCCGTCTCCGTTGATGACGATTACCCTTTCCAGTTTTTCAGCAACTTGGGTACATAATTCGCTGTTTTTTTCGATAAGTATAGTCTTGACTTTTGTATGGTCCAACCGCATTGCCAGTTCCTTACCGGCCTGGCCAGCGCCGATGATGATAACCCGCCTCAGTATATCCGCCTTGGGGTTCAAGAGTTCCAGGATTCTCTTCACTTCTTCATTATGAACAACCACATATACAAGGTCATTAGCCTGAATAACATCCTCGCCGCGGGGAATCAGGACCTGGTCGCCACGGACAATTGCACCCACCAAAAGTTTTTCTTCGAGACCCCTGAATGAGGCCATGGTCTTGTTGATAAAAGGGAAATCTTCCGGGATCGTAATGCCGATCAGCTTGACGCGTCCTTCGGCAAAGTCGATCACCTCAGAAGCACCGGGAATTTCCATTACGCTCACGATAGTGTTCACCATCTCTGATTCAGGACTTATGACGTGATCGATACCGAGAAGGTCCTGCCCAAATAGCTCTTTTTCCTGTAGATACTCCGGGTTCCGAATCCGGGCCATCTTCAGCATGTAAGGGTTGAGGTTTTTAGCCAGCAGGCAGGATATCAGATTCACTTCATCACTATCAGTTGCCGCCACCAGCATGTCCGTATCTGTAATCCCTGCATCTCTAAGAACCTGAGGACTGGTACCTCCACCCTGAATGGCCTGCACATCAAGGTTTTCTGTGATGTTTTTGATCTTTTGAGGGTCTTTATCAATAAGAACAACGTTCTGGTTTTCTTGTGAAAGCCTCCGGGCGATATGAAAACCCACTTCACCGGCACCTACGATGATGATTTTCAAACTAATCTTCCTCCAGAATCAACAGCATGGTGGTTCACATGATATCTCTTCTTTTAGAAAAAGGATATCAAAAAGTCAATATGTCTCGCATCTTTCTTCGGGGCTTTGTCCCAATTAGAATATTGGAATACTGCAGTATTGGAATGATGGATTCAAGAAGTTTTTTGATACTCCATAATGTCACTTGGATCGAACAAGGCAAATAATGTAAATAAGTGAACCTTTCAATGAATTATAGAAATTAAGATACTTTATACATTTTCCACAACTTTCCCCCGGGTGCTGATAACTACTCTTTTCATAGGAATCGTTACGCCCGCTTTTTCCAGACCTTTTTTGACAATCATTTCAAGGCCGGAACAACACGGGACCTCCATCATCACCGTAGTAATACTCCGGATGCCGGCTGTTTTGAAAATTTCCGAAAATTTATCTATGTATTCACCGGCCTGGTCAAGCTTTGGGCAACCCATCATTACAACCTTTCCCTTAATAAAATCCCTGTGGAGGTTAGGAATTGCAACCGCACAACAATCGGCCAGCACAATAAGATCTGCACCCTTTAAAAACGGTGCTTTTGCAGGAACAAGTTTTATCTGTATCGGCCAGTGCCAAAGCGCTGATTCTTCAGTACTTTCATCCCGGTGAACACTTCCTGCCCCATGTCCGGATGCTGAAGGGGTGAAGGTTTGGATACTTGCTGACGGGCATCCGCAGGGTAACGTTTGTGTTGATTCCATCTTTTCTGTTTCAGCCATGTGCGATTCAACCGCTTCTTCATCAAATTCATCGGCCTCTCGCTCGATTATGCTGAGTGCACCTGTCGGACATTCTCCCAGACAAGCACCAAGTCCATCACAAAATATATCGGAAACAACGCGGGCCTTCCCATCAACGAGCTGAAGTGCACTCTCTGCACAACTCATTATACACTGACCGCACCCGTCGCATAGTTCCTCGTCGATTTCTATGATTTTACGAAGTACTTTCATTTAGATTCTCCTCTTTCAAAAGCGAAATTATATTATTGCCCCCTGTTTTTAGCTTTTCGCGCTTTCGTGATCGTGATAATCAATTCTTGTTCGGGTTCCCGATAAACAGCAATTCCCACTTCGCTCAAACAGTCTTGTCCGGGTTCGAGATATCATTCCGCTTAGATATCAATACCTCTCTTGCTACTTTGCGGCCGCTATCGGTCAAAAAGGAGGTTTCTATTATCTCTTTTAGTTTATCAATATCCACAGCCTTTTTTTTCTGTTGCTCCTCCAAATCGGTCACGAGACCTGCATCATGTATTACTTTGAAATTAATGGATTCTTCAGCACGGGGTTTATGGTGATGGGCAATAATATCACATACTTCATCGATCAGTTCATTGTCGGCATTGAGCTTACACATGATAGTCCGGGCAACTGCCGGTCCTTCCTGTTCATGAAAATCCTCTCCCCGATCTCCGTACTTAGTCTCAGCTTCTATCATACCGATATCGTGCAGGTAGGCTGAAGTCAGTATCACAGCCAGATTGCCATGTTCTTCCTTGCCTATCCGGTCAGCATAACGCGCCACACGCATGGCCTGGCCGATTTTTTTGAAATCGTTTTTAAAGTACCGCTTCATTTCTACAGCAATCCGATCTTTAAAAAGATCTTTTTTCTGGGCCAAAAGTTCCGGTGGCAGGGTTCCCAGGCACTGCTCCGCATATTCACAGTAGGACGCACAGCCGAAATCCAATTTGGGATTCACAAACCGGTAGCTGCACTTTGGGCAATTTCGTACAGTGTCGTTCTTGAAGAACTCCACCGCCTGACCACATTTCGGACAAGGTATTTCAAAAATATCGGTTGGCTTCCAGAATCTGGTGTCCTGTCCTGGGCATAGCATGATCTCACCTCCAAATTCGACGAAACTTGACTTTAAGGCCCCATAAATTATTTAAGGGGGCGAACAGTTTTTACCTCTATTTCCATAGTTTTTAAAAAAACTCTCCGCCCCTCTTATTCTTAAACTAAAACAAGTGTCTGTTTTTAAGTATCGATGTCCCGTTCGTTATCCCAAAATCGCCTTCAAATCCTCATCCGGTGTTGAAATAGGTTTAATATTGAACTTTTCTACCAGAAGCTTCAACACATTAGGTGAAATAAAAGCTGGAAGGCTTGGCCCCAGCCTGATGTCCTGGATGCCGAGATACAACAGCGTCAACAGTATGGCACAGGCTTTCTGCTCGTACCACGACAAAATCATGGATAATGGCAAATCATTCACCCCACAGTCGAATGCACCCGCCAGGGCTATGGCAATCTGAATAGCAGAATAGGCATCGTTGCACTGACCCACATCCAGAAGTCTCGGGATACCACCGATATCGCCCAGGTCTTTGTCAAAGAAACGGAATTTCCCACAGGCAAGGGTCAACACCACACAGTCTTTTGGAACCTTTTCCACAAATTCCGTATAGTAATTGCGTCCGGGCTTTGCACCATCGCATCCGGCTACAAGAAAGAAATGTCGAATTGCTTTGTTTTTGACCGCCTCTATAACGGTACCGGCAACTCCCATGACGGCATTGCGGCCGAAACCGACCATGACGGACTTACCGCTGGTATCCTCGGCGAATCCCGGGAGTTCGAGCGCTTTTTCAATTACCGGAGAAAAGTCTTCATTGCTGATGTGGGTCACCCCGGGCCAGCCGACAAGTCCGGTTGTAAAAATATTTTCGTGATAAGAATCTCTGGGTTTCTGAATACAGTTGGTAGTCATCAATATGGTTCCGGGAAATGCCTCGAATTCCTTGGCCTGATTCTGCCATGCGGTTCCATAATGCCCGTAGAAATGAGCATATTTTTTCAGTCCGGGATATCCGTGGCAAGGAAGCATTTCGCCATGAGTGTAAACATTAATGCCCTTCCCCTCCGTCTGCTTCAAGAGTTCTTCCAGGTCTTTCAGATCATGACCTGATACAAGAATTGCTTTACCTTTTTTAGCCCCCAGCGGTACTTTCGTCGGTACCGGATGACCGTAAGTTTCCGTATTAGCAGCATCCAGAATTTCCATCGCCCGCAGGTTGATCTCTCCGCATTTTAGAACGAGCCCTGTCAGTTCATCGGCGCCCAGATTCCTATTCAGTGTTGCTGCCATGCCTTCATGGATAAACGCAAAAACATTCTCGTCCGTTTTTCCGAGTATTGCAGCGTGATCAGCGTAAGCCGCAACCCCTTTAATACCGAAGACCAGAAGCCACTGTAGTGAATGAATGTCCGGATCAATATCCGGGTCCGCTTTTATTCCCACCTTTTCGCCCTGTGCCACCAACCCTTCGACGGTCGCTTCAGGTGTAAACTTCGCAGCGTCACTAGTAAAAGAGACATTACCGCCTGCGGCTTTTACCTTACCTTTCAATTCATCTCGCAGCTTCACCGCTTGAATAATGAGCCCCACGAATCGATCCGGATCGAAATCCACATTGGTCAAAGTTGAAAATATTGCCTTGTGAGTAAATATGTTTACATTTCCATCACTAATCCCCACTTTACGGCCTTCGGTCGCAACCAGGGAAAGCCCCTTTACCGCGTAAATCAGTAAATCTTGAAGGGATGCAACCTCGTGTGATTTTCCACAAACACCAATCTTTGTGCATCCTTCACCCTTTGCAGTCTGTTCACATTGAAAACAAAACATGGCTGACCTCCTTTTGGTCTGGTGTCCCTCCAATTTCTGGGACACATGTGTAATTTAATCATTTTAACCGCTCTTGAAAGCTTTTGCCCTCATTTTTTATTTATTTTTATATGCCTTTTACTTAACTTGCCTTGACTTAGGTCAAAAAGAGATGATATTTCTTTAAAAGAAAGGGGCAATTGTGGACAAAATTCTTCAAATCATTTCGAATATCCCTCTTTTCAAGGGACTCTCTGAAGATCATCTGAATCAAATACGGCAGATCGCCGTGGACAAGTTCTACGACAAAGGAAGAATTATCTTTTCAGAAGGAGACGAAGGTAACGGATTTTATATTGTTGCAGACGGCAAGGTTAAAATCTATAAAGTTTCGATAGAAGGTAAAGAACACATTTTTCACATTTACGGTCCAGGTAATCCCTTCGGAGAGGTTCCAGTTTTTTCCGGCCAGAAATTTCCGGCTACCGCCCAGGCCCTTTTGAAAAGCCATCTCTTGTTTCTCCCCAAAGCTGCCTTTGTTGACCTGATATCCAAAAACCCGTCTCTTTGCCTGAACATGCTGGCAGTACTATCCCAGCGACTTCGTGAGTTTACAGTTCAGATTGAAAGCCTTTCCTTAAAAGATATCCCGGGGAGATTGGCTGCATACCTGTCCTATGTAGCCCGGCAACAAGGCACAGAAGATCGAGTTTCTTTAACGATTTCAAAAGGTCATCTTGCAAGCTTAATGGGAACCATCCCCGAAACATTATCGCGTATTTTTGCGAAAATGAGCAATCAGAATCTTATTGAAGTCAAAGGACGATATATTAAACTGCTCGACCGGGCAGGACTCGAAACACTTGCTGAAGAGGGAAAGCTTCTCTAAAAAGACATCATATTTAATGTAGACTTATACCTTCTTAAACACTACCACTCTAATGTTAAGCGACCTCAAAGCCTATCATTTGCTGGTTATCAACATATACGATATTTCGGCATCAATTATTTTTGGGTAGATATCAGCTTTTTACCGAGAATCCTGATGTGCCCCATTTCTTCTTTAATAATGGCATCCATCCGACCTTTACCTAATTGATCCGGCACCATATCTTTCATCCCCAGATAGAAAACGATTGAGTATTTCTCTGCTTTAATGGCTTCTTTGAGGATGTCTTCCGTTGAGGAAACATCGATTTCTTTTTTGAAAAAAACACGGGTATCTGCGAGTGCACGAAGATAGAGGGTCGACTCGCCCTCTGGGTCAAAAAACGTGGAAGATTTTTCTTTACTTGTAAGTTCCGACCTCAACTGGGCAAATGTCTTTTCATGCTCATCTTCCATCGCCGCAATCTCTACTAACAGTTCCTTGGCTGCAGCATCCGCTGTGTTTTCTGCTGCAGTTCGGTAGAACTTTGCGCCGTTTCTTTCAATCTGTTCAGCCATTTCAAATATGTCATCTGCCGTAAAATCGTAACTCATATTTTTCGGATCCTTTCCTTCCTTTAAAAATTGCTGGCATATTATAATTTAATTTTACAATACATCAGTTCAAACTCTTTCAAACAAAGACCATAAGACTTTTTTTGATAAAACACCTTGAAAGATGATACATTTCTTTCTAATCGAGAAGTTAAATTGTAAGATAACCAGTTCTAGGTGTCAATGAAATATTGGTTACGCAACGAAATCATACTACAACAAAATTCAGAAAGATTAT
>JBAZOY010000010.1:0-51342 GCA_041648505.1 Syntrophales bacterium | reverse complement strand
CAAAAACTCCCTCTCCAAACAACTTGAAAACCTCAACCCTTTTCTGCTAAGAAAAATCATGGATAAGAAACTGAAGAAAATATTCTCCATTAACAACAAAACCCGGTAACATCTTTTATGAGGCAACGTTACTCTAAATCTCTCCCTCTTCGGTAACATTTATTTATGAGGCAACTGGTTAAAACCGGGAAGAGTTTCATGATGAAATCAAATGATATCTTTTGCCCAAACCCAGAATAGTAAAAGGAGGATATGGTTGTATTTATACCGCATATCACTGACATATTAACCTGGATTAAGAGCCGGATGTGGAAAATCCGCTTGAAAAAGCACAGCCTGATTTATAGATGCGGTTTACGGCAATCAGGCTGTAGTCGAGATCAATAATCATATTGTTTACGCACATCCAGATCACACAAAACGGATAGCAGCATTTCATCGACTTCGATCAGGAAACCCAATTTTATAAAGCTTTCAATTAAATTTTTATCTTTCTCCCCATCTTGATATTGCGGTATTCGGTATTTACGCAGAAAGGAATATTCTCTTGAATTAAGTGTTGTGACACGTTCCGATAAGCATTCACGTGTATCCGTAATGCTCCATTGGTTGTCGCCGGTGCGTTTGATCCAGAGTCCGGGATCGTTACCTCCTTGCCAGCACTTAAACCATTTAATCAATTCCTTTGCTAATAAATTTATGATATCAGGCTCTTCCCTGACTTCAGACGGAAACCGGGCTTCAAAGTAATATCCGAGGCGTGTTATGTCAACAGATCCCGGAAAGGCATGTTTATATCCTGCGACTGGCCTGATATCCGTCACTCCATAGGTCCCGGGATCCTCAAAATATGGACTAAAGCGTTGTATGATAATCGGGCTCATCACTGGTGGATGGAGGTGATGTATGAGTGGTATTAGCCTTATCTGCTCTTCATAATCAGAAACCCTGTCACCGGGGATACAAACAAGCAGGTGCCAGAATGGGCTAATGTTGAGCTCCCTGCAATCTCTCAACATACGGATGTTTGATGCGGCGGTACAACCTTTACTCATCAGCTGCAGAAGGCGCGTTGACAAAGATTCCATCCCCGGATCTATCAGGGATATCCGCGCCTTTTTCATGACCGATAATTGGTCGAAGGTCAGGTTCGCCTTTACCTCATAGGCAATATTGCCGGAAAAACCGCTTTCTGAAAGTTTGTTGAAAAAGTCTTTGAAATAAATTTGCGGAAAAATAGAATCCGTTGCAAGAAAATTATTAAACTCTGGATATTTTTCTTGAAAGTCGCACAATTCCTCGACCACCTTGGTAGGGCTTTTTGAGCGATATTTGATAGATGCGCCGGTATCGGCGCAAAATTTGCAGCGATTGAGCTGTCCCCACCAGCACCCACGGGAACTTTCAAAGGTAATGCTGGAGTATTCTCTCATTTCATGAAGAAATTGTTCCATATAGTCAGCATAATCCGGCGAAGGGATTTGGTCGAGATCAAGAGGCGTTTCACATTTAATGAGTTTTTCATCTGGTAAGACATTGTCCTTAAGATAACTTCTGCAAAATAATGAAAATGTGAAATCGGCTTCGCCTTGAAAAACAAAATCGAATATTTTTATAGATGCTGCAATTTCTTCGCCCATTTCTCCATCACAGTTCTTGCCTCCTATTACACAAATAACATCGGGGAGGTTTTTTTTAATCTCCTGCGCCAGTGAAATAGAGGAATTGATCTGCTGCATACTGCACGAAAATCCGATAATCTTCGGCTTGAGAAATGAGATTTCCGAAGCCGCTCTTTTAATGAACCCTGCGCACTCAGCCTCAAGCCTTGAATGCTCAGACTGCGACGGGGGTTCCTTTGCTCCGCCGATAAAATCATAAAATTCCTTCATGTAAGGAGGTATATCGCTCACCAGCATTGGCTTGCCGGTAATGCCATGGGCGCTTGCCGCGAATAATCTTTCACCTTGCAGATTTGTCCTGTTCTGAAAAATATGGTTTGCAAGTGTGAAATATCGTTGGAGGCCGATCACTTCTGCAAATAGTATATTGGCATAAACCACTTTACAGAGAATATCAATCCGTGAAAGACTTGCTTTCAGAATGCCGGTTGCGATTGAAGGCATCTGACACGGGAAAAACGGCGGAACTACGAGAATAACAGGAACAGACTTAACTGCGTCTTCTTGCATATCACGATGAGTGTTCATTTTTCTTCTCTCTTTTTTCGGGCAGTACGGTTGCCAATCTTCAAATTCACACGTTTAAATCTCTTCCACATCCAGATACCTAATATAAAGCTTTATGGTACAATTGAAATCTTTAAAACGCTTTCTTCCGCCACATAGTTACCCGGAGTAAAGAGTTGTGCAGCTTCATAGTAAGTGGGGATAGTGTAACATATTTTCTGTAAATTCAATAAAGGGTATAAATGTAAGTTCGGAGTTGTTGGTCCAGAAAACTTAAATACATCGGAACTTCGCTTTGGAGGGAATGACGTTGGATCACTTATCCAAGAGGCTTAGCTTGATTTCATTGTTAATCATGCTACGACCTTCTCGTGAATCTTGGGGCAGTGCCTCATAGCTCCCTCTTACAGACCCATCCTGGCCAAGTTTCCCGGCGGTTCAGTACCGGCAGGTAGAGGCGGAAAGCAGTCTCCCGTCAGCGGTCCACTAACACTTCTTTCGCATGCATTGTATCAAGATATTCGCGCACGGCATGAATCTTTCCGCCCCGAACTTCAAAAAGGAAATGATACTGGTTCTGATAAGTCTTACCGTTTGTTGTTTCAGCATACGATTCTGCTTCAACCACGACGCGATCTTTTTCAGCCACGAGGCTTTTAGGGATAAGCTTAAGCCCTCCGGGGCAAAAGCTCAAAACCGAATTAAGCAATTCCACAAACTCGGATTTACTCCTGATTCCCGCCAGTGCGAACTTGTCAGGCTTACCGCCTACCCACCAAGAACCTGTATCGGCCATGAGCGCCAACGCCCCCACGAAATCGTTAGATGACCACTTCTCCAGGAAACTCACTACCAACTTCTTGTTTTCATCTGTACCCATGCGACACCTCCTGTAACGACAAAGGGATGTGAAAGACGAGGGTTGTTAAGTTTAAGGATATTTTAACTACGGATGTAGAAGCGACAGAATCACGGCAGCACACAACTATAGGTCTTTCAAGTCAAGCCTTATTTATTACTTTCCGTCATCCTTAGTGCTTTAATCAAGGTGTAAGGGTCAAATAGTATAAAATCAATTAGTTAAATGATACACCCGGAGTGCCAAATCATTTCAAATGAAACGTTTGTGAATCGACTTTCACAAAGCAGGATAAAAAATCAGATACGTCCCTTTTCCCTGAGGACCTCCCTGAATACGTGGTAAAAAGCTTTATTATCAGTAGTGCCTCGCTCTATGATCGGGCCGATATCATTGATGTCGTTTGAATTGATGACAAGATTGACACTCATGTTAAAGGCGGCCATATTATCCATAGTCCGGAATCTATCAGTAACAAGGGCGACAAAAATCTGCCTTCTGGTACTCATGGAAAGGGTATTTAAGTAATTGAGCACATCATTGTTGTTCAAATCTTCCGTATCAAAAGTTTGATTCAATATAACCAGGTTATAGACATGAAAACGCATCCTTTTGAGGGCATCACGTGTAGATGCAGGTTCCGTAATCTGGTAGCCAAGGCTCTCCAGGGCATTGGTGATCTTTTCCCTCATAGATGGATCAGCTTCACATATTAAGGCTGTTTCACCGCCTGCTTCGAGAAAATCAAATGGCCTGTCCGAGGCATCGTATGTATCTGACGCCACCTCACTTAAAAGAGTCTTCTCCTCTTCCATGATATTCCTTCTCCTGCTGATTAAGATTTAATAACTCTGGATAGTACAGACATAAAAATTAACAATAGTAAGATCGGCCAGCTACCAACAATCGACGGTTCTTTCCCTGATCCCCCTACCATTTCATTTTCGGCTTGCCATAATCGCCATCAACCTCAAGCTTATCGATATCGGTTGTGGCCTCTCCCCTGGTGCTCTTTATAGAATCAATGCCCCGGCCGACAATCCCCTTGTTGGATGCATATGCCTTGGCAGTGTCTTCGCTGACAAGACCATTGCTGTACAATTCAATAATATAATCGTCAAATGTAATCATACCAAAGGCCTTGCCTGCCTGGATGATCTCGTAAAATGTTTTTCCCTCTGATTCTCCGTGCAGGATTGTGTCCTTGACACGCAGGTTGGTACCCATGATTTCAAAGGCTGCTACCCGTCCACCCCCTTCCTTGGGGAGAAGTCTCTGGCACACAATCCAGCGCACTGTATCAGACAGACGAATCCTTATCTGATTTTCCTCCTCCGTGGAAAACATGCCCAGTATCCTGTTAATCGTCTGACCGGCATCTACGGTGTGAAGTGTGCTCAATACAAGATGCCCTGTTTCCGCGGCAGAAAGACCAATTTCCACGGTTTCTCTGTCCCGCATCTCTCCCACGAGAATAACCTTCGGCGCCTGTCTTAGAGCGGCACGGAGACCACTGGCAAAGGTATCAAAATCGGTTCCCATTTCACGCTGGTTGAAGGTTGCCTGCTTGTGAGGATGCGCAAATTCCACCGGATCCTCAAGAGTAACAACATGGACTGATTGCTGTTCGTTAATTTCGTTTAATACCGCGGCAAGCGAAGTGGATTTACCGCTGCCCGTTGCGCCGGTAACTAAGATAATGCCGTTTTTTTCCTTCGAGATATTATGAAAAGCATCGGGAAGCTTCAATTCATCAAAGGTAGGGATTTTGGTCTCTAGTTTTCTGAGCACAGCGGAATAATTCCCCCGCTGGGAAAAGATATTGACCCTGAAACGGGCCTTGCCGGACAGTTCGTAAGAAGAATCGCATGAACCCTGCGTGAGGAGTGTCTCTAGAAGACGGCGGTCCTGATTTATCAGGTTCAGGGCGAATATCTCCGTTTGGAAAGGGGTCAGCTTCTGAAATGAGGGATCGACCTCCACAGCAGTTAATTGTCCAGAGCTTTCCACCTGAAAAGGCTTACCCACCGTAATATTCAAATCAGAAGCATTTCCGTGCGCATCGAGCATTTTTGTCATTATGTAATCAATTTCCTGCTTTCTCATAATGCTCTCCTCCTACACATTGATATCATTAACAATGGACAGATTATTGCTCTGCCATTCTACCGTTATACCTCGGTAAAATCTGTTGGCGGTGATTTCAAAAACTGCCTGAACCTCGTTTTGTCGTTACACTTCAAGTATGCATCATCTCCACTGATCCAGCCCCGGTTATAAAGATCCGAGATTGCATCATCCAGCAATTGCATCCCATATTTTTTGCCTGTTTGAATCATGGAAGGAATCTGGAAGGTCTTGGACTCCCGGATCAGGTTTCGTACCGCCGAGTTGGCAATAAGAATCTCAAGAGCCGCACAACGCCCCCTCTTGTCGATACGCTTGAAGAGAACCTGGGAAAGGACTGCTCGTATACCATCAGCCAGAGTAGACCTGATCTGCATCTGTTCCTCGGCAGGGAAAACCTCAATGATACGGTCAACAGTCTTGGGTGCACTCGTTGTATGGAGAGTACCAAAGACAAGGTGTCCCGTGGATGCTGCTTCAACGGCCAGAGATATAGTTTCAAGATCACGCAGCTCGCCTACCAGAATAATGTCCGGATCCTCACGCAGGGCGCCACGAAGCGCTGCAGAAAAACTCTTGGTATGTATTCCGACTTCTCTGTGGTTTACAATACAGCTCTGGCTCTGGTGAACAAATTCGATAGGATCTTCAATGGTAATGATGTGGTCCTTGCGGGTACGGTTCGCCTCATCAATGATAGCGGCAAGGGTTGTTGATTTTCCGCTCCCCGTTGGTCCTGTTACCAGTACGAGACCTCTCGGAAGAGAGGCCAGTTTGGAAACAACAGGAGGAAGGCCCAACTCCTGGGCAGAAACTATCTTGCTGGGGATTTCCCTGAAAACAGCTGCCGTACCAAATTTTTGCTGGAAGAAGTTGGCCCTGTATCGGGCAAGATTAGGGATCTCATATGCAAAATCCACATCTCCGGTTTCTTCAAATTGTTTGATCTTATGTTCGGGTGCGATTTCGTAAAGCATAGCCTTTAAACCGTCATTGTCCAGTACGTCAAACTTCACCCGCTCCATATCGCCAAGTATCCTGATAACTGGCTGTTGCCCGGCTACAAGGTGGAGATCTGATGCACCCTGTTCATGCATCAACTGGAAAAATGCATCAATCTTTGCCATAGTAGGTCTCCTTCGCAGGTTTTTGGTGGATTTTTATCCCGTCTCTAAAGCAAACCAGTAAATCTTTTTGAATGATTTTCGTAAATCTACCTTCAGATGTAGCAGGAATATAACAAAAAAGCAGGAGTTGTCAAGAATAATAACCCCTTTTCCCCTTTCCAACTCTTTATCGAATCTTAAATTTCTTGACAGATGTCAACCAGCTAATCTATGATCAGCAAGTATCAAGTAATATATTTTCAAAACCGTCTGTGAATTTGAAAATAGAGAACAGGGGATGTAGCTCAGTTGGGAGAGCACGGCGTTCGCAATGCCGAGGTCAGGGGTTCGATCCCCCTCATCTCCACCAATTTTAATTTTTAGAGCGTTGATCTGTGTAAATGATAACTTATACATTTATCGTAAAACCAAATTCCGATCAGATCAGGCAGATAATCGCTCTGTACCGCATGCAGGGATGGTGGTCGAAAGACACCGACAACTATGATCTCGTTGCACATATTACCGCAGGCAGCCATTGTTTTCTTGCCGCTGTCGAAGACGGCAAAATTATCGGTATGGGCAGGGCTATCAGTGATAGGTCAAGTGATGCCTATATTCAAGATGTAACCGTTCATGACTCTCACAGAGGTCAGGAAATAGGAACAAATATCCTGGAAAAAATAGTTGCCCGGCTGCATGCAGATGGGTTGCAGTGGATAGGCCTAATTGCAGAGAAAGGATCTTCTGATTTTTACCACCGAATCGGATTTGAACTGATGCCGGATGCAACACCCATGCTCTTTAAAAAATGATGCCAAAATTAAAACCTCTAAAACCCCCAGATTATAATAAACTGAATCGATTTTTTAAAGGACAGACTTACAGACTCTCAGCCTATTCTTTACCTTCTGTTATCGTGTGGAGTAACAACATATATCGTCCTTGTTATGTCATTAGGGATGCTACAGATATCCTCGTCGGCGTAGAGTCAATTAAACGGCCCGAGAATCGTCATCTTATTCTTCCCATTTCTCCCGGGAAGGATTTCTCACCACATGATCTCAATAACCTTGCCTGTCAATTGGAATTTAAACAATTCTGGTTTATACCGGAAGATTATATTGAATATCATGGCCGTTCTAAGGTCGAATCATACTTTGAAGTAACCGAGCAGCCGGAATATGAAGACTACATTTTTCTTACAAAAGACCTTGCACAACTCAAAGGCCGACGGTATGCGAAAAAGAGAAATCTCATCCACCAATTCACAACGGCCTACCTTGAAACCGGAAGGGTAGAGATAGAAAAAATTTCTTCATCCAATAGCGGGGATTGTCTCGATTTCCTCGAAAAATGGTGTGAAGATTACTCCTGTGACAGCGACGATGAAGAAGAAAATCTTGCCTGTGAAAAAAAGGCGGCAATCAATATGCTAAACAACGTAGAAGCCCTCGAAGTAGAAGGCCTTCTCGTCCGTATTGACGGCATCATAAGCGCCTTTGGCATACGTATTCATCTAACCGACAACATGGGCGTCCTGATCTTTGAAAAAGCCTTTTCCCATATCAAAGGACTTTACCAGTTCCTTGATCGTGAATGTGCCCGGCAACTTTTTACCGGATACAAATATATTAACAAAGAAAGCGATATGGGGATTGCCGGTCTTGCACAAGCTAAACAGTCATACTACCCCATTATGCGGCTAAAATCGTATCGCCTCAAAATCAAACAAACTTCTTAGGAAAGAGGAACTGAAATGAAAAAGAAACCCGTTAACCATATTCAAGACTTGAATGTTAGAGTTTTGAAAATATTTCAGCACCCCTTAAAAAACTTATCTATTCCGGATTCTGGCTCCTGAATCTTTCCCTGTTGCCAACGAAAAAAGGAGTACATATGCCGGGTTTAAACCTTTTTGTCAGCAACTGTCTGGAGACGCTGGCGAAAAAGCTGGCGGACCTCCTCATAATACCCCTTGCGTCTCCTTTCGAAAAGGAAGTGGTTGTGGTTCAGAGCAAGGGAATGGAACGGTGGCTTTCCCTGGAACTTGCCCACCATCATGGTATATGTACAAATTACAGATTCCCCTTCCCCAGGACAATGGTAAATGAAATCTTTAGCGCCGTCATTCCTGAATTTTCGGATAATTTATGCTTTGAGCCCAAGATTATGAGATGGAAGGTGATGAAACTGCTTTCCTTCTTCATCAAGAGAGAGGGTTTTGAAAACCTCAAAAATTATCTCAAAGACGACAGGTCAAATCTAAAGTGTTTCCAGCTTGCAGAGCGAATCGCTGCTGTCTTTGATCAATATCTGATCTTTCGTCCGGAGATGATAATTGCATGGGAAAGGGAAGATATTGGACAAACCGATGAGCTCTGGCAGGCTGAGCTTTGGCGAGAGCTGACAAGGCTCAAAAAAGGCACTCATCCCGCAGCGCTAAGAGAATCCTTTCTACAAAATATTCGGGATCCATCCGCAACAGTGACAGGTCTTCCCGCACGAATTTCTGTCTTCGGCGTTTCGTTTTTGCCCTATTTCCACATGGAGATATTTGATGAAATATCACGGCGCATTGAAGTTAACCTTTTTCTTATAAACCCCTCCCTTGAGTTTTGGGGATATATCCGATCAGAGAAGGAAATTATTCGAAAACTAAAAAAGGTCAAAATTCAGAAGGGAGAGGGGAAATTTCCCCTGGAAGAGTTATATCTTGAAAAGGGAAACACTCTGTTGGCCTCCATGGGAACCATGGGCAGGGATTTTTTCACCTTCATTTTAGACCTAAACGCACAGGAAGAAGATCTCTTTATTGACCCGGGGGAGAAAAACCTCCTCACATCTATCCGGTCTGATATTCTAAACCTCCGGGACAGAGGACAGAACGGCTGCGATAAAACTACCATCTCCCCGAACGACGCTTCTATCCAGATACATTCCTGTCATAGTCCCATGCGTGAGGTCGAGGTGCTCTATGATAACCTCCTCGCTATGTTTGAAGAAGACAAACAACTACTGCCCGGAGATATCCTCGTCATGGCGCCGGATATTGAGGCGTATACCCCTTTTATCCGCGCGGTTTTTGATACACCAGGAGAGGGTCCTTCAGTTAGCGAACCATGGAGAATACCCTTCAATATTGCCGACAGAAGCATCAGGAGAGAAAGTGCAGTAATTGATGGCTTCCTCAAAATTCTCGACCTCTCCGGCAGCCGTTTCGGAGTATCACAGGTACTTTCAATTCTTGAAATGGAGAGGGTACGGGAAAAATTTGGGCTTTCAGAAAAGAACATGGAACTGATAAGGCACTGGACTGCAGAACTCAGAATAAGGTGGGGAGTTGACGGAGAGAACCGCCGTCAGATGGGGCTCCCTGAGTTTTGGGAAAATACATGGAAAGCTGGCCTGAATCGACTCCTTTTGGGCTATGCTATGCCGGGAAAGAACGAAAATATGTTTAACGGGATACTCCCTTACGATTGTATCGAGGGGGAAGAGACCCTTATACTGGGAAAGTTTCTCGAATATACGCACTTCCTTTTCTCCCGTGTCATAACCCTCAACCATTCCCGGACCCTCAACGAATGGTCACAAACCCTTACAAATATTCTTAACAGTTTCTTTTTAACTGATGAAGTAAGGGAAAGTGAGGCGCAGGTACTACGGGGAACCATTCAGAATCTTGCGGACCAACAGATGTTATCCGGTTTCGATGAAACAGTTGAAATAGAGGTCATTAAGTCATATTTTAGAAGTCATGTGGAAAGAGAGGGTTTTGGATATGGCTTTATGACTGGTGGACTCACGTTCTGCACAATGCTTCCCATGCGGAGCATACCCTTTAAGGTAATCTACCTTCTCGGAATGAATAACGAAGAATACCCGCGACGCTCAAAGACCATCGGGTTTGATTTAATGGCAATACACCCCAGAGCAGGGGATCGTTCACGGCGAAGTGACGATAGATACCTCTTCCTCGAAGCTATTCTTTCTGCCAGGGAAAAATTATTAATAAGTTATATCGGACAGAGCATTGAGGATAACAGTTCAATCCAGCCATCAGTTCTGGTAAGTGAGCTTCTCGATTACATTGAACATGGTTTTGAATTCCCCGGAGAAAAGATTTATGATCACCTGATAACAGTGCACCGCCTTCAGGCCTTCAACCCGGAATACTTTACGGGAAATGACAAACTGTTTAGTTATTCCCTTGAGAATCTCAGAGCAGCCCGCTGTTGTCCGAAACCATCAGGGGAAAGAAAGGAATTAATCACCAAGGGTCTGTCTGAACCCTCTAAAGAATGGAAGGCTGTTGATGTGCTCAATTTAATAAATTTTTTTAGAAATCCGGCCAGATTCCTCTTGAAAAAACGTTTGCAATTGAGTCTTGAGGAAGAGTATCGAATCCTCGAGGAACGAGAATCTTTTGATCTAAAGGGCATCGAAAGATACACCCTGGAACAAACCCTTATAGAAAAGGGACTTTCCGGAAGGAAAATTAGGGAGGAGGGTTTATTCTCCGTTGCGAGAGCGTCAGGGCAGCTTCCCCCCGGCAAGGTTGGTGAATATCGCTACCACAAAATAACTGAAGATGTATCTGAATTTGTCAACAGGACACAGCGGTATTTTACGGGAGACAAGTTCTGTCCTATCGATATCAATTTGAATATTTCTAGATTCAAGCTGGGTGGGCGGATAAGTTCCATCTATGCCGATGGGTTGATTCACTGGCGCTATGGAAAGTTAAATGCCAAAGATTATCTGAATCTATGGATCCACCATCTCCTTTTGAACAGTCTGGCACCCCGGCAATATCCCCATCGAAGCGTCCTCCTGGGAAAGGATGGGGCATGGGTATACACACCTGTCGAAAAGCATAAAGAAATACTTGAATGTCTTATGGATATATACTGGACAGGATTATCGAATCCTTTAAAGTTTTTCCCGGAGACATCATGGGTATATGCCTGGCAGCTTTCTAAAATGGGAAAGAAACGGGAAGATGTAATACGTTCTGCGAGAAAGGTATGGCGTGGCACTGATGATAATCGTGGAAAACCAGGTGAAGGCGAGGATCCTTATTATCAAATCTGTTTTGGGGAAACCAGCCCCCTGGACAGTGAATTTCAAGAAGTAGCTGAAGAGATTTTCGGAACACTTTTTAAGTACATGGAGGAACTTTAAGGAGCTATCATGAAGAGAAGATTTTACATAGCAACCATCATTATACCTGTTTTAATCTTGCTTATGATGAAAGCGGGGTTATCAAGTCAAGAGAACATAAATCGTTTCAGTAAATTATCCCCAGTGAACGCTACTATTGTCGGACCGGTTTTGTCAGTTACACCCAGAGAAATAGATTTAGGCAGTATTGGTCCTGGTGAAGATGTGGTGGGTTCGCTCACGCTGAAAAATTTTGGTTCAGTAATTTTACATTGGCAGGCCAGCGGGCCAGAGGGGTGGCTCCCACTGGAAAAAGCAGAATTATCAGGCATTTTAGGAGACGAGCCTGATTTTCTGCGGATTCATCTTAAATCTCAAGACAACTTCAAGGAAAGCGTGATTGAGAGCGAACTCTATCCAATACAGTTAAATATTGAATTAAATAATAATCTCATCAGCTTTAGAAAAGACCTGCCAGCAGGAACCCACAGGGAAATAATTAAGTTAACTTCAACTGGTGGAACAAGAAATGTCTTTTTTACTTTCAGGATAGTTGAGAAAAAATCTGCTCCTCTGTTAGAAGTAGGACTTAGCAGGTTAGACCTCGGGATTATCAAACAGGTCGGACAGGTCAGTAGAAGACTTAAGTTAACTAATAAAGGACGGAATACCTTAGAATGGAAGGTAACTATTCCTGAAAACCAAGACATGGAACTCAGCAGGTTGCCGAGACCGGGACGATATGTCTCTTTTTTAAATGAAGAAGTAAAAGAAACTGGTATCTATAAAATATCAGAGCGTTTGAAAGACACCATAAGTACCTCTGGCAGGCTGTTGGAGGAAAATGGTTATCCTTCTCTCTATAACAAGACTGATATACTGAAATATAAATTTTCAGGAACGGGAATCACCGTTTTTTCATGGAAAAATCCAGCAGGAGGGATTCTATTGGCCTATATAGATAATAAATTCATAAATATGGATGATTGCTACGATAAACAGAAAAAATCAGCGGATTTTCTTGTTGCTGAAGGCCTGCCGGACGGCCCTCACATCCTGACTCTCGTTAACAGTGGTGGCTTTGTTACTATCGAAGGGGTAAAAACTTACGGCAGGAATGTGATGAAAGGACCACCAGGATGGATCAAAGTCTTGCCCAAGATTGGTGCAACAACCATAGAAACAGATTATGTTAATCTGGTAATAAATACGCAACAACTAAATTCCGGTTGTTACCACGAGAATGTTGTTATTGGTTCCAATGGAGGAGAAGCTGTTGTTGAAGTAGCACTTGAAGTATCAGCGGATAATATACGGAGAATTATAGATGTTTATCGTTACGAGAACGGCTTTAAGTATCTGTACACAACCAATCCTCCTGCTGAGGCTGATAAAATCCATTTCGGCGGGTATACAAAACGGGAATTAGTTTTTAGACTCTTCAGTCATGGAACACCGGGAACCACCGATTTTTACAGATGGTATAACCCCCAAACAGGGGACTATTTTTATTCTTATGATCGAAGCGGTGGGGGCAAATCTCTGATGGGTTATATTTTTGAGGGAGCCATAGGAAATATAGCAACCTCCCGGCTGACCGATACAAGGGAATTGTACCGGTGGTTCAATACTTCTAAAGGTTGCCACTTTTATACTACTGATCCTAAGGGGGAGGGCTCTGCAAAAAGAGGATATCGCTTTGAAGGTATAGCTGGCTATGTCAAGTAACAGATGCTATAGATCGCAAAAATAACTTCGCTGATCATTACAACGTGTTAGAAAGATAAAACAATTATTCAAAACGGGGAATGTGAAAGTTTTTTTAGTTCATTCCAGAAGCCGGGAAAAGACTTATTAACACAGGCACTATTCTTAATCCTGATTCCGGGAGTGACAAGTCCCGCAATAGCAAAACTCATGGCAATCCGGTGATCGTTGTATGTCTCTATCTCGGCACTATGGGGTTTCCCCCCGGTAATGATGAGTCCATCATCCGTTTCCCCGGCGACAATACCCATCTTATTCAGTTCATTTACCGGCGCTGCCAGGCGATTACTTTCCTTTATCCGCAGGTGTGAAACATTTGTGATCACGGTTCGTCCGGGTCGAAATGCCGCTAAAACGGCCATAGTCGGTACCATATCAGGTATATCGCCCATATCGACCACGTATTCGCCACCAGGCAGATTACCTCCTGAGACCTCAATCCACATATCTCCCCGCAATACAGAACAGCCAAAGTCTTCCATGATGCGGAGTAATCTCATATCTCCCTGCTCACTACGGGGATTTATGTTCAGGACCCTGACCCGCCCGCCGCAGAGAGCAGCGGCCAGAAAAAAGTAACAGGCACTGGACACGTCGCCTTCGACAATGTATCTCTGACCCGCATATTTTTGACCGCACTTTACGTAATAATTGTCATCCCCCTTTCTTCTGACCTTTACACCGAAACACTCCATGACCTTCACGGTTAAATCAATATAAGGAAGAGACGACGTACGACCTTGCAAGCGGATATCAACATCTATTTTGGCATAGGGGGTACTGATGAGAAGTGAGGAGATATACTGGCTGCTTTCCACGTTGGTCAATGTTACCATGCCACCCGGAATACCATCTGCCTCAATCACCACGGGTGGATATCCATCTCTGTCTCTGCTGTAAGCATAGACACCAAGTGTATTCAAGGCCTCCAGAAGGGGCTTAACCGGCCTCTCACATAGACGACTTTCCCCCGTGAGGATGTAATTTCCACTTCCAAGGGCAACCAGCGACATTAAGAAGCGCAGAGCGGTACCGTTATTTCCCAGGAAGATCTCTCGATGCGGATTTAGGATGCACCCTCCTGTCCCTGTAACTGCAATAGAATCACCGGATATTGTTATTCCTGTACCGAGACGGCGCAGTCCTTCCATTAGATAACGGGTATCTTCAGAAATGAGGGCATTTTGCAGGAAGGATTCTCCCTTCGCGAGGGAAGCGACGACTAGAGCCCTCTGGGTGTAACTTTTCGATCCCGGCACCGTAACCGTTGCCTGTAACTTTTCGATTGGTTTTATTTCCAGCATAGGATTAAATTTTCAAGATTGAGCAGGCTGAAAAATCTTGTTGAGCGGGAAGACTCCCTTTCAAGCAAAAAGGCTTCAACTGCAGCATAAAGCAGGGAACGTCTCTCGTCCAAGATCCGAAGCAGCTTACGTTTTTTACTCTATATCGACAATATAACATGGCGTGGATAAATGTAAAGTGCAAAGGTTAATCTGTTATGAATCCTTAGTGATTCTACTTATCATTTTCATAATGTCTTTAAGCTTTGAGTTTAATTAATGCGAACACGCAATAGTTCAAAATGTCACTGTATTGGGCATCAATATCTTCAGAAGCTAACAACTTTTTTTTGTGTTCTTCAATAGCTTTAATTCTGTATATCTTGACAAGTATCTGGTCGGTGATTGACGTAATTCTCATTTCCTTCCATGCTTCTCCATAATCATGGTTCTTTCTATACATAAGTTCCTTAGTTTTCCTAATTACTTGATCGTATAAATCTTTCAGTACAGAAGGTTCAAGCACAATGGTTCCCGCTAAACATGAATCCGATAAAGGTATCTTACCTGGAAACCATAAGTTAATTAGTGCCATTACGCAGTAATTCAATATCCCGCGATATTCTACATCTATACTTTCAGGTATCATTGACTTCCCTTTTAATTCTTCCAGCCTTCGAATTCTTTTAGCCTTGATCAACATTTGATCAGTAAGCGAAGGTAATCTAAATAATATCCAAGAAGGGCCATAATCACTCACTTTATTTAAGAACAGCTGTTTACAATCAGCGATGTTTCCATCATAGTCTCTTTCAGTCTTTATTGACAATGAAGCCTCCATTCTGTGGGTACTTTTCCTGATACCTTATTGACTCACCAACCTTTATGGAACGAATATTTCCTCTAAAAGACGGCGTATGTAATAAGGTTTTCTTAATCCTCCCCCAAAAAACATAAAATTATTCTTAACTATGTAAAACCGAGTTAATAGAGTAATTTCACGCAAAAACTATCATCAAACGATGTGAAGTTATTATGGCACAAGGAGTTTTACCTTTCAAGTACGAAGAAAAGAAGATAATGGGAAAGGAGACGATAGTGAGTTGTGGCTGCAAACTTATCGGCTTTATTGGTAGATTCCCATGACATATTTACAGTAACAGCACGAAGTTCCGCCTCAGGAAACCACTGGAAGTGACATTCACGTGAAACTTTGACCGATACGGCCATTCCGAACCATAACTATCCCTCAAAATATCGCTGAAAAATGCGATAAATCAGTTTATGAAAAAGACTCAGGAACCACACAAAACTTGACATCTTTGTTAAATATAGCTATGTATTTAAAAGAATTACAGGGACAATATTTTAACGTTTTTAATAAGGGGGAAACCCATGAAAAAAACGGTGACAAGTATATTGATAGTTTTGGGCCTTATTCTTTTACCCCTAAAAGCCAATGCAGACCTTGAGACCATCAAAAGGGCAATAAAGGAAAGGGGAGCAAAATGGCAGGCAGGAGAAACCTCTGTATCAGGTCTTTCTTTAGAAGAGAAAAAACGGTTTTGCGGGTTGAAGAAACCTGCGCCTACAGAAAAGATGACTCAAAAAACGTTTGAACAACAAGAGCTTCCGGATACGTTTGATTGGCGTGATTGGGGCGGGGACTGGACCACTCCTATCAGGAATCAAGGAGGCTGCGGCAGTTGCTGGGCATTTGGTGCGCTTGCAGCCATGGAGGCTCTGATAAACATTGAAGCTAACGACCCTTCGGTAGATGACGACCTATCAGAACAGTTCCTTCTTTCTTGCAGTCAGGGGGATTGTAATGGTTGGTATCTTAGTAAGACTTTGAATTTTCTTAAGAGGGGCGGGACAGTTTTTGAGTCATGCATACCCTACAACGCAATTGATACCCGATGCCTTATTGAAGTGATAAAGGGTCGGAAAATATGCCCGAATCTTTCAACGGGGAAAGTAAAAATTAGCGGATGGGGTTATGTATCGCCATCGGTGGATTCGATAAGAACCGCACTAAATCTCTATGGCCCACTACCTGCCGGAATGGATATATATGATGATTTCTTTAACTACACAGGTGGTGTCTATAACCATGTTTCCGGAGGATATGTCGGTGATCATTTGGTTGCCATAGTAGGATACAATAATGCTGAAGGCTACTGGATTTGTAAGAACAGCTGGGGAACCGATTGGGGAGAGTCCGGCTGGTTCAAGATAAAATATGGAGAGTGTTCTATAGGATCTCCTCGCTGGATTAGCTATATCGAGGGAATCGCGCATTAAAAAGTAAGGTGGATAATGTTACTAGTACCTGTCCCCTTGACCGTACTCGGTTAAGTATGGGATGAGTTGCGGAGGATGAATATGATATGCGGCATTGGCGTTGATTCTGTTGAGGTTAGCCGGATAGAAAAGATTCTTGACAGGTGGGAGAAGCGATTTACCAACATGGTGTATTCTTCGTCTGAGATTGATTACTGTAGAAAACAGGCTTTTCCGGCCATTCATTATGCGGCAAGGTTTGCTGCCAAAGAATCTTTTTTCAAAGCGGCAGGTATAGGCTTGTGGAAGGGAATAAGATTAAACGACATTGAAATACTAAACAATAGAGCGGGGAAGCCCGAAATAAAACTCCGTGAAACGGCAAAAAGTATCCTACAGGATACGGACGTAACTGCTATTTATGTAAGTCTCTCTCACACAGCCTTTTTGGCGGTTGCTATGGTTATCCTAGAAAAATGAAAGGTATCCTGATAGGTGATAGATAAATTACATGTTAATCTGATTTCCAGAGATTCGGAAGAAACATTCCACATCGGAAAAATATTAGGGGAAAACCTGAAAAAGGGAGATGTCGTCGCCCTGACAGGTGAGCTGGGTGCAGGAAAAACAGCTCTTGCCCAGGGGATTGCAAGGGGTCTTGGAGTACCGGAAGAGTATCACATTACAAGTCCGACATTTACCCTTATTAATGAATATCCGGGGAGGTTTATCCTTCATCATCTCGACTTGTACCGTCTGTCGGAGATTCGTGACCTGGAGGAACTCGGTTACGAAGAATATCTTGAAGGAAATGGTGTCATGGTTATTGAGTGGGCGGAAAAAATAAGGAGCATTCTTCCTGATGATACTTTGTTTATTTTTCTTACTTATCTGGATCAAAATGAACGGGAGATTGATATTTCCAGCGGTGTGAACAAAACAGCTCTGTTCTCAGCAGCTTTAAAAAGGGAAGGTTTTTAACTTATGGCACTTGTGGTACAAAAATATGGTGGTACTTCGGTTGCTGATATTGAAAGAATGGAAAATGTTGCCCGAAGGGTGATCAAAGTAAAGGAAGCGGGAGATGATGTAGTAGTGGTTCTCTCGGCTATGGCCGGTGAGACGGACAGACTTATAAAGATGGCCCATAGCGCAGCTGATGACCCCGATGAAAGGGAATATGATGCCCTTATTTCCATTGGGGAACAAACCACAGTTGCTCTCCTTGCTATTATTTTGAATAGAATGGGTTACAGAGCTAAATCTTTTCTCGCTTTCCAGGTAAAGTTATTAACTGATCAGGCGCACAAAAAGGCCAGGATTCTCAAGGTAGATACGGAGGCCATAAAAAATGAACTCAATAAAGGAACCGTTGTTGTTATGGCGGGATTTCAGGGTGTTGACCAATGGAATAACATTACAACCCTCGGGCGGGGGGGATCCGACACCAGCGCCGTTGCTCTGGCAGCAGCTCTGAAAGCTAATGTATGCGAAATATTTACGGATGTTGAAGGTGTTTATACAACTGATCCCATAATTTGCAGTAAGGCAAGGCGTTTGACCACTGTTTCCTATGACGAGATGCTGGAAATGGCAAGGGCTGGAGCAAAGGTACTTCAGCCTCGCTGCGTAGAACTTGCAAAAAAATATGATGTTCCCATACATGTAAGGTCTTCATTTACCGACGAGGGAGGAACAATGGTAACTAAGGAGTATGAAAATATGGAGAGAGAAGTGGTGTCGGGGGTAACTTATGATCGAGACCAGGCTAAAATCACTGTGGTTCATGTTCCAGACAGGCATGGTGTAGCCGCACGTTTATTTACACCACTTTCAGAGCATAACATCGTTGTTGATATGATAATTCAAAACGCAAGTCTAGAAGGATATACCGATCTGACCTTTACAGTTTCAAAAAAAGATGCAAAAGAAGCTTATCGGCTGATTAAAGAAGTGGCAAAAGATGTGGGAACCGATAGAGTAGAAATAGATGAAGATGTAGCAAAGGTATCTATTATAGGTGTGGGAATGGTCAGCCATTCCGGTGTCGCCTCAAGGATGTTCAGCGCCCTTGCCAGTGAGGGAATCAATATCATGATGATTAGTACCTCTGAGATAAAGATCTCATGTGTTGTACAAGCAAAATATACCGAACTTGCTGTTACGGTGCTTCACGATACCTTCGGATTAGAGCATAAATAATTATCATGCATCTCAGCAACAGACAAATTGAGGGATCAATTGTCCTTGTTGTTATTACATCTATAATTTACCTTGCAGTCTTATTTCTTTACCAGCACCCTTTTCGGGCTGTATCCATCCGTTACAGTGATATATCCTCAGGTTCGGTAATAGTAGAGCTGACCGGTGATACGAATCGCAATGGGATATACTTTATATCTGAAAATACAATGGTTCCCGATTCTTTGAAGATTGCCGAAGTGGAAGGTATAAACGGTTCGGAGGAAAAAAACACTAAACTATCGACCGGAAGGACAGTTAATATAAACAAGGATGATCAAATAAGTATAGGGGAAATGAGTGCTGCTAAGAAGTTGTTTTTTAACATCCCCATTGACGTTAACCAGACCTCTATTTATGATCTGATGCTTATTCCCGGGATTGGTGAAAAAACAGCGTGGCAAATTATTCATTTTAGAGAAATGAACGGGAAATTGCAAAAAATTGAAAGTCTGATGAAAATACCGGGAATAAAAGAAAAAAGATTAGCTGGGATAAGAAAGTACCTATATGTTGAGGATAATTGGACCACCGATTGAAAACCCTTTAAATCTCTCCTATCGCCCATCTTTACCGTTATAATTGCTATATTTTTTAAAATGCTTCAAAACACGCTGTATATATATCTGTGTTTCTTGATAGGGAGGAATGGAGTTGTTGTGTCGGGCTACTGCCCCTTCACCGGCATTGTAGGCAGCCAGTGCGAGGGTAAGGTCACCTTTAAAAAGATTTAAGAGATAGCGTAAATACCGGACCCCACCTTCAATATTATTTTCAGGATGTAAGGAATCTTGAATTTCCATGTAAGAAGCTGTCGCGGGCATGATCTGCATTAACCCCTGGGCCCCCTTCGGTGATATGGCCCGGGGATTAAAGTTTGATTCTGTCTTAATAATAGCTTTGATTAAAGCAGAATCAACATTATACTTGTTCGCTGCTTTTATGATCAGATGATCATAGAGTTTCGCATCAGGTCCCGAATCGGATCGCACATTTTCTTCTTTTAAGACGAGTACGTATCTAGCATCAACATCTGTGGGAACGTTGGTTAGGTGAAGAATGCCTTCTCTATCCACGTATTTATAAATATCGGTAAGAGAAAGAGAAGGAAACACAAAGTTTATAATTACTGCCAATATTATAAGTATAAGAACCTTCTTCTGAAGCATATTCACAATCCTATCCTTTTCGTTTTTGCTCTTGACATAGATATTTTATGGTGATATTCACTAAAAAATATCTATGTCGGGGCGTAGCGCAGCCTGGTAGCGTATCTGAATGGGGTTCAGAGGGTCGGAGGTTCAAATCCTCTCGCCCCGACCAAATTACAACCCACTATCGAGTTCTATACTTTTTAGTCTGACCTTCCTTATTTCTCGCTTAGAGTCTCGTTTAATTTTCGTATCGCTCCGCGCGTGGTATCTTTTGGTATCTACTGAACAGTTTCTTTCCTTTAAGTCATAATTACCCCCGCGAGGGAAGAACTACTGTAGCCTTACCTGGCGTTGTCTTTTCTCCTTTAGCGTTTTCCACCCAGATATCGCAATCTACAAGATGTTGATCATCTTCAACATATTTTCTCGTGACCGTACCCTTGCACAACCAGGTATCCCCTTCCCGAGGTTCCCTCATAGTCTTCATCAACCGGGGCCAATCCACCGCCCGGAATTGACAGGACAACTTCTTCAATATTCCCTGTTCCCCGATCCAATCGGTCATAAGCTGGCATAGCCAAGCACGCTTAAGCTGTCCATGAACATAGGCTCGTTCCAAACCCTGGGATTTGGCAAACGAATCTTCGTAGTGAGCCGGATTGAAATCACCGGACGCTCCGGCCCATTTTACCAATATTTGAGTGGTAGGAATTTTAGGCAATGGAGTAGCTTCATTACCTGTTTCCAAATCTTCCCAATATAATTGCTTGGCCACCTTTTCCACCTCCAGAAATATATTAACTACAGACCAGAGTCCAGCGTACTGTAGCTACCTGATCACCATTTTGATTAATATAAGTTATCTCGGTAACTGCAAATACCAAGTTTCCCTTTTTACCGTCCCGTTCATAAATATCGGCAATTCTCCCCGAAGCGACAAGTTTATCACCTGCACGTACAGGCAGCACAAACTCGAAATCGGTCCCACCATCCAGGAAATGCTTATAACCAGCCTTTGCTAAATTCTCAAGCACTTCTTGCCGGGTTTCGCTAAGGTAGGGACGTGATTTTACAGCCCAGCCAAAAAAACCCGGAGGACATATAATTGCCCCATGCTTTGATGCTCTGGCATATTCCTCATCGTGATAAAGAGGATTAAGGTCACCTACGGCCTCGGCGTATCTCTTTATCGCTCCCTTTTCCACATCCAAAAGATAGGGGGCATCGGTTTTACCGATGAATTTTTTCAATTCCTCTATAGCCACATAGTACCTCCTTTTATAAATAAAACCTTGCGGCGAATAAGTATTTTCGGATATCCCTTTCGGTCTTCAGACTTCATCCTGCTAAACCGATTACCAAAAAACATACTCTCCTGTCAAGCTTTTTAACCCGCTTCTTTTCAAACATCCTGAATCTATTGGCAAAAAGGAAATAGTTGTTTTATCTGTTTGCTGTTTAACCTTTTTTTAAATTGCACGGCATTTGTTAGATCTGTCGCCTTAACGCATATCTATTTACATTTTTCCCTTGTGGTGCCTTTGGCCTTTTTTACCTGCACAAATATTGACAAGGTTTTAATTTATTTTTCCTCCTCCATGGTTTATTTAAAGCCGATTAAATTTTCAGATGCCTTCGTATAGCTTTAAGCTTCAGGTTCTTAATCTGTCCGGCGCGGATAATTACCGTTGACAATTGAAAAGGGAATGGATATATTTATTGTGGATTTCCGCTTTGCGAGAGTGGCGGAACTGGCAGACGCACTGGACTTAGGATCCAGCCCGCTTATGCGGTTAGGGGTTCGAGTCCCCTCTCTCGCACCAATATGTAGAAGAGCCAATTTGTATATATGTTAAAAAGGAGAATTAATTATTGTGAGTGACACAAGCACGGCTGTAAAGATTGAAGAAATCAGTCCTGTTAAAAAGAAAATTTTATTCGACATTCCCTGGGTGGATGTAAAGAAGGAACTGGATACAGTCTATCGTAGTGTGGCTAAATCAGCTAAAATCAAGGGGTTTAGACAGGGAAGAATCCCCCGGGATGTTTTGGAGGTTTACTATAAGGAACATGCAGAAAATGAGGTAATCTCAAATCTCTTCAAAAAGTCTTATCAAGAGGCCTTAGAAAAAAATGATATAGTTCCCCTAACGCAGCCATACATTGATCAAACGAAAATTGAAAAAAATAAGGATTTTACCTTTACGGCAACTGTTGAGGTGGAGCCTTTCATTGAACCGAAGGGTTACACTGATTTAGAACTTGAGAGAGATGAATTTGAGGTTACAGAAGGAGATGTTGATGAAAGGCTTGAGCGGATCAGGCATATGTTTGCTACTCTGGAAGATGTAGGAAAGGACAGAGGAGTTAAGGAAGGCGATCTTGTTACCCTCGATTTTGAAGGAACTGTTGCTGGGAAATCCCTTAAGGAACTAACGGCAAAAGATTATTCCATGGAAGTCGGCCGTGGGACAATTTTCCCCGGTTTTGAAGAACAGTTAATAGGGACGGGAGGGGGAGAATCAAAACAAATACAGTTAAAGTTTCCCGATGAGTACCCTGCAAAGCATATAGCGGGAAAAGAAGTTTTATTTACTGTAAACTTGAAAAACATAAGGGAGAAAAAATTACCCAATCTGGACGAGAACTTTATCCGTAATTTCGATAAGTTTGAATCCATTGAAGAACTTAAGGAACATCTCTGTAAATCTCTACAAGATGAAAATCACAACAAGGCTGATTTGGCCTTAAAAGAACTTATTAAGAAAAAGATCCTGGAAACTAATGAATTTGAAGTGCCATCTTCATTTGTAGAACGACAGCTATATTACATAATGGCTGATACTCAACAGAAAATGATTTCAAGTGGGATGGCTCAAAAAGAAGCTACCGAATTTAGCCTCAAGTTTCGTGACCACTTCAGAGATGAAGCAACCAACATAGTCAAATCTATCCTTCTTTTGAAAGCTATTGCCCAAAAAGAGTCTATTACCGTTGATGAAAAAGAGGTTGAAGACAGGCTTAAAGATATTGCTCGTGAAATCACCCAAGAATATGATTCTTTGAGAGAATCTTTTGAAAAGAGCGGTAAAATTGATCATGTAAGAGATGAAATCCTTAATGAAAAAACTTTTGATTTTATAAAGGGAAAATCAAACATAACCGTCGTGAAAAAAGTGAAAGACGAAAATATAGGAGGAAAATAGATTGACTCTGGTTCCCATTGTGGTCGAACAAGATGGGAGGGGTGAGCGGGCTTTTGATATCTATTCAAGGCTTTTAAAGGAGAGGATTGTTTTTCTTGGAACAGCCATTGATGATGATGTGGCAAATCTTGTTATCGCCCAGATGCTCTATCTTGAATCGGAAAATCCTGATAAGGAAATTTTCTTCTATCTAAATACTCCAGGAGGAATGGTCAGTTCCGGCCTTGCGATTTATGATACCATGCAATACATTAAGCCTCCCGTCTGTACTCTCTCCATGGGACAGGCAGCCAGTATGGGCGCCCTCCTTCTTGCTGCCGGTGAAAAAGGTAAAAGATATGCTTTACCTCATTCCAGAATATTGATACACCAACCACTTGGTGGCTTTCAGGGTCAGGCTACGGATATTAATATTCAGGCGCGTGAAATTTTGCGCCTGAAAGAAGAATTAAATAATATTCTTGCTGAGTTGACCGATCAGTCAATTACAAAAATAGAAGCGGATACGGAGAGGGACTACTACATGACATCTCTTCAGGCAAAGGAATATGGGATCATTGATGAAATAATTGTGAAGAAAAAATGATGTTATCAGGTATCGGGAGGTATTTTTCTTGTGACCAATAGAGGAAGAGAGTTTCAGGAGGGGCAGATGCTTTTCTGCTCGTTCTGTGGGAAAGCGCAGGGTGAAGTTAAAAAGTTAGTCGCAGGACCTGCGGCATATATATGTGATGAATGTGTAGAACTATGCAAGTGTATTATTGAAGAGGAATACGATAAACCTGGCATTGAACAATATAGAGACGTTTTTCCAAAACCAAAAGTTATTAAAAACTTTCTTGATCAGTATGTGATCGGCCAGGATAAGCCGAAAAAGGTTCTCTCAGTAGCTGTTTATAATCATTACGGACGGCTTTATTCGAATCTTGATAAAGATTCGGTTGAAATTCAGAAAAGTAACATCCTGCTAATTGGTCCTACCGGTTCAGGTAAGACACTTCTGGCAAAAACCCTTGCCAAAACCTTGAATGTCCCTTTTACCATTGCCGATGCGACCAATTTGACTGAAGCCGGATATGTGGGAGAGGATGTAGAGAATATAATCCTGAGCCTTCTTCAAAATGCCAATTATGATGTGGAGAGGGCATCGAAAGGGATTGTCTATATAGATGAAATTGACAAGATTGCACGAAAATCGGGAAATCCCTCCATTACAAGAGATGTGTCCGGTGAAGGCGTTCAGCAGGCTCTTTTAAAAATCATGGAAGGTACAACGGCAAATATACCGCCTAAGGGAGGAAGAAAACATCCACAGCAGGAATTTATTCAGATAGACACACTGAATATATTGTTTATCTGTGGTGGGACGTTCAATGGTCTCGAAGATATTATTGCCAAGCGAATTGGCGCCAATTTAATGGGTTTTGGAGCAGATATCAAAAGCAAACAGGAAAAAAAGATCGGAGAATTATTGTCGGATCTACAACCTGAAGATCTTTTAAAATATGGGTTGATACCTGAATTTATTGGAAGATTACCTGTAATTGCCACCTTGAATGATTTAGATGAAGATAATTTGGTAAAGATCCTGCTTGAACCGAAAGATTCTATTGTCAAGCAGTACAAAAAGTTATTTGAACTGGAAAATGTAAAACTTAAATTCACAGACGGTGCCTTAAGGGCAATAGCTAAATTGTCCATAAAGAGACAAGCGGGAGCGAGGGGGTTGCGCTCAATCCTCGAAAATACCATGCTGGACATTATGTATGACATACCCTCACGTCAGGACGTAAGGGAGTGTGTTATTAGTGAAGATGTTATTCTAAATAAAGAACAGCCTATTCTGCTTTACGAGGCGAAATCTGAGATGGCTTAAAATAATGGTGTTAAAATGTTAAAGTCTACTAAGAATAAAGAAAATGATCCCGAAATATTGGCCATACCACTCTTGCCCCTGAGGGATATTGTTGTATTTCCCCACATGATTGTCCCACTTTTTGTGGGGAGGGAAAAATCCATTGCTACCCTCGAATCTGCCATGAAGCATGAGAAGGGCTTATTTCTGGTAGCCCAGAAGGATGCACTGAAAGATAATCCGGCAGAAGATGATATGTACCGTATTGGCACAATCGCGGCTATCATTCAGCTTCTCAGGCTTCCCGACGGAACGGTTAAAGTTCTTGTCGAAGGAAAAAAACGGGCTATCATTAAGGAATACCTATCGAACGAAGAACACTTTCATGTCGAAGTTCAAGAGTTGGAAAATATTGAGGATCAAGATGAAGTAAAGACAGAAGCCCTGATGAGGGGTGTAAGAGAAGCCTTTGAATCTTACCTAAAACTAACCAAAAAGGTGCCTGTAGAGATGGTTGGTACTATAGCATCCATAAAAAATCCTTCAAAGATGGCAGATGTAGTTGTATCCCATGTCAATATCAAGCTCGAAGATAAGCAGAAAGTTCTGGAAATATGTAATATCAACGACAGACTGGAAACAATCTATAAGCTGATCTTTGGAGAGGTAGAGGTCCTGGAAATTGAGGAAAAGATCAAGAGCCGGGTCAAAAAACAGATGGAAAAGACTCAGAAAGATTACTACCTTAACGAACAGATGAGGGCCATCCAGAAAGAAATGGGCGACAAAGATGATTTGAAGAATGAGATAGCGGAACTAGAAAAAAAATTGGATGAAAAAAAACTATCAGAAGAAGCCCATAAAAAAGTCAAACACGAAATTAAAAAATTACAGATGATGGCTCCCATGTCTGCTGAGTCTACGGTGGTCAGAAATTATATTGACTGGTTGCTGGATTTGCCGTGGTCTGAAAAGACTGAAAACAACTACACACTAAAAGAATCAGAGGCGATCCTGGAAGAGGACCATTATGGCCTGAAAAAAGTAAAAGAACGGATTATCGAGTATCTAGCCGTTCAAATTTTGGTACAGAAAAATAAAGGTTCCATCCTCTGTCTTGTCGGTCCTCCAGGTGTGGGTAAAACATCTATAGCAAAATCTGTTGCACGGGCAACCAATAGAAAATTTGTCAGGATGTCATTAGGTGGTCTCAGAGATGAAGCCGAGATTAGAGGTCATAGAAGGACATACATCGGTGCCCTGCCGGGAAAGATTATTCAGTTATTGAAAAAAGCGGGCGCTAATAATCCGGTATTTTGTCTGGATGAGGTAGATAAATTGAGTTCAGATTTTCGAGGAGATCCTTCAGCAGCCCTTCTTGAGGTTCTTGATTTGGAACAGAATAATGCTTTTAACGACAATTACCTGGAAGTTGATTATGACCTCTCCGATATAATGTTTATTACAACGGCCAATGTTCTGCAAACCATACCAGCTCCTCTCCAGGACAGAATGGAAGTGATTCGAATTGCGGGTTATACGGAGCCGGAAAAATTGAATATTGCCAAAAAGTTTCTCGTTACCAAAGCTTTGGAGGCCAACGGTCTTACCAAGGATAACATATCTTTCTCAGACGGCGCACTACTGAACGTCATAAGAAAATATACAAGGGAAGCCGGAGTCAGAAACTTGGAAAGAGAAATCGCCTCCATGTGCAGAAAGGTGGCCCGAGAGATCGTCACTAACGGTGGAAACGAAAAGATCAAGATCACCTCTTCGTCTATTCAGAAATACTTGGGAGTGCAGAAATTCAGACACGGCGAAACAGAGGGGAAAAATGAAATCGGGCTGACCATCGGTCTGGCATGGACGGAAGCAGGAGGAGAACTTCTTGCCATTGAAACTTCGCTCATGCAAGGGACAGGTAAAATGATACTTACAGGGAAACTGGGAGATGTGATGCAGGAATCTGCCCAGGCGGCCCTGACTTATATTCGTGCGAGGGCAGAACAATTTGGTTTACCGGGGAATTTTTACAAGGAAACCGACATCCATGTGCATGTACCAGAGGGTGCTATACCAAAGGATGGACCATCGGCAGGTATTGCCCTGGCCACGTCCATAGCCTCTGCTTTTATGAAAAGAAAAGTTCGTGCAGATTTAGCCATGACCGGTGAAATCACCCTGAGAGGCAGGGTGTTACCAATCGGTGGTTTAAAGGAAAAACTTCTTGCCGCTCACCGGGGAAACATAAAGACAGTCATCGTCCCCAGAGACAATGAAAAAGATCTGGCTGATGTCCCAGCCAATGTTTTGAAGGCATTAAAAATAGTATTTGTAGACCATGTTGACGAGGTCTTGAAATGGGCGCTTCTTCTTGATGACGCGACGAGAAAAAGCGAAACCTGCGAGGAGGATAAATATATGCCCGCTCCCCCTGTTATCAGTAAACCTCATATCCCAACAAATGTTTATACCAATGGATGATAACAGGAGGTATTTATTTTATTGCATATCTTTATGATACGTGTTAAATGGGGCGGGTAGCTCAGCTGGGAGAGCGCCACGCTTACACCGTGGATGTCACAGGTTCGAGTCCTGTTCCGCCCACCATGAAAATGAAGAAATCTTTCCTGTTGTGAGGTTGTTTTGGCTGGTTTGATGATAGCAGAAAGAAAAATATGTTGCGGGGTCGTAGTTAAGTTGGTTATAACGCCGGCCTGTCACGCCGGAGGGCGTGGGTTCGAGTCCCATCGGCCCCGCCATTAATATCTTAGAAGCTATTATGAAATGTTATAAAACAGTATAAAGTGACATAGTACACTTTGCTTTTTGATAAATCATTTCCGGCCATATATGTAACCTTCAGACCAGTAAATTCTTGTATCTTTGTAATGTGGAGATAAGTAAATCTGATGTAAAAGGCTATTTCGTTCTTCTCACCTGCGGCATGAGAATATTATATATCTTTCAGCCGATCTGAGCTTTTTTCTATTCATCCCCCTCCCCTGCTGATCTTCCATCATCGCGAAATGATCACGCTCAAGAAAAACAGAAAAACATTTTCGGGCGCCGTTAAATACAACTGTTAAAAATCTCTCAAAGCAGTGATCAGGATAAGGTAATTGCCAAATTGTATTACCTGAAGGTCAGTTGCAGGTTGCCCACAACTGGCTTAAAAAAGTCTGGACTTAATCAATGGCTTAAGCGATAAAGTAAAATTGTTTCACCCTGGCATGGCGAATAAGAAAATATTGTTCATCCCTGCAGACAACAATATACCCGGCCTACTTTGTGTTTCTATAAATGTGAGGCTGTATTTGAAACTAAAAGATTGCAGTAAACACATTGATGGTAATTATTATCAAGAAAGCCCCAAGTTCCTGGGAGGATGGATATTATGAAACATATAGACTTTGTTCATCTTCATGTCCACACACAGTATAGCTTACTAGACGGTGCCATCCGCCCCGATGACCTTTTCAAGAAGGTTAAAGAATTTAAGATGCCTGCCGTTGCTATAACCGATCACGGCAATATGTTCGGGGTTATTGATTTTTATCAACATGCTTACAAACATGGGGTCAAACCTATTATAGGATGTGAGCTTTATGTAGCTCCGAAAAGTCGTAGCGACCGTAATGTATCCGGTTCGGGGGAAAATTTTTACCATCTGGTAGTACTTGTCAAGAATATCCATGGGTACAAAAATCTCGTAAAGCTTTCTACAGCAGGGTACTTGGAGGGATTTTATTATCGCCCGCGGGTGGACAAAGAAATCCTTAACCAGTATCACGAGGGGCTTATAGGGATGAGCGCCTGTATGCACGGGGAGATACCGGATCTTTTACTTAAGGGGAACAAAGAGGCTGCCCAAAAAGTTGCAGGGGAATATGGAGAAATCTTCGGTGGAGGCAATTTTTATCTCGAAATTATGGAAAACGGTATTCCGGAGCAGGAAACAGTCAACACGGGGCTGCTTGAAATAAGCCGGGAACTTTCCATACCCCTCGTGGCAACAAATGATTGCCATTATCTCAACCGGGAAGATGTCGAGGCTCATGAAGCTCTACTATGTATCCAGACTGGCAAGACCCTTGAGAACCCCGACCGGATGCGATTCGGAACAGATCAATTCTATTTCAGATCACCTGAGGAGATGAAGAATCTTTTCAGCTATTGTCCTGAAGCTATTGAAAACACGATAAAGATTGCAGAAAGATGCAATCTAACCCTTGAGCTGGGCAGCTTTTTCCTTCCCCGCTTCGAAATTACGACGGAAGAAACACTGGATGAACATCTGGGAAAAATGGCAAAGGAAGGGTTAAAAACTCTTTTTCCCCTGCACTCCACTGGAGAGGAACTTTGTGAGAAATATGAAAAGCGGCTTAAGCGGGAACTGGAAATCATCCGTTCCATGGGTTTTGCCGGATATTTTCTTATTGTGTCGGATTTCGTGAACTACGCGAAACGGAAAAATATCCCGGTAGGACCTGGAAGGGGTTCCGTTGCCGGAAGCCTTGTTGCCTATGCCCTGGGGATCACCAACATTGATCCTATACGTTATGGGCTTTTCTTTGAAAGATTCCTCAATCCCGACAGGAAGAGCATGCCCGATATAGACATTGATTTCTGTCAGGAAGGAAGAGAAGAGATAATCCGGTATGTTACAGAAAAGTACGGCCCGGAAAGGGTTGCCCAAATTATCACTTTTGGTAAGATGCAGGCAAGGGGGGTTATCCGGGATGTTGGAAGAGCGCTGAATATCCCCTACGGCGAGGTAGATGCCATTGCCAAACTAGTTCCCAACTTCCCGAATATCTCTCTGGAAAAGGCGATGGAAATGGAACCGCGTCTTATAGAGAGAGAAAAAAGCTCTAAAAAAATCAAGAAGCTCCTTACTCTTTCCCGTTCGCTTGAAGGTCTGAATCGGCATATGTCCACTCATGCGGCGGGGGTGGTTATTTCCGATGTACCTCTTGTGGAGCGGGTTCCTCTCTGTAAAAGTCCCAAAGATGATGTTGTAACCCAATATTCCATGAATGATCTCCAAACGGTGGGCCTGACAAAATTTGATTTTCTTGGATTAAAAACACTAACCGTCATTAAGAATACCCTTCAGTTTATCGAGGAGTCGGAGAACAGGGAGAAGGATTCGGAGCTAAACATCAATTCGCTTCCCCTCGACGACGAGATGACCTATCAACTGCTTATTAGAGGAGCGACAGACGGCATTTTTCAACTGGAAAGCTCCGGCATGAAAGACATCCTTGTGCGCATGAAGCCTGACTGCATTGAAGACTTAATAGCGCTTATAGCCCTTTATCGCCCCGGTCCGATGGGTATGGTTCCCGAATTTATCTCGCGAAAACAGGGTAAGACGAAAATTGTCTATGAAGTCCCCGAATTGCAGGACATATTAAAAGACACATATGGTGTGATTCTCTATCAGGAACAGGTTATGCAGATAGCCAGTATAATCGGCAACTATACAATGGCCGAAGCTGATATACTCCGCAAAGTTATGAGCAAGAAAAAAACTTCCGAGATGGAAAAGGAGAAGCCAAAGTTTTTCGAGGGGGCTAAAAAGAGAAAAATACCGGAGAAAAAGGCAGGGAAAATCTGGGAACAAATGGAGACCTTTGCAGAATATGGATTTAACAAGTCCCACAGTGCCGCCTATGCCATGATTTCATATCAGACTGCTTTTCTGAAAGCCCATTATCCCGTAGAGTTCATGGCTTCCCTTCTTACCAGTGAGAAGGACAATAGAGATAAGATCATTAAGTATATCAGTAGTTGTAAAGATATGGGTATCGATGTTCTGCCTCCAGATATCAATGATTCTCAGCGTGATTTCAGCATGGCAGGTGATAATATCAGATTTGGTCTTGCTGCCGTGAAGAATGTTGGGGCAAGTGCCATTGACTCAATTATCTCTGTCAGGAAAGACAAGGGTGATTTCACATCTTTTTATGATTTCTGTAATCGTATAGACACAAGAAAGGTCAACAAACGTGTAGTGGAAAGTCTAATCAAATGCGGGGCATTTGATCAACTGAACAATAATAGGCGGCAATTATTTTCCTGTTATGAAAATATCATGGAAGACGCTCAGAAAAAACAAAAGAAAAGAAAAGCACCTAAGACCGGTCTCTTTGATGCCTTTGGAACAGATGATCCATCAGGTCACAACACTACTCATGAGTTGACTATGGACGATGTGCCGGAATGGAACCACAAAGAACTGCTTGCCTATGAAAAGGAAACTCTCGGGTTTTATATTACCAGCCATCCCCTTGCAAGATTTGTCGACAGACTTACTCTCATCACTAATGTGGACTCGTCAAATATCGTGGAAAGAAAAGACAGGGAAGTACTCACCTTTGGTGGTATCATCAGCAATATCCGGGAAGTGACAACGAAGAAAAAAGATGTCATGGCCTACGTAACTGTTGAGGACCTCAAGGGATCAGTCACTGTGATATTCTTCGCCGATTTATATAAGAGCGCCTATGACCTCTTACATGATGAAGAACCCGTTCTGATTAAGGGAACGCTCGATGTGGGGGAGGATAGTTTCAAGGTGATTGCCTCAGAAATTAGTCCTTTAGCCGATGCGGCCGCTCAGGAATTTAACTCCGTTCATTTTATGATTGACCTCGCAAAAGTCTCTCATAATGATATTGAATCCCTGAAACAATTGGTTAAAAAGCACGAAGGCAGGTATGAAGCCTTTATCCATCTCTTGAATGATCGTTGCGAAACCGTTGTCTATCTCGGCGACGATTGCAGACTCGATATATCAGAACAGATAAAAACTGAGGCGGAACATATTCTGGGTGTCGGCACTACACGATTTATCTGAAAGGAAGATATCTTCTCGGATGGAATATCGGGAAAGAACCTACCGCCACAATATTTTAAAGAACAACCTCACATCTTTTCATGTAAGTGTTCGAGAAACAGATCTTTTTATCAGTTCCGACAGGGATCTTACAAAAGTAGCGCTACATTCAGTTTTCAGATACAGGAAATTTATTGAAACATATATCGCATGTCATCCTCTGTTTTTAACTTCTCTTAATCCTATCCGGAGGGACGATCTGGCTCCCCCCATCATCAGGGATATGCTGGAGGCATCACGAACAGCAGATGTAGGTCCCATGGCAGCAGTAGCAGGGGCTATTGCCCAGTATGTAGGCTGCGATCTCATTGAAGAAACCCGCAATGTCATCGTAGAAAATGGGGGAGATATATTTCTGAATTCTGAAAATGAAGTCCGTGTTGGTATCTTTGCCGGCGAGTCCCCCCTCAGCTATAAAGTTGCCCTGAAAATCAAACCGGAAGAAATGCCCCTTGGTATCTGTACATCATCGGGCACTGTAGGGCATTCCCTGAGCTTCGGCAGTGCGGATGCTGTTTGTGTCAGTTCAAGATCAGCGCCACTTGCCGATGCGGCCGCTACATCTATCTGCAACCTTGTCAAAGGGGAACGGGATATTAAAAAGGCTCTTGAGGCAGGTGCAAAAATAAATGGTGTTCTCGGAATAGTGATCATTCTGAATGATAAACTGGGGGCATGTGGAGCAGTAGAACTTGTATAAAATTAGAATGATATCTACTTTATTATAGCTTCCACGATCTAAAAAAAAATAAAACTCCGTATGTTCTGTTCCACCTCACTGAAAAGACAAAACTCGCGGTCACGCACTCAGATATTTCCTTCAGCGGCTTTGTAATGCGTGATGGCATGTATTCTGAGAAACTCTTTAATTAACCCCCTTCTAAGATCAATTCTCACTATTTTGCAAAGATATCACTTTACAGCTGAGCATGTGTATTGTTTCTCAATGAGTCCCTTCGATCAGCTGTAACATATAAGTCTGAGGGTGGAGAAAGATCACGGGATATTTCGGCTGATAGGCATCAGCATGCTTGAGCACCTTTAGTTGAACGGCCTCTAAAACAGTTTCGAGCAAAAATATTGCGTCGAATAGATCGTCTGTTTCATTACATGGGTAAGGGATACCCCGCTCATTGGTAGTGTTGATGTGCCGGTGAATACGAGCGGACATCCATATAGACAGTTCGTTTCTTTGCGCGAAATCTCTAAGCGATTCGATTGTTGATCGGGTCGTCCGGTCAAAATCTATGCCGTCCAACACTACCAATGAAGGGTTAAACTTGGTCTGTTCCCTGAGGTTTCGCAGACTTTGCTCGAGCTTATCCGTGCTGAAAGTCTGATGCAGATAGGCCATAATGAAGCGTAATGGCTCAATGCGGTGCTGAAGTCCGGCAAGTTCAACGCCTGGCCGGCAAGCGGCGATGTTATTGAGAAACTCAAGATACCATAACTTGATTTTTTCTGGAACGTCATTAATACAGACATGAAGCACAGGAAGGCCATGGAGAAGCTGTTCCAAGGCAATATGAGTCAAACACGCAGTCTTTCCCACACCCGCACTAGCCAGCATGACACCCAGTTCTCCTCTTTTTAAAGGACTTCCTAAAGCTCTATGAACCAATTCAATGACGCTTGGACTTTCTATATCCATTGAATAACCTCCTAATTCACACTCTGATCTCTTATTACCTGTTCCGCTATGTTCTTTGGTACAGTATTGTAACGTGCGAATTCCATGGTGAATTCAGCTTTACCCTGGGTTGCTGAACGTAACACGGTAGAATAGCCGAACATCTCGGACAGAGGCACTTCCGCTTCTATACTTGTAAATGCACCGTTTTCAGATGTGCTTATAATCATACCACGCCGCTGATTTAATGTTCCCAATATAGTTCCCTGATATTCCGAAGGGGTTTCCACAACTACTCGCATCAAAGGTTCCAGCAGAATCGGCCAGGCTCGGGAATAAGCTTCACGAAAAGCGCCAATCGCTGCATGCTGAAATGCCAAATCCGACGAATCAACAGAATGCACCGAACCGTCATTTATGGTAACCTGCACTCCCACTATCGGGAAACCGGCAAAAGAACCCTTCTTCAAACACGCCTGGAAACCTTTATCGCAGGAGGGAATAAACTCCGTAGGGATGGCTCCTCCTGTAATCTTATTGATAAACCGATAATCTCCATCGGGATTAGGTTCTAAAAATCCGGCTACGCGTCCGAACTGGCCGGAGCCTCCCGTTTGCTTCTTATGCGTGTAATTAAAGTCCGCACGACGAGTTATCGTTTCTCTGTAAGCGACCATAGGCGCTCCCGTCGAGACTTCGGCCTGGTATTCTCTACGCATCCGCTCGACATAGACGTCCAAGTGCAACTCTCCCATGCCGCAAATAATGGTCTCACCGGTTTCACCATCCAGGTAACTTCTAAAGGTCGGGTCCTCTTTAGTAAAGCGCATGAGTGCTTTACTGACATTCATTTCTGCTTTGTTGTCTTTGGGCTTGATGGCCAGTGAAATGACCGGCTCAGGGACATGCATAGATGACATAACATAGCGTACGCGCCCATCGGTAAAGGCATCGCCGGAAGAACATTCAATTCCGAAAAGGGCGACGATGTCTCCGGCATACGCATTATCAATATCCTCCATCTGATCGGCGTGCATTCTAATAATGCGCCCCACTTTGGATTTTTTTCCGGTGCGCATGTTGGCAATATTACTTCCTTTCTGTAGAATTCCCTGGTAGATGCGTACATAAGTAAGCTGTCCGTAACGGCTGACTTCCAACTTAAATGCGAGCATAACCAACGGAAGACCTTCGTCAGTCTTCAGGAACACTTCTGCTTCATTTTTGTCCAAATCCAGTGCTACAGTATGGCAGTCCAGTGGGCTTGGAAGATACGAACAGATCGCGTCAAGAAGCCTTTGAACGCCTTTGTTCTTATAGGCTGAGCCGAGAAGCACCGGTATCAATCGGAGAGACAACGTCCCCTTGCGGACGGCATCATGAATTAATTCCTCGGTAACCCGATCTTCGAGTATTCCTTCCGTGAGCTCGTCCGAAAAAAGAGATATGGCATCCAGCATTTCTGCTCTCTTTTCCCGGGCCGGTTCCATGAATTCCGCAGGTATTTCGCTTTCAAGTATCTGCTCTCCGTGTTCACCCTCAAAAGCATAGGCTTTCATGGTAATAAGATCTATTACGCCACAATGATTAGATTCCAAACCCAATGGTATTTGCAAAAGTACGGCATTATGGTTTAATTTTTCTCTGAGTTGGCGAACTACCCGAATTGGATCGGCTCCCGTTCTGTCACATTTATTGATGAAAGCGAGCCTTGGCACTTTATATCGGACCATTTGCCGATCCACGGTAACCGACTGTGACTGAACCCCCCCAACTGCACAGAGAACCAGGATTGCACCGTCAAGCACACGAAGAGCCCTCTCAACCTCGATGGTAAAGTCTACGTGGCCAGGCGTATCAATGATATTGACAGAGTAATCTTTCCAAGTGCAATAAGTCGCTGCGGATTGAATGGTAATGCCCCGTTCTTTTTCCAGTTCCATAAAATCCATGGTTGCCCCTACACCATCTCTTCCTTTTACGTCATGGATAGCGTGGATGCGATGAGTATAGTAAAGAATCCTTTCGGTAAGAGTTGTCTTGCCGGAATCAATATGTGCACTGATACCGATGTTTCTTATTTTTTCCAGTTTATTCTGCATTATTTACCTTCTTTTAGCGCATTTTTACTGTTTTACTGCCAAATTTAGGGACTTATATACATGAGTAACCTACCACGTTAGTTAATCCATCTACAAAAATAATTTAAAAAAAGACTTGACAAACCAAACGCTAATGGTTATCATAATATCAAATAAAGAAGGAGGCTATTATGAAAGACCAATTAGATGTTTTTGATTTCTTCAAAAAGTTCCCCGACGAAAAAGCGTGTGAAGATTTCATTATCAAAGCTCGCTGGCCTCGCGGCATGTATTGCCCTCATTGTGGTGGTTATAAACTATATCGTTTAGAAAAGCAAAAGCGTTTTAAGTGCGCTCATTGCAAAAAACAGTTTACCGTTAGAACCGGCTCTGTTTTAGCTGAAAGCAAGGTTACTCTTCAACAATGGATAATGGCAACGTGGCTATTGACCACGCATCGGAAAGGCTTTTCAAGCGTTCAGTTAGCTCATACCCTTGGAGTAACGCAGAAAACAGCGTGGTTTTTGGCACATCGGATAAGAGAGGAGTTTAAGGAAAAAGGCGGCTTGCTTGATGGCACCATTGAGGTTGATGAAACATATATCGGCGGTAAGGAAAAGAACAAACATTTTGACAAAAAGCTGAACGCTGGACGCGGCACAGTTGGTAAAATCACAGTAATGGGACTTAAAGAGAGAAACGGAAGAATCAAGGCCAGAGCAGTAAAAGACACAACAACTGAAACACTGCACGGTGAAATTAAAAAAGTTGTATGCAAGGGCGCAATCGTGTATACAGATGACCATAGGGCATATCAAGGATTGTTGGATTACAACCATGAAGCGGTTAATCATTCGGTTGGTGAGTATGTCAATGGAATGGCCTCGACTAATGGAGTGGAATCATTCTGGGCTTTGTTGAAAAGAGGCTTTTATGGTATATATCATCAAATGAGTGAGGTGCATCTTGATAGGTATGTAAATGAATTTTGTTTCCGTCAAAACACCAAAGATGAACCAGATATTTCAACTTTTGCGAAAGCTTTCTATAATGGCAATGGACGCCGCTTGACTTATAGGAGGTTAATCAATGCCTCGTAATTCATCCTTGATAGAGCCGATCAATGCACCTTTCGACAAAGTAATAAGATTGTTGTTAAATGCACCGGAAGAAAAACAAAAAATATTTGGAAGCAAATCTTTAGCGGAGTGGATCGGCAAGGTTCATTGGATCGACTGTGTAAAGTTAATGGAATCTTTCCCAGAAGAAAGCATCAGCGTTATCATTACTTCCCCTCCCTACAATATCAAGAACAGTACAGGAAACGGATTGAAAAACGGCTCCGGCGGCAAATGGCCCCAAGCTGCACTGTTAAAGGGATATGAAGATCATACAGACGATATGCCATATCCCCAATATGTTGAATGGCAGCGGAAGTGTCTCACGGCAATGATGCGCGTTTTAAGGCCAGATGGAGCTATTTTCTACAATCATAAATGGCGCGTACAAAATGGTTTGCTCCAAGATAGATCATCTATTATAGAGGGATTTCCTGTCCGTCAAATCATTATATGGAAACGCAAAGGCGGAATCAATTTCAATCCTGGTTATTTTCTCCCTACCTATGAAGTAATTTACCTTATAGCAAAACCCGACTTTAAGCTTTCACCGAAAGCAAACGCACAAGGCGATGTTTGGGAAATACCACAAGCCCGCGACAATAAGCACCCAGCCCCTTTCCCTGTGGAGCTGGCCCAAAGGTGTATAGCTGCAACAATCGAAGGAGTGGTATTCGATCCCTTCATGGGTAGTGGCACAACCGCCGTTGCTGCGGAAGTATTAGGCCGCGAATGGATAGGTGCAGAAATATCCTCCCGTTATTGCAAAATGGCGCTAAAGCGTTTGAATGACTATGAAAGGACAAAGTTGATATAAAATGCCACCACTGAAATTAGTCAAGCCTACACAGCCACGGTCAGGGGAAGCTATTTTCAGAAAAGTTGCGGAAATCCTCAAGACAGGAACTTGGGTTTTCCCCGATGAGGGGAAGTATAATGGTTCTGGTGGCCCTGGAAGATTATTGGAAGATATCTTAGGTATAAAGGTGAATAATGCCGACTCTCCAGATATAGGAGGTTGGGAAATAAAGTTTCACAGCGGCCAATCACTATTGACCCTTTTCCATAAAGACCCTGAGCCCAGGGGGATTATCAGGCTTATGGTTCATGAACATGGATGGGATGATGGAAAGGGAAGGATAAGCTTCAGGCATACTATTAAGGGAGAAACAGATAGAGGGTTTCGCGTGGTAAACGAAAACGATAGGCTGGTTATTAGGAATAGGTTTAAAGATACAGCGGTGCCGCATTGGACACATAATACGCTTTTCAATGCCTTTTCGTCAAAATGTCGCCGTCTCATAGTAATAGAGGGGACGGTTCTAAAAAACCCGCGCCGTGTAGCTTATCAATCTGCAACTGCTTATTGGGAACCTGATATAACGGGATTTTCAAAAGCCGTTGCCGATGGTGTTTTCTACGTGGACTTTGATGCCAGGACACAACAGGGTGCGGGTTCTGCAATAAGAAATCATGGTACTAAATTCCGCATAAAAACCGATGACCTGCCTGAAGTTTACGCAAACAAGAAAAAGATAACCATCGGCTTAGGTTAACCAAGTATATAAGTCCCCAAATTTATTAACTGTAATCGAAATATTTCGACTAAAAGAAAAACGGGCAATTATGATTGCCCATTTCGATGTGGATAGTAACACAAAATAAATGAGACTAAAAGAGATAAAAATATTGTTCTTGTTATTCGCTTCAATGTTTGGTACTCCCATGGTATGTTTAGAGAAATACTTACAGTTTCCCTGTTGAGCGAAAACATCAAAACTGTTCTCGAGACGGGTTTTGATTTTCTCTGGGTGGAAGGAGAAATTTCCAACCTGCGCCGACCGGCCTCCGGTCATATTTATTTTACGCTTAAAGATGAGAAGAGCCAGATCAGGGCCGTCATCTTCAGATCATCTTTCGGGCAGAAGACGTTTTTCAGAACCGGTATTAATGAATTTGATCTCGAAGAGGGGTTGAGTGTCATTTGTCAGGCCCGATTAAGTGTTTATCAGCCGCGAGGCGAGTACCAGCTAATAGTCACAGCCGTGGAATTAAAGGGTCTTGGCATCCTTCAGAAGTCATTTGAACAACTGAAGGCCCGCCTGGAAGCGGAAGGTCTCTTTGATCCTGTCAGGAAGAAGCCTATTCCCTTTCTTCCTGACAGGATTGCGGTAATCACTTCAGCAACCGGTGCAGTTATTAGAGATATTCTGAACATTACTGAACGGCGGTTCCCCTCAGTAGATATTATTATTGTCCCGGTCCGTGTGCAGGGCATAGAAGCACCTGACGAAATCACCCGCGCTATCGACGATATAAATACGATTGGCAATATAGACGTGATCATTCTGGCCCGGGGAGGCGGATCGTTCGAGGATCTTGCCCCCTTCAATGATGAAAGGGTTGCCCGGGCAATTCACAGCTCTAGAATTCCGATTATCTCAGCTGTGGGACATGAAACAGATTTCACCATAGCAGATTTTGTAGCAGATCTCAGGGCTCCCACTCCTTCTGTTGCTGCAGAGCTGGTTGTACCGATGAGGGAAAAACTCCTCCTGTCAATGGAGTCCCTGTGCATGAGAATGATCAATCATCACCGCAAGATTCTGGAAAGACTTGATGAAAAAATGTTTGCACTGGCGAAACGGATCAGGGACCCGGGTAGATGGATTAGCGATCTGTTTATTACCCTTGATGATTGTTGCGAGCGAATCAAATATGCTCTAAACAATAAATTAACTGTACAGAGGCACAGACTGCTCAATCTAAATATTCGCCTCAGGCATACTTCTCCCCTTCCAATGATACGGGATAGAAGGTTTGCCCTTGAAAATTTACGGGAGAATATGTTAACCGAGTCAGGTGATGCTATAACGTATCTGATAAACAGGGTACAATCTGAGATGGCTGTACTTAATACCTTAAGCCCGCTGGCCGTCCTGAAAAGGGGGTACAGTATTGTCAAAGGTCTTCCCGATGGTCTCATCATCAGAAGGGCAGCTAACGACATGGTCGGTAAAACTGTGGACGTCAAGGTTTCACATGGAAGTTTTCATGCACAGGTAACCAAGGTTCATGAGGAGTAGCAAGGGGATGGCTAAGGAGAAATTTGAAGATTCGCTGGGGAAACTAGAGAAGATTGTAAGAAAAATGGAAGAGGGGGACATGACTCTGGAAGAATCCCTTAAGGCCTTTGAGGAAGGGATCAAGCTTGCCCGGTCGTGCACCGCCAAGCTTGATGAGGCACAAAGGCGGGTTGATATCCTCCTCAAGCAGGGAGGAGAACTGGCCATCAAGCCCTTCGAAGGAGAAGAAAATAGTTGAGTGACAATAGCTTCCTTATGACATACCTTAAGGAGAAAAAGGATATCATTGATGAAGCCCTAGACCAGTATCTTCCCGGGGATGAAGAATACCCCCAGGTGATCTTTAAATCCATGCGCTACAGCCTTTTTGCAGGGGGGAAAAGAATACGGCCAATTTTATGTCTGGCCTCCGCGGAAGCAGTGGGAAGGGAAAGTGAAGATATCCTGCCGTCAATCCTTCCGGTGGCCTGCGCTTTGGAACTTATCCATACCTATTCCCTGATCCATGATGACCTTCCCGTCATGGATAATGACGACTACAGGAGAGGGAAACCAACAAATCATAAGGTTTTCGGCGAAGCGATAGCCGTCCTGACCGGCGATGCCCTATTAACGGAGGCATTTCACTTGATTACGAGGCGGGATCTGATGGAAAGCTTCTCACCGGAAAAACTTCTTACCGTAATTCGTGATATTGCGGAGGCGGCGGGGTACTTCGGAATGGTGGGAGGACAGGTAGTCGATCTCCAATCGGAGGGGAAAGAGGCTGATCTTGAAACTCTTGATTACATTCATTCTCACAAAACAGGGGCGATGATTATTGCCTCGGTCAAAGCAGGTGCATTATTGGCCGGTGCCGGCAAGGACGAGATAGGTGCCCTTTCAGAATATGGCAGGCATGTGGGTCTCGTTTTTCAGATAGCAGATGATATACTTAATATTGAAGGAGACAGGACATTGCTCGGGAAGAATACAGGAAGCGATGCTTCACGCGGTAAGATTACCTTCCCTGCCCTGATAGGTGTTGAAGAATCCAGGAAAAAATCCCTGGAGCTTGTGGAACAAGCCTTAGCCGACATTGCATGTTTTGACGATAGGGCTCGCCCTCTCCGGGAAATAGCCGGTTACGTTATCAGCCGTCAGTCATAAATTCATTAAAAATAGAAGGGCTGTGCGACGGCATAGTTTTAGATTTTTAATTGACGTCTTCTGAACTCAATTTATACTATGCCCTAAAAAGGTCTCGATACATGACATACGATATTCTTAAAAAAGTTAATTCCCCTGAAGATATCAGGAAACTTGATATTACGGCACTAAATACACTGGCCCGGGAGATAAGAAACAGGATCATTGAAACCACATCCAGAAGCGGCGGTCATCTTGCTTCATCTCTGGGTAGCGTGGAATTGACCCTTGCAATACATTATATTTTTGATACTCCGCGAGACAAGGTCATCTGGGATGTGGGACATCAGGCCTATGCCCATAAGATCATTACCGGACGGAACGAGCTGTTTGATACAATTCGCCAGAAGAGAGGGATCAGTGGTTTTCCGAAGAGGGAGGAAAGTCCATATGATGTTTTCAATACAGGGCACAGTGGTACATCTATTTCGGCGGCGTCCGGTATTGCCGAAGCTAACTTCCTGAAAGGTGAAAACTCTAAAGTAATTGCTGTCATCGGTGACGGCTCCATGGCGGCAGGTATGGCCTTTGAGGCTCTCAACTGGTCGGGAGACCGTAAAAAGGACTTGATTATTATACTAAATGACAATGAGATGAGTATTTCGCCTAATGTTGGCGCTATGTCCTCTTATCTGAACCGTATTATGACCGGTCAGCGGATTACCAAGTTAAAGCTGGAGATTAAAAATTTTATGAAATCCATTCCTCAGATCGGCGAACATATGTTGAAATTCACGAAAAAGATTGAGGAATCACTAAAAACATTTGTGGTACCCGGTGCCCTCTTTGAAGAACTGGGTTTTACCTATATAGGCCCCCTTCAGGGACATCGCCTGGATCACCTGATTAAAAACCTGGAAAACGTGAGGAAATTTCAATGGCCGATACTTGTCCATGTTATTACCAAGAAGGGAAAGGGTTACAGGTTTGCCGAAGAGGATCCTTTGCGTTTTCACGGGATCGGTCCTTTCCAGATCGATACGGGAGAAGCTGTTGGAGGCAATGATAATTCCCCGTCTTATACGGAAATATTCGGCAGGACAATAGTAAAACTGGCTCACGATAATCCCCGCATTGTGGCGATAACGGCTGCGATGTGTGGGGGGACGGGACTCGATCATTTTTCCGTGGAGTTCCCGGAGCGGTTCTATGATGTAGGCATTGCTGAACAACATGGAGTAACATTTGCTGCCGGCCTGGCCACGGAAGGGCTGGTCCCGGTGGTAGCCATTTATTCGACCTTCATGCAAAGGGCATATGATCAAATTCTTCACGATGTCTGTCTTCAGAAGCTCCCTGTTGTTTTTGCTTTAGATCGTGGAGGCTTTGTAGGGGAGGACGGTCCCACTCATCACGGATTATTCGACTTTGCCTATCTTCGCTCTATACCGAATATCGTTGTGATGGCGCCAAAGGACGAAAACGAACTCCAGCATATGCTGAAAACGGCGGTGGAGTGTGGATTACCTGTTTCTGTGAGGTACCCGAGAGGAACAGGAGCAGGTGTCCCTCTCGATGATATACCAAGATCTCTTGAAATCGGAAAAGGTGAGATTGTGTTTGGGGAAAAAGGAGCCGACCTGGCCATAATCGCCATCGGATCTACCGTTCATCCTGCTATCGCGGCTGCCGTAAAGCTCGCTCAGGATGGTATAAGCGCAATGGTCATCAACGCCCGTTTTATAAAGCCCATTGATGCCAAACTTCTCTGTAATATAGCGGCATCCGTGAAAAATATCATTACCGTGGAGGAACATCTCCTAATGGGGGGGTTTGGAAGTGCCGTCCTGGAGCTGTTTGAGGAGAAAGGAATTCAGGGAATCACCATAAAGAGGCTCGGTATTAAGGACGAATTCGTTGAACATGCCCGGCAGGAAGAATTAAAAAGGATGTATGGTATTGACGAAGCCGGTATAATTGCTGCCGCCCGAAAGATGATCTCCGAATATGGGCGTAAAAAAAATCAGAGTAAGATTAGACAAATTGCTGGTTGATAAGGGTATTGCTCCAACAAGGGAACGGGCAAAATCACTGATCATGTCTGGGGCCGTAATTGTTGGACATCAGGCAGTGGATAAGCCGGCTACCCTTGTTTATCAAAATGAAGACATCAGGATCAAGGGCAACGATAACCCTTACGTCAGCAGGGGTGGGTTGAAGCTCAAAGAAGCCCTCCTGACATTTGGTGTCTCCGTGAGAGGTCTTGTTGCCCTCGATGTAGGTGCTTCTACTGGGGGCTTCACCGATTGTCTTCTACAGGAAGGAGCAGGAAAGATATATGCCCTTGATGTCGGCTATGGCCAGCTGGCATGGAAACTTAGAAAAGACGCAAGAGTAGTCATTATAGAACGGACAAACATCCGTTATTTTGAAGGTACCGATATTGATGATGAGATAGATCTGGCCGTTATAGACACTTCTTTTATTTCCCTAAAACTGGTCATCCCCCCTGTTTTTAAGCTTATAAAAGCTGGCGCTGCAATCCTCGCCCTGATTAAGCCTCAGTTTGAAGTTGGACGGGGAGACGTTGGCAAGGGTGGGGTAGTCAGGGACCATGATCTACAGGCAAAAGTGGTTATTGATATAGTTGAATTCTGTAAAGGATCAGGCCTTGAGGTTATTGGAACATGTCAATCTCCCCTCTTAGGCCCCGCCGGCAACAGGGAATTTTTCATTTATACAAAGAAATCTAATGGTTGTTAAACTGGCAGAAACTGCGGGGTTTTGTATGGGTGTCAGAAGGGCTGTTGACATGGTCCTTGATATTGCCCGGCGTAAGGGTAAAGAAAATGTTTACACATACGGACCTCTGATCCATAATCCCCAGACGATAGAGCTTCTCAGGATGCGGGGTATCATTCCAACAAATAACCTGGATGATATCCACGAGGAGAAAGCGACCATCATCATAAGAGCGCACGGCATCTCTCCCCAGGAAAGAGAGCGAGTCAAACAAAGGGGAATCAGGATCATTGACGCTACCTGTCCAAAGGTAGCACATGTTCAGACCATTATTAAAAAATATGCCCTCCTCAATTATACTATTCTTATCGTTGGTGATGGCGAGCACCCGGAAGTGAATGGCCTACTTGGATATGCCCGGGATAAAGGCATCGTCGTAGGCAGCCGGGATGAATTGAACGGTCTTCCGCAGTTCGACAAGGTTTGCGTGGTCGCGCAGACAACACAAAGCATTGTCGAATTTAAAGAGATTGTAAACCGGGTCAAGGCAAGATTCCCCGACAATATCGTTTTTGATACCATCTGTAATTCCACGCAACAAAGACAGGTAGAGGTTAAAGTGCTGGCCGCCGAAATGGATGCTATGGTTATTGTAGGAGGAAAAAGCAGCGCAAATACAAACCGATTGACCGGACTATCAGAGCTTACGGGAACGCCTACCTTTCATATTGAAACTGCCGATGAGCTTAAAAAAATGAAAATAAACTGCTACGAAAAGATTGGTGTTTCTGCGGGGGCATCAACGCCTAACTGGATTATTGACCGGGTAGTGGATAAAATTACAAGTTATCAGGGGGGAAAGCAGCAAAAGATCCGGAAGCTTCTTAATTTTTGGGTATTTACCATAAGGTGCGATATATACTCAGCCCTGGGTGCCGGATGCCTGTCCTTTACAAGCATGATTTTACAGAAGCTAAGTATTAATCTCCTGAATATATTGACCGCCTCGCTTTATGTTTATTCCATGCATACCCTGTATCGCTTCATTAACAGAAGAACCAGCGGTACCAGTATCGGCTCCTTCAGGAAAGAATTATATCTAAGATATGAAAAGCTTTATCTGTTTATGGCTTTACTTTCCCTGTCCTTTGCTATAGTATCTTCCTTCTTCACGGGTATGACCCCTTTTTTTCTCCTTTTACTGCTATCTGCTCTGGGTGTACTCTATAATACAAAGATTTTACCGGAAAACTGGCGCTTAAAACAACTGAAAGATTTACCGGGATCAAAAAATGTCTCCATGGCCCTGGCCTGGGGTACTGTGGCTGCCGTGCTCCCGCAGATAGAAATTAACCCGGCGATTACTCCAAGTACGGTTGTAGCTTTCTTGTTTGTCTTTACCATGGTTTTTATCCGGTCGGCCATGTCCGATACGCTTGACATACAAAGCGATAGATTGATTGGGAGGGAAACAATACCCGTATTGATTGGGAAGGAATATACACAGATTCTCCTGCAGGGGGTCTTGGCTTTCCTGGCTATTTTACTTGTTATAGCCTATCCCGCAGGGTGGGCTCCCTCATTGAGCTTTGTTCTTTTATCCTGTCCATTTTATCTATGGATTTGTTTTAAACTCTGTGATAGAAGGCTTCAATTTTCCGGGACTGCCATGGAAGGTCTCCTCGAAACTTCTTACATCATAGCTGGTGCGAGTTCATTCTTGTGGCTCATCTCCAGCAGGCAAGTTCTTTAAGGTGTTTCCATGAGAACAGTGCAAAGAGGTGTTTTGTATTATGAGAAAATTATGTTTTGCAATAGCTATCCTGGGATTAATACTTTCAGGTTGTGGTAAACTTCGCTATTCCCAGCTTACCCCGGAAACAAAAGATTTTCATCCCCAAAGAATAGCGGTACTTCCCGTTGATGTCGGACCCTACGCAGAGGCAACGGGTGTTATCGACCAGGTTATTGCCGGTGTCCTTGTTGATAAAGGATGGTTTACCGATGTCGTTGCTGCCGACAGGATAAACAAGCAGTTACAGTCCAATGAGGAACTGAAAACGTTAGTGACCGATTATCTTGCCAAACTCAGAACAGTTAACTTCTCCGACCCTGCTCTGAGCGCAAAGATAGGTGAGCTTTGCCGGGTTGATGCCTTTCTTGTGGTTACTGTCGATTACTGGAATTACACAAGAGAAAATGAAGAAAACTTGGCCAAAGTAGGCGCGGGAATTAAAATGGTAGAAGCCGGGACCGGCGATATAGCCTGGAAGGCAACCCATTACCTTCCTGAAAATTATCGAATTTTCAAGCCTGAACTTCCAGATGTGGCCAGATCGCTTTTTAAAAAAATGCTTCGCTACATGCCGCATTAATCTTGAAAAGTAGCTACAAAAAATTCTAACAGGAGGTTGTATCATGAAGGAAAAAGTACAAAAAGTGATAGATACTATAAGACCATCCCTGCAGGCTGACGGAGGAGACGTGGAACTGGTTGATGTCAGCAACGATGGAATTGTAAAGGTGAGGCTGGTAGGCGCCTGTTGTGGCTGCCCCATGTCACAAATGACATTAAAAATGGGTATTGAGGAAAATCTGAAGAAGGCAATTCCTGAAATAAAAGAAGTTGTTTCTGTACCATAGGTTATAACCGTTCACTGTTCACTTTTATCTGTTGACCATTAGAGAGTTCTGAAATGGCTTTAGTTATTCATCGTGCGGTATAACTTGTGATAAGTTCATTCATTTTCTTGTTGGTGGACGGATAATTTTAAAAGGTTTATTATAAACAGTTCATTTTCTTTCAAGGAGAAGGAGATATGGCTTATGTAATTACAGATGATTGCATTTGCTGTGGTTCCTGTCAGGAGGAATGTCCTGAAGAAGCAATTAATGAGGAAGAAGACAAATATGTCATAGATTCCGACTCTTGTATAGACTGCGGAATCTGTGCTGATCAATGCCCGGTCGAGGCTATCATACCTGAAGATGAAAATTAGGTTGTATTCAGACATGGAAACTATTTATTCATTGAGGGCAGAGATATTCAAGGCTCTGGCACATCCCATTCGACTGAAGATCATAGAAGGTGTCTCAAAAGAAGAAAAAAGTGTAGGAGAGATTATCAAATATGTGAATGCAGAACCATCCAATGTCTCCAGGCACCTATCATTACTGAAGAAAGCAGGAATCCTCTCGGACAGAAAGGAAGGGCTGAATATCTACTATAGCCTTAAAATTCCCTGCGTTATGGATTTCTTCAGCTGCGTGACCAGGGTAGTAAAGACCCGCCTGGAATCAAGTAGAGATCTGCTTGATAAAATATAATCTCTCTTGGGATATATGTGACTCTTCCCCTGCCGCCAGGCTATATCTCTAGGAAGGCAATCATCAGCTCAAAAGGAGAGAAATGGTTCGAGGAAAAGTTTCTCCATATCCTGACCCCGATCACCATCATTGCCCTGCTTATTACCTTGGTATTGCTATTCAGTTTTAAGGGCGAAGTTATTATCGCCAACCCTCTGACGATCCTTTGGATCGCTATCCCGCTTTTTATCCAGACCAGCCTGATCTACTGGTTCGGTTACGGTCTGGCTAGATGGCTAAAACTTGACTACCGGGACGCAGCTCCGGCAGCAATGATTGGGACGTCCAACCCCTTTGAGGTGGCTATAGCCACCTCAACTATGCTCTTCGGGCTTTCATCTGGGGCCGCATTAGCCACGGTGGTAGGGGTTCTCATAGAAGTACCGGTCATGCTCATGCTTGTAAAAATCTGCCTGAAGACCGCGCACTGGTTTCAATATAAAACGGCTGCCAATTAAACGCAAAGGAGGAACTCGAAGTGAATAATATTGCAATTAAATCTTTTCTGATCATTCTGATCTTTCTGCTAATCCCCTGTTCTGCTTATCCACAGAACATTAATCAGGGGAGCCTGGTTCTAAAGGAATGGGAGTTTGACTTTGGAAAGATTCAGGAGGGAAGCTCTATTTCACATGACTTTATCGTGCTGAACCAGGGCGACGAGATTATAGAAATCCAGAAGGTCGCCCCGGCCTGAGGATGTTCTGTGGTCTCTTTTGACAGGACCATTCCCCCGGGTGGGGAAGGAAAGATCACTCTTAGTGTGAATACAAAAGGATTTAAAGGAAACATCCATAAAACAGCCACTGTCTATACTAACGATCCGAAAAATGCCCGGTTCACCCTGAAACTCAGAGCATTTGTCTTTGTCGACAAATAGACTCGACAAATTCAATCTCAACCGTGCCGGCTATTCTATTTCAAATCCACATCGAGATCAGCCATTTGAACCCGCTGCAAATGTTCAGCATTATATCTATACGCAGATCACCTAATATAAGACAATCTGCGTATTTTGCTTTTGTGTTTTTTCCCTTCTTATGTGAAAATAGAGAAGAAAGTGACTTCGCAGAAATTATTGAAAATGGAATTAAAAGATTTCTTATTATCAAAACTTGACCATCTTGCAACCGACAACGGCAGTCGGCTTTTAGAATTAGTTGATGGTGGCGGGAAAGCGAGCCTCCTTACCCTTGCCGCAGAGATACAGGAACAATTTCATGATCCGATTATTGAACTTTGTGCTATTGTCAATACAAAATCCGGCAACTGTTCCCATAATTGCGCTTTCTGTGCCCAGTCCAGTATCAGCAAAAGCCCGATCCCGGTCTATCCTTTCCGCCAACCGAAGGATCTCTTAGAGACAGCCCGTGCAGCCATGGCCAGAGGTGCTCATCGCTTTTCTCTGGTGACCAGCGGTGCCAGGCTGTCCAAAAGGGAACTCCTTATGGCTTGTGATACGATACGCCTCATAAAGGACAAGACAAACCTCCTTCCCTGTGCCTCCCTCGGCAAAATAACCATAGATGACGCCCTTTTACTTAAAGAGGCCGGTCTGGTTCGTTATCACCATAACCTGGAGGCAAGCCGTGATTTTTACCCCCGTATCTGTACCACCCAGACCTTTAGTGAGCGTCTGTCGACTATTTTAACCGCAAGAGAGGCGGGACTGGAGATATGTGTGGGAGGAATATTAGGGCTGGGAGAGTCCATACAGGACCAGATTACTTTGGCCCTGGAGATAAAAAATCTACAACCTGATTCCGTACCCATCAATTTCCTCGATCCGCGTCCCGAAACACCCTTCGCGGGACAGCCTCTGCTTACACCGGAAGAGGCCATTCTGGCTATTGCCCTTTTCCGTACCATTATGCCGAACATTAATCTGAGACTGTGCGGAGGGAGAGTAAAAGTTCTGGGCAACCGGCAGGCCGCAGCCATTAAAACAGGGATAAACGGGCTTATGATCGGTGACTACCTCGTAACAAAGGGAGCGGAGGTGGACGCCGATCAGGAATTGATCTCTTCTTTAAATCTTACCCAGGCTTTGATTGGCAGGTCAAGATAATTGCCGGGCATTAGTAGTTCGATACCTGCGCCATGATTAACAAGACACGTCACTTGATAAATAGTGGCAGCTCTTTTTATTAACCGCTTACGTATAATTGATAGGAGAATCTTTTAAATGACCGCCCATGAAATAAGTATGATCCTGATTTTATTAGGATCAATACTGATGATTTTAAGCATTTTGAAGTTCAGGCCGGTCATACATAAATCAAAAGATATCCTATTGAAAAGCAACAAGAAAGTAGCTTTTTTATTGCTTCTTCATCAGATATTAATGGTCTTCTTTTTGATAGGCTACCTTACCGTTGGTTTTTGTATATACGAGGAAATTCAGATTGTCAGCATAATTTTTGTAGGGACTATATTTTTATTTGGAGCTTTATTTGTCTTGCTAGGAATATATCTACAATCAGAGATGTTGTCTTCGATCAGCCTGCAAACAAAAAATTTAACCAAAATCAATAAGCAACTCCTTCAAACACAAGACGTCACTATCTTTGCATTGGCATATCAAGCTGAACTCAGGGATCAAGAAACTGGAAGGCATATAGAAAGAACCTCACAATATGCTAAATTATTAGCAGAAGAACTTTGCAGTTTACCAAAATACAAAGGATATTTAACCCCTCAATACATCTCAGATCTTATAAAATCAGCTCCCCTCCATGATATTGGCAAGGTTGGTATCCCAGATTCAATCCTTAAAAAACCCGGGAAGTTAACCCCGGAAGAATTTGAAATCATAAAAAACCATTGTGAGTACGGCACAAAGGTCCTTATAATCGCTGATAATAAGCTAACCTTCCAATCATTCTTAAAGATTGCTATCCAGATGGCACACTCACACCATGAAAAATGGAATGGAAAGGGCTATCCCAGAGGTTTGAAAAACGATAAAATACCTTTATCCGGGCGAATTATGGCCCTTATAGATGTCTATGATGCTTTACGAAGCGAGCGGTGCTATAAAAAAGGGCTACCACATGATGAAACATGTAAAATTATTTTAGAGGAACGGGGAGAACATTTCGACCCGAATATTGTTGACGCTTTTTTAAATATAGCGAGTAATTTTGATGAAATTTTTAATAGCATGGCCGACTAATTAGCAGTTATGATAGATAAATATCGACAGCGCCCGCATTATTCATCTTGCTATGAAAGACAACCAGAGAATGTTTGAGCACAGCAGGTCATTTTGCGTTTTAGAAACATGGGACATTCAGGAGTGGAATTTTGTGCGGAAATACTTCAAACGCAAAGACTGGGCACATTTTGCACCCAGTCTCCGTTTTTGTTCATTTTGTCGAAAGTCAGCTACCCATCTGCTCAAGTTGTGCCATGCACTCAGCCATAGCGCCGACGAGTTCGCGCTGGTCGAATACCAGCCTTTCTTCGCGCAGAAATGATGCTAAGTCTTCCGGGTTTTTTGCTTGCAAAATCTTCTGCCGAAATTCACGGTTCTCTTTCATTTTAAAAACAAAGTTACGCGCATCATCCAACGGCATAATCCCTCCTTTTTTGTTGCGGCGCTTGACATCACCTGTTATTGGTCTTCATCTTACTGACGAATTAGCGGCTTAAAGAGATACACCTGTTATTTTCCATCTTCCGAATAAGGGAACTTGCGCATATGTATGCTAGCCCGATTGTTCAAGAGCTTAATGCACTAATCGAAACGGAACAGCAGTCACTTGTTATCTACATTCGCAGCATTGTTCGAGATGCGGCAATAGCAGAAGACTTAACTCAGGACACAATACTCCGGGCACACTTGGGTATTTCCGGATTAAAGGACCGTACTCGCCTCATTCCCTGGTTATATAAAATTGCAACCAACATCTGTCGAGACTGAGGTATGTTGAAAAAAGTGTACACCAATGTTAAGGCAAAATACAGAAACGGAGGTGTCACAGTGGAAAGAATACCATATGGGAAATACAATAAAGAATTCAGGGAGGAAGCGGTAAGGCTTGTA
>JBAZOY010000009.1:0-51990 GCA_041648505.1 Syntrophales bacterium | reverse complement strand
CTTATGTTAAAATTCTATCAATCCCCTCGAGAACCTCCTCAAGACTGTTGAAAGTAGATATTTTGTTTGGGAATTCCCTCCGGAACACCCTACGGATTGTTACTATTTAGGCTTGATCCCGATGAAAAGATAAGTAATACCCAGACTAAGGGGATATGCCTTTACCTCTGTGAGACAGGCCTCCTCCATGACTCCACAAAAAACATCCGGCGGGGGGAAGTTTATGATTGAATCAGCTAAATAATGATAGGCGGCAGGATTTGAGGAAAGTAACCGTGCAAGCCGGGGGAGTATTTTACTGAGATAAATGCGGTAAATACCACGAAGCAAGGTATGGTGCGGAGATACCATTTCCAGAACCATCACCTGACCACCAGGGACAACGACCCGGGTCATTTCCCTGAGTGCTTGCATCCTATCCGGGATATTCCTGATACCAAAGGCTGTCCCAACAACATCAAAACTGGATGAAACGAAAGGAAGAGTAAGAGCATCACCCTTAATAAGAGATACATTCTTAGAAAGCTGCCCTTTTTTTATCTTCAGGCATGCCAGCTCTATCATCTCCCCTACAAAATCGAGTCCTGCCACATGAATGTGCGGATACACGGAAACAGCCTCAATGGCAAGATCACCTGTTCCACATGCCACGTCAAGAAAATGGTTAGTTTTAAAAAAGCGCATCCGTCTTACCGTGAAACGACGCCATGCCACATCACGCCTCAGGCTTAAAAAATGATTAAGGAAATCGTATTTACCGGTAACGGTGCCGAAAATATTTTTCACCATGACGATACGTTCGGCTTCTGTTGCTTTTGATACTGAAGGATATTTTCTTTTCATAATATATATACTTAAGTTAAATTCAGAAAGCGTGAATTTAAAATAATTCGGCTGGGATAAAATGTCTTCACAGTGCCGGTAAAGGAATTTCCTGAAAACGTAAGCGTGATTTATGACTTTGCATTGAAGCGAGACGTGCATGGATGAAAAAGCTTTCCTAACACTGATGAATATATTTTCAAAGCTCTCTCATTATTAACGTATCTTTTAACCAGTTTTTGTCGTCCCTTTCAGGATAATCAATATTATAATGAAGACCTCTGCTCTCTTTCCTTATTCTGGCACATTGGACAATTAGTTTTGCTACCGTGGCAATGTTTCGGAGTTCCACTAAATCCTTCGTAACAATGAAATTTCTGTAATATTCTTCAATCTCCCGGTTAATCATCTCTATCCGCCGCTCTGCCCGTTCCAGTCTTTTATTTGACCGGACAATGCCTACGTAATTCCACATACACCTTCTGATCTCGTCCCAGTTGTGAGATACAACTATCGATTCATCACTTTCCGTAGCTCCTCCCGGGTCCCAGGAAGGTATGGAAATAGTGTCATCTTGAACCTCCGGAAACCGCTCCGTAATTTTGGTAATCAACCTGTGGGCAAATACTACCGCTTCGAGAAGAGAGTTACTTGCCAGGCGATTGGCACCATGTAGACCGGTGCAGGCAACCTCGCCACAAGCGAACAGTCTTTCGATGTTGGTTTCCCCGAAATGGTTAACCAACGCGCCTCCACAAAGATAATGGGCAGCAGGAACTACAGGAATCAGATCCTTTGTGATATCAATGCCTAACTCTTTGCATTTCTCGTATATATTGGGAAATCTGCCGATGAGAAAATCCCTGTCCCTGTGGGTTATATCCAGAAAGACATTCTCATCTCCTGATTTTTTCAATTCCGTATCTATAGCTTTTGCCACTATATCTCTCGGGGCAAGACTCTTCATGGGGTGGTATTTCTCCATAAAAGTTCTGCCGTCTTTTAATTTCAGAATGCCACCTTCCCCACGAACAGCTTCGCTGATGAGAAATGATTTCGCATCTGGATGAAAAAGACAGGTCGGATGGAACTGAATGAATTCCATGTTGGCAATTTGCGCCCCTGCCCTGTAAGCCATGGCAATACCATCACCGGTAGCGATGTCGGGGTTCGTAGTAATAAGATAAACTTTTCCGGCACCACCGGTAGTCAGGATAACGAATTTAGCCCGAAATGTGTGTATTTCGTGACTATTTATATCAAGAACATAGGCCCCTAGACACTTATCCGCAGTAATTTTTTTCTGCTTAAGGATGAAAGATTTAAGAATAAGATCAACAGCAATATGATTTTCATAAATATTTACATTTTTCTTTTGACTTACCTTTTCCTGAAGGGCTCGTTCAATTTCGCGACCGGTAAGGTCTTTTGCGTGAAGAACCCTTCTTTTCGAATGTCCTCCTTCTTTTCCCAGGTCGTAAGCGGTGGAACTACTATTTTCAACCCTCTCAAACTCAACCCCCCATCTTTCCAATTCCCTTATCCTTTCCGGCCCCTCCTTTACAACAAAACTCACCACATCTTCTTTACAGAGCCCCGCTCCGCAGATAAGGGTATCGTTAATATGATTTTCAAAGCTGTCCGTTTTGTCGGCAACAGCAGCTATTCCTCCCTGAGCATAATTCGTGCTGGATTCTGATTTCTCTTTTTTTGTGACGATGGCTACCGTCCCCAGATCAGCAGCCTTAATAGCAAAGGAAAGCCCGCCTATACCGCTTCCTACAACCAGAAAATCTGTTTTTATCTCCATCTATTTTTACCTTTCCTACGCCAAGGCAGGCCTTTCTCGTTTCAAAGTATGAAAGTATTCGCTTAAAAAGCTTGTTTACAAACGTCTTGGTTCTATATATACTTTTTTAGTTTTTGTAAAATGAAAATATCTTGAAGGACAAATACATGTTGGTGCTGGGTATAGAATCTTCCTGCGATGAAACAGCTGCGGCAGTTGTTCGTGATGGACATTTTCTCCTATCCAATGTTATTGCATCCCAGATTGATGTCCATAGCAAGTATGGCGGTGTCGTACCGGAAATTGCATCCAGAAAGCACATTGAGGCAATAACGCCGGTGATACTACAGGCACTGGATGATGCACGGGTCACGCTGAATGATATCGGAGGGATCGCGGTAACCGTAGGACCTGGATTGGTTGGCTCTCTCCTCGTAGGTTTGTCCGTGGCCAAAGCAATTTCTTTCGCCACAAACATACCTTTCGTCGGAGTAAATCACCTTGAGGGCCATGTTGCCTCGATCTTTCTCACGGAGGAAAAGGTTACATTCCCCTTTATCGCCCTTGTTGCCTCCGGTGGTCATACAGTTATTTATCTTGTGAAAGATTTTGGAGATTTTACGACTCTGGGGCAAACGAGGGATGACGCTGCCGGAGAGGCCTTCGACAAGGCTGCCAAGCTGCTGGGGCTCGGCTATCCGGGAGGTATTGTCATTGACCAATTGGCTAACAGTGGCGAGCGAAACTGGATTAAATTTCCCCGGGCGATGAAAGACAGTTTAGATTTTAGCTTCAGCGGATTGAAGACATCCCTTCTGACATGTATCAAAAGAAGGGAACATCCCTTTACCCAGGAAGAATTACCTAATGTAGCCGCCAGTTATCAGGAAGCGATTGTTGATGTCCTGGTAGAAAAAACTCTAAAAGCTGCGGAGGAATGTTCTGTTTTTCGTGTCGTTGTATGCGGTGGGGTTGCGGCAAACAATCGTCTGAGAGAAATGTTTTACAAGAATGCCGGCGATAGAGATATTGAGCTGTTTATACCTCCTGCGGTTTTGTGCACCGACAACGCCGCCATGATCGCAGTTGTGGGCGCACATCTTTTAAGTGCAGGAAGATGTGACAGCTTAAATATGAATGTAATCTCCAGATGGCCTTCTATTAGAACTAATCATCGGGGATGAAAAAATACAGCATAACCAATAATTTTAAAGCGCTGTACGAACGCTTTCTCAGCCTGAAGGGGGAACCGAGAACCATCGCTCTTAGTATGGCAATCGGTGTCTTTATCGGCGTAACTCCCACTATTCCATTTCATACAACCATAATTGTTCTGTTGTGTTTTATCTTTAGACAGAACATTACCGCTGCAATCCTGGGCTCCTGGATTATTTCCAATCCTGTCACCATCCCACTTTTTTACGTATCGGAATACCACCTGGGCAAGTTGCTACTTAAGAGTAACAACTTCCAGGTCACCTTTAATGACTACTACGTATGGACTTTCTTTGAAAAGGGCTGGAAAGTTGCCGTTCCCTTACTCACAGGCGGCATTATAATGGCCACTTTTTTTGCCGTACTGGCGTATTTTATCACCTATCGTCTTGTATTAGCTGTGAGAAAGAACCGTAACCAATGACTACACAAAGAAAAATCCTCAAAAATCATGGCCTCAGACCACGCAGGCGTTTAGGACAGTCTTTTCTTGAGGACGGAAATATTACAAACAGGATCGTTGAAATAGCTGATATTCGAAGTGAGGATACCGTTGTTGAGATAGGTGCCGGTTTAGGAATGATGACTAAACTTTTGGCGGCAAGGGCCCAAAGGGTTTTTGCTCTTGAAATCGACCCCAACTTAGTGGCTCTTCTTCAGGAAGAGGAAGCGCTAAAAGATTTCACTAATGTAGATATTATTCTGACAGATGTTCTTAAATATGATTTTTCCCTGGTTTCTCAGCAATGTTCATCAGATACATTAAAGGTTATCGGAAATATACCCTACAATATTTCTTCCCAGATATTGTTTCACTTAATATACTACAGACACTACATTGCATGCATGATCTTAATGTTTCAGAAAGAAATGGCAGATCGTATTATTGCCCCTGCGGGAACAAAGGACTATGGTGTACCTTCAGTTATACTTTCCATGTACAGTATTGTCTTTCATGAAATGACCATACCCCCACATTGCTTTTATCCCCGGCCAAAAGTACTCTCTTCCGTACTTAGAATTGTGATGCGGGACAAGCCCCTGGTTGACTTAAAAAACGATGATTTTTTCTTTAACATTGTAAAGATTGCCTTTTCAAAGAGAAGGAAGACCCTCTTGAATAATCTCCGTAGTGCAAATTTACCCCTTTGTGAAAAGGATATAATTTTATCTCTTGAGGCAGCAGGTATTGACGGAAGAAGGAGAGGTGAGACTCTGACGACTGAGGAGTTCGGAACATTAAGCAATGTTTTTTTCAGTAAAATCACTGGTGATTATCTTTCATGAGTTACGGTTTTATTTGAGCCCGGCGAACCTACTTTCACAAATACTATAGTAGTTCGAATATGTTCTCACTCTTCCAGATGGTTTCATGGTGACACCATAATATTTCAACCACCCTTCTGTGTTCCCCATCTCCTCAAAAAGTTGTACTCAGATATTCCACACATCCGGCTCCTCGATACCGATTTTTACTGTTAGCAACAAATAGAATTGTCCGCTTTTACTGTCCGGGAGAATCCTTGACTCATGATTCTTATCAGGACAGGTGACGAGCGGCGGATTTACGCTGTCACGACCTTTTTTGGCTTTTTCAGGTTTCCCTGTACATCATAATCGGCCAGTTTTCGGGGGCCATGAAAAACGGCAACCATACTAAATCGGACAGATTATGTGCTACAACTCCGGACACTTTACTTGCTTCTGACATCCTCTTGACACACAAATTTTCTCCTGATATATTCCCACTACGGAAAAGTAAGTTCTTATCAAATCAAAAGGGAACCTGGTATGTCATGGCCGTGGCGAACTGGACTTTCTGGGAATGGGAAAAGACAAAGAGCAGGGTCGATGCGAGCAGAAGCCGGGAAAATCAATTATCGGACGCCCTTGCCAATGCGAAGGATCAGATCACCCTTGAGGTCAAAAATGCCTAGCTGCTCCTGCATGAAGCGGAGAAGCAGATTTTTGTGACGAAAAAGGCCATTGAGCAGGCGGAGGAGAATTTCCGTATTACCGAGAAGAGGTACAAAGAACGGGTGGCGACTTCAACGGACGTTCTGGATGCGCAGACTTTGTTGGCGAGGGCAAAATCGGACTACACCAACGCCCTCGGCGATTATCATATCAGCCGCGCCCAGTTGGAACGAGCGATGGGGGTGGATTGGACAACGGGAAACAAGGAGTCATGGAGAGAATAATGAACAAGTTCGTGGGTTCGCGTAATTGTACGGTTCGGCTATTCAGCAGATATCTCTTCTGTTTATTTGTTCTGATGGCGATCCTTTTGGTGGGATGCAACAAAAGCAGCGACAGTGTGGTTTTACCTGTTCCGGAGGTGGGCGTTCTCAAAGCTGCGGTAGCGGCGATTCCGCTCGACCTGAATTACACAGCCCATACACGTGGGATACGCGAGATTGAGGTACGTTCCCGCGTTTCCGGAATCCTGTTTAAGCGTCATTACCGCGAAGGCAGTTATGTCAACGCGGGAGATCTATTATTCGAAATCGATCCAGCGCCTTTCGCTGCTGAAGTTGAACGCGCCAAAAGTCAGCTTGCTGTTGCCCGGGCCCAGCTGGCTGAGGCCACCAAGCTGCGTGATCGTTTGGCAGCTCTGCTTACCAAACAAGCGGTTGCTGAACATGATTATGACGTAGCTGAGACTCGCTATGAGGCGGCAAAGGCTACGGTGGCGGCGGCACAGGCCAGCCTGAGGCGTGCAGAACTGGACCTCGGGTATACGCGGGTAACGGCGCCTATTTCCGGATTCACCAGTTGTGAGGTTCGCTCCGAGGGAAGCTTGGTAGAGGCGGGCGCAGAATCGAGTTTGCTGACGACGATTACCCAGGACGATCGTCTCTATGTGGATTTTTCTATGCCGGAGGACGAAGCACGCCAGATACGTACTGCCCTGGCTCTAAATCCTGATGCTGTGCGTGTGCGACTCATTGTCGGCGGCGGCGCGGAGATCCCGGATACGGCCAGGATTGAATTTATCGATACACGTGTGGCGGTAGACACCTCTACGGTAAACGTACGTGCTGTATTTGACAACAGGGCTAATAAGCGGTTGAAGAACTCCAATGTTCACCTTTCCCCGGGACAATATGTCCGTGTGCGCATGGAAGGACTCATGTCGGCGCCTGCCGTAAATATTCCCTCACGTGCGATTATGTTCGGTGCGGATGGCACCTTTGTTTGGATACTCGATGATAAAAATGTTGTGAAACCCAGGCCCGTGCGCCTCGGCCCCATCCGCGGCAATCTGGTGGAGATAGCGGCTGGGCTAACCGCGGGTGATCGCGTGGTCATTGATGGTATTCTCAAGGTGAAACCGGATGCACCTGTTAAGCCGGTCAACATCATATTGGAAGCCAAGCCGAAAGATGTGAAAGGAGAGGCCTCATGATCTCCCGTTTCTTCATTGACCGGCCACTTTTCGCCTGCGTCCTGTCGGCTTTTATTCTTATCGCCGGATTGGTTTCATTGTACGTACTACCAGTGTCGTTATACCCCAATATCCTGCCGCCGATGATCGAGGTCGCGGCAAATTATCCGGGTGCAACCCCCGAGGTGATTTCGGAAACTGTAGCTGCGCCCCTCGAACAGCAGATTAATGGCACTGAAGGCATGATGTTCATCCGTTCCGGATCTTCAGCCAACGGTGCGTGTTCTGTTGTGGCCACCTTTGCCGTCGGCACTAATCCTGATCTTGCGGTCATCAATGTGCAAAACCGGGTGCAGGCCGCGTTACCGCAACTGCCGGAAGCAGTACGGCGACAGGGTGTGGTCGTACGCAAGATGAACTGGACTGCGGTGCAGTATATCACCGTCGATTCACCGGATGGACGCTATTCTCCCTCATTTATTTCGAATTACACGATGATCAATATTGCTGAACAGCTACGGCGTTTGCCCGGTATAGCTTCTGTCGATGCCTTCGGTGCCAGGGAGTATGCCATGCGCATCTGGCTGTACCCGGACAAGCTCGCACAGATGAATCTCACGGCAAGGGATGTGGCGCGTGCGATCAATGAGCAAAATGCGCAATTTGCCACGGGCAGGATCGGTGATGAGCCGACATCCGAGAATGTCAACCTGACCATGAGCATTACTGCTCAGGGCCGGCTGTCGACACCCGCAGAGTTTGAAAAGATCATCATCAAATCCGATTCCAAAGGAGCCGTCGTACATCTTAAGGATGTTGCCCGTGTCGAACTCGGGAGCAAAGATTTCAGTGTGAATACCACTCAGAGTGGAAAATTCGCCGCATGTATTGGAATCTTTCCGCAGCCAGGCGCGAATGTTCTGGAAATTGGGGATCGTATCATCGCCACGTTGAAAGAGCTGGATGACAAGTTCCCCCCGGGCTTGCGCTGGCAAATACCGTGGGATACCAATTGGTTTGTGCGCGTGGCCATCAAAGAGGTCGTCAAGACCTTATTGGAAGCCATGTGTCTGGTGTTTCTCGTGGTGTTTCTGTTCCTGCAGAACTGGCGGGCAACATTGATCCCCTGTCTGGCCGTGCCCGTATCCCTTATCGGGGCGATGGCAGGGATATATGCACTGGGAGCCAACATCAATCTCGCCACATTGTTTGCCCTGGTGCTGTCGATCGGCATTGTCGTGGATGACGCCATAGTGGTGCTGGAAAATGTTGAGCGGCATATGCGCAATGAAGGGCTTAATGCAAAAGAGGCGACGCAGCTCGCTATGCAGGAAGTGACAAAACCGGTCATTGCTATTGTACTGGTGCTCACTGCCGTATTTCTTCCGGTGGCGTTTCTGGGTGGGCTGGTGGGAGAGATGTATCGTCAGTTCGCCATTGCGATTTCAACATCGGTGATTATCTCCGGTTTTGTAGCGCTCACCTTGACACCGGCCCTGTGTGCGCTACTTCTTAAACCAAATAGCCATACTCCCACGCGGCTGGGCGAGAAGTACCGTTTGTGGTTCGAGCGCATGACGTTGCGGTACGCCACCGGCGTCGGCTATCTGGTGCGCCACGGATTGCTTGCGCTGGGCTTGGTGTTGTGTATTCTGGCCGCCACTTACGGCCTGCACCGAAGCATCCCTACGGCTATGATTCCTGAGGAGGACCAGGGTTACGTGGTTGCCCTGCCTTTTTTGCCGCCTGCAGCATCGCTCAAGCGCACGGAAGCCGTCATGCAGCAAATAGAGAATCACTTCAAAAATCATCCTGCGATTTTAGAAACGGTCAGTTTCATTGGTATGGACCCGTATGCCTGGATGCCGCGCACCTCGAGCGGTTATGGATTTGTCACGTTCAAACACTGGAACGAGCGTAAAGATAAAGCGTTGCAGTCCTGGTCAATTGTAGAAGAAATCAATGCGCTGGACGGTCAGATTAAAGATGCGCTCGTCTATGGCGCAAATCCACCGCCGATAGAAGGCCTTTCTACTGTCGGCGGATTCGAGGGGTTTGTTCAGTCTCGCGTGGGGACAGACTACAAGGCTCTGGAAGCGGCGACCGCAAAGCTGGTAGAAGCTGCTGCAGCGCGACCGGAGCTTACGGGTGTTTTAACTTCGTTTACTGCACAGGTTCCGCAGGTGCGCCTCAGCGTCAATCGGGAACAAGCTAAGTTGCTGGGTGTTGATGTTGACGAGGTGTTTGACATCCTGCAGAGTACTTTTGGCGCTTATTACGTTAATGACTTCAACATGCTCGGCCGCGTTTACCAGGTGCAGATGCAGTCTGATGAACAATATCGGACGCATTTGAAAGATCTTGGTCACGTCTATATGCGCAGCAAGAACGGTCGACCAATCCCTTTGACGGCAATCGCCAGCACCGAGATTATCACCGGACCTGATATTATTGAGCGTTTCAATGTCTTTCCCGCCGCGCGTATTATGGGTGCACCGGCGCCCGGTTACAGTTCCGGACAGGCCCTGGAGATCATGGAGAAGCTTGCGCGTCAGCATCTGCCCGAGGGTTATAAGCTGGCCTGGGCCGGCCAATCCTTTTTGGAGAAGGAGACCAAGAAAGATACTGCCTGGCTTTATATCCTGGCTATGTTGATGGTATTTTTGATTCTTGCGGCACAATACGAGAGTCTGACGCTGCCGCTGGCGGTCATCATGTCGGTGCCCTTCGCGGCATTCGGCGCCTTTGCCGCAGTTTGGACGCGTGGTTTATATAACGATGTTTATCTGCAAATCGGCTTGGTGACACTAGTAGGCCTGGCCGCTAAAAACGCAATTCTGATCGTTGAATTTGCAGCACATATGGAGAAGGAAGGAATAGATCTCGGCAAGGCTGCCATAGAAGCTGCCAGGCTGCGTTTTCGGCCGATCCTGATGACTTCAATGGCCTTTATTCTGGGCGTGCTGCCGCTCGCCATCAGTAGCGGCGCCGGTGCCAATAGCCGCCACTCAATCGGTACGGGCGTTATCGGCGGTATGTTGGCGGCAACTTTCATTGCCACATTTTTTGTCCCGGTGTTTTTTGTCTGGGTCGTGAAGCTGGGAAGAAAATTCAATTCTATTTTCTCACGGCGAACTCATCACATAGATAATGTAAGTTAATAAAGGCATGCTCATCCGACGAAAGAGTCGTTTAATTTTTCGTCTTGAATATCGAAAACCCTCTATGAAAAAAATCGGCTGATTCTATAAGCCGTTGAACCATGAAAAAACAATATTGCGGGAGAGAAGATCTATGAGAACGCGTGGCATATTATGCCGGTTGATGTTTATTTTATTGGGATGTGTTGCGACAATATCCACGGGAGGCGCATCCGCTGCGGAAAGCGACGGCGTGCTGACTTTGCAGGACAGCATCGACATAGCTTTAAAGCAAAGCGTCATCATTCATTCAGCCAGGGAAGGCGTAGCCGGTGCGGAGGCACAGAAGCGGGAGGCGTTTACCGGATTTTTGCCCAAGCTGAGCACTTCCTACAACTATCTCAGATATAACAAGGCGCCATATTCCGTTACCTATGGTTTTCCTCTTCCCGATTTACGGACTGTCTTTACTGTGGGCACTCAGGATAATTATACCTGGGCGCTGGGGGCCGTACAGCCCATATTCGCCGGTGGTGGTATTCTGGCAAGCTACCAGGCCAGCACACTGGGAGTGGATGCTGCGAAAATGGATGAAAAGGGAGTCGTTCTGGACATCGTCCGGGACGTCAAGACCGCCTATTTTAGTGTAATCAAGGCGGAGAAACTCTTAGGAGTAGCACAGCAGTCGGTCAAACAACTGGAGTCTCACCGGGACACTGCGCAGAGCTTTTTTGATGTCGGGATGATTCCGAGAAATGATCTTCTTCATACCGAGGTTGAACTCGCCAATGGCCGGCAATTTCTTGTGAAATCTGAAAACGGCCTTGAACTGGCGCGTTCAAAGCTCAATACGGTTCTAAGAAGGGAGATAGATGCACCCGTGAAAGTGGAAGATATATTCGCTTACAAGCTTTTTGAGATGTCCCCTGGGGAGTGCCTGAAGATTGCGATGGAAAACCGGCCGGAGATCAAGGCGTACTCTTTGCGGGTGGAACAAGCGGAAAAGATAGTCAAACAGGCCAAGAGTGAATTTTTCCCCAATGTCAGCATGGTCGGGAATTACTCCCGTTTCGGAGATACTCCCGGCGTTTCCGGGAGCGCCTACCAGGATCAGGAAAACTGGTATGTCATGGCCGTAGCGAACTGGACTTTCTGGGAATGGGGAAGGACAAAAAGCAGGGTCACTGTGAGCAGAAGCCGGGAAAATCAGATAACGGACGCCTTCGCCAATGCGAAGGATCAGATTGCCCTTGAGGTCAAAAATGCCTATCTGCTCCTGCATGAGGCGGAGAAACAGATCGTTGTGTCAAAAAAGGCCATCGAGCAGGCAGAGGAGAATTTCCGTATTAACGAGGAAAGGTACAAAGAACAGGTGGCGACTTCAACGGACGTTCTGGATGCGCAGACTTTGTTGACAAGGGCGAAATCGGACCACACCAACGCCCTTGGCGATTATCATATCAGCCATGCAAAGTTGGAAAGGGCTATGGGGGTGGATCTGGAAACAGCGCAAAGGGAGCAGGGATCAGCGAAATAGGAGAGACATTGCCGGAAGAGTCTGATAGAGTTATGTGTGTATGATGTAAGGTGGATTTAGTGGACACCAAAGTTGTGGTACAATACCGAAGACAGAGGTGTCAGAATGGAAAGGATTCCCAGGGGGATATATACAAAAGAGAGCTTCGAGAAGAAGCGGTGAAGTTGGTAACAGAGGGCGGATTAAGTATACCGGGGAGGTAGGACGCAGGTTGTTGATTGTTCCCTTCACACTTCGGTACTGGGTTAAGGCACATGCTGAAGGCAATCTTTTAGATGTGGGTAGGCAACAAAAGCCTCTCATAGAAGTAGAGATGGAACTTACCCATGTCAAACAGGAGCTTGCTCGAGCAAAAATGGAGTGTGCTTTTTTAGTAGTGTTCACTGGTTGCATCGTCCATGGTTACGATCAAATCCCACTTCTTCCCAGGTACCCATTCGTGGTTGCTGCCATTTTGGTGCAGCATCATGCCTTCAAGAAGAGTTCTTTCTCGGCGCTTGCGATGAGCGCCCCGCTTTGCCGTCCTGGAAACCGATCCTTTTGACTGTAGGGTATTCTTGACCCATGTGTAACTTCGCTGACCGCCATCACGCTTATACCAAGAATAAAAGTGACTCACGTTCCAACCCCTGTGCCGTGACTCATAACGCCCGACAATGGCCATCACTTCATCCACGGGAGCACGCCGAAACGAAGCTTGGGTCAATCGCTTGTCTTGCAGGCCATTCAACCCTTCATCTTCGTATCGATCAACATAGCGACGAAAGGTTCGTGAACACACCCCCAATATCTGTGCCCCTTCCTCCTGTGTCAATCTACTCTCTGTCCAACCCGAATATACCTCTTCAAATCGCATTTTCCGGATCTCCTGTAGTAACTCCGTCCGTCTCATTAGCCACCTCCAACGGCAGCCATCTTAAACCGGACAGATTATGTGCTACAACTTCGGACAGTTTACGTGCTTCTGACAGATACCGATTTTTACTTGACAGAGATAGTTCGGCATTCTTATAATACAAGCTTACAAAATCACTGGAAAATCTGTAACGCAAACAACACTTGGATCATTAGCTAAGCTGATTATCTGAAGTAATTAGTAGATAGGGAACCGATTTATCAGAGAACAGGAAATAAAGATCAGACTGATGGGCGGCTTCGAGACGATAAGAAATCGAGTAGTGTGACAGAAAGGATCAAAATAGAAAGAGGAGGTAAAGAATGGAACTGTCTTTTAGTGAGGAACAGGAAATAATAAAGAGAAATGCCCAAAACTTTTTAAAAAAGGAATGTCCCGGGGAGCTTGTAAGAAAGCTGGAAGAGGATGAAGATGGATTTTCGCCTGAACTCTGGCAAAAGATGGCCGAGTTGGGCTGGATGGGTCTCATAATTCCAGCAGACTATGATGGCTTTGAAGGTAGTTTTCTTGATCTCGTAGTGCTTCTTGAGGAAATGGGAAGTGCCAATGCACCCAGCTGGTTTTTTTCCACGGTTGTACTGGGAGGACAGATGATCCAGACCTTCGGTACTCCGGAACAGAAAAAGAGACTGCTACCCTCTATAGCCTCTGGTGAATCCAAAGGAACACTGGCCTATATCGAACCAAAATCGGAATACGACGTCAGAAAGATCGAGATGACTTCCAATAAAGAAGGGGATAATTTTTCCTTAAATGGTGTTAAGCTTTTTGTTACAGATGCAAACATTGCTGACTGGATAGTATGTGTTATCAAAGGAAAAGGTGGAACTGCTGATAATCCCGGCATAGAACTTCTTCTTGTAGACAAGAATGCTCCCGGAATATCTATTACGCCTCTCAAGACCATATCCAAGGAAAAGATATTCGAAGTGAAATTCGAAGGGGTAAAGGTTTCAGCCGATAACCTCCTCGGCGGTAAAGAACAAAGTGCAGAAGATGTAGAAAGAGTCTTGCAGTTGGCTGCTCTAGCAAAATGTGCAGAAATGGTTGGCGGAGCACAGAGGGCCCTGGATCTTTCTGTGGACTACGCCAAGCAGAGGGTGCAATTCAAACGTCCCATAGGGAGCTTTCAGGCGATTCAGCATCACTGTTCTAACATGAATATTGATCTAGACTGTTCCCGTTATCTGACATACTACGCTGCATGGATGCAAAGTGAAGGGATACCTTGTGATAAAGAAATAGCCATGGCCAAAGCGTTTACCAGCAATGCCTACACTAACCTAACTATATTGGGACAGCAGATACATGGCGGTACAGGCCTGATAATAGAGCATGATATGCAGATTTTCTTCCGCCGTGCCAAAGCCGCATCTTTGACCCTGGGCAATGCAACCTTCCAAAGGAAGATGGTAGCCAAGCATATGGGCCTTTATTAATATGTGTGAAACAAATAATTAGGAGGAATTAAGATGGATTTTCGTTTTTCGCCTGAAGAAGAAAAATTTCGAGAGGAAATTCGCGAATTTTTTAATACAGAAGTAACCGATGAGATGGTTGCTGAGGTAGAACGGGGCACAGAAATAGGGATAGGGCCTAACACATGGGATCTTATGCAAAGAATGGGTAAGAGAGGGTGGTTAGCCCCTTCTTTTCCAAAAGAGTATGGCGGAATGAGTGCTACCCGTTGGCAACAGTTTGTCCTCTCCGATGAGATGACCTACTTCCGAGCTTATCCCCTGCATTTAGTTGGTGTCGGAATAGTGGGCCCCACTTTACTTCAATATGGTAGTGAAGAACAGAAACAAAAATACTTGCCCCGGATAGCCAGAGGAGAGATAGAGTTTGCCCTCGGTTACACAGAACCGGAAGCCGGATCAGATCTTGCCAATCTGCAAGTAAGAGCGGAAAAAAAGGGGAATTCTTACATCATAAACGGGCAGAAGACCTTTAATACAGGATGCCATTTTTCTCAATATGTTTGGCTTGCAGCCCGAACAGATCCAACTGCACCTAAACACAAGGGGATATCATTGATAATTGTAGACATGAAATCTCCTGGCATTACCGTGCGCCCCCTGTGGGTTATGGACGGCGAAAGAAGCAATGAGGTCTTTTATGACGATGTTGAGGTTCCCGCAGAGAATCTGGTTGGTGAAGAGAACAAGGGATTTTATTATGTACTGACGGCATTGGCCCATGAAAGAAGCTTCCCTATAGGAAATACGCGCCGCACCTTTGAAGAATTTGTTGATTTTGTTAAAGAAGAAGGACTGGGCAAAGATCCCCTGGTCCAGCAGGAAGTGGGTAAACTTGCCTCGGAGCTTCAGGCTTTGTACCTCCTTTCCTATCGTGTAGCCTGGCTTATACAAAACAAGAAGGCTCCTCACTGGGAAGCTCCCATGGTCAAAGTATTTCTGACTGAATTCATGAGGAGATTCAGTGGCACTGCTATGGAGATTATGGGACCGTACGGACAACTTCAGAAGGGCTCTAAGTGGGTGCCGCTTATGGGCAGGATAGAAGGTCTTTATCGGCATGCAGCACGTCGTAACATATCTGCAGGCACTTCAGAAATTCAGAGAAATATTATTGCCAACGTTGGTTTACAACTGCCTAGATAATGTGAAATTATCTAGGCGGGCGGGATTATTTCAATATAGATGCTAAATTTAGCTTTGGGCGAGCCGCAAAATGTCTCGCCCAAAGCCGGCACAAAGAACAGCAACTACTTAACGCAAAGTGAGTATAATTTTAAAAATTTATACAACCCCAAATTAGACCGGAATAAAAGTCAGCCGCTATCCGGCATCTGATCCCACACAAATTTAAATCCCTACACCCATTGTACGACAAAAATAAAAGGAAGCCGCTATGTTCATAGATTCCCACACACACCTTACAATGGAGGACTTTGACAAGGACAGGGACGAGGCAATTACAAGAGCTAAAGAAGCAGGCGTGGATTTTATGTTAACTGTCGGAACAACCCTTGATGACTCCAGAGAGTGCATCTTACTTGCCGGTCAATATGAGACGGTTTATGCAACCATCGGTATCCATCCCCATGAAGTAAAAGATATAATAGATAACCTCACTTATGATTCCCTTAAAGAGCTGGCAAAGATGGATAAAGTCGTGGCCTACGGGGAGATCGGCCTTGACTTTTTCCGTAATCTGTCTCCGATAGAACTCCAGATCAGGAGGCTCGGAGAACAGCTTGAACTGGCAAGTGAACTTCGCCTGCCCATTATCATTCATGATCGCCATGCCCATAGAGAGATTCTGGAGATGCTCAAGAGTTGGAAGGGAGAGAATGGAGTTTTCCACTGTTTTTCGGGAGACTATGATATGGCCAAAAGATGTCTCGATCTGGGATTCTATATCTCCATACCAGGAACAGTCACTTTTAAAAAATCGGCCAGGCTTCAGGAAGTAGCAAGACTTGTTCCGCTGGACCGTCTGCTCCTTGAGACGGATGCTCCTTACCTTTCTCCCCATCCCCACCGGGGAAAGAGAAACGAACCGGCATATATCATCCATACGGCAGAAATGGTAGCCGGGATAAAAGGTGTCTCTCTAAATGACGTAGGCATTATGACATCGCAAAACGCAAAGAGTCTCTTTAATCTTTCCTGAGAACTACAGACAACATTAAGATTTAACAATGAAATCCAGTGAGAATTTTGAAAGTTGTATTCATTGGCGCTCAAATATCTTCAATATCGAATACTGAAATGTCGGAATTCTCCTGAAAAGGGTTCAGAAATGACCTCTACATCTGTAACACGAGCAAAGGGAGGTCCTTTTTTACACCATTCCAGCATTGCATCGACATCTTTCGCTTGCCCTTCGAATACTGCCTCAACCCTGCCATCACGAATGTTCCTTACCCAGCCTGTAAGATTAAAAGATACAGCAGCCTCCTGAGTGTTAGCCCGAAAGAATACCCCCTGAACTTTACCTGAGATAAAAATATGGATTCTCTTCATTTACTCTGCCCTTTGCCGATAATTCTCAAAAACTCTTGCTCATCAATTATGTTAATTCCCAAAGATTGTGCCTTTTGATATTTTGAACCGGGTGATTTTCCGGCAACAACGAAATTTGTTTCTTTTGTTACCGTTCCAGATACCCGGCCTCCCAATGCTTCTACAATTTCCTTAGCTTCACTTCTGGCCAGGTTGTCAAGTATTCCCGTAAAAACAAAGGATTTTCCGGCAAGAGGAACCAGTTGATGCTGAACTGCTTCGATGGGATTGACACCAGCCTCCCTGAGCTTTTCAATCACTTTGGAATTAGATGGATGACGGAAGAATTTGATAATGCTGCCCGCAACCTCAGGGCCAATTTCCCTGATTGCCAATAGCTCTTCCTCTGTTGCCCTTGTGAGGACATCAAAGCTCTTAAATTCCTTCGTCAAAACCCTGGCAATATGCTCACCGACATGGCGGATACCGAGGGCAAATATAAACTTCTCGAGAGGGGGTTTTTTAGACTGCTCTATAGCATCCAGAAGATTTGTTACCGATTTCTCTGCCATCCTTTCAAGGGTCAGCAATTTCTCCTTTGTCATAAAATACAGGTCCGCCGGGTCTTCCACGATTTTTGTGTCCACCAGTCGGGCAACTATCTTCTCCCCCAACCCCTCAATGTCCATGCCGCCCCGTGCAGCAAAATGTTTGATACGTTCCTTAACCTGGGCAGGACATGCAAGACCGATACAACGACTGGCAACCTCCCCGTCGAGACGAACAACCTCCGAACCACATTCGGGACAGTTAGAGGGCATGGTAAAGATGTTCTCCGTGCCGTTTCTCTTTGTTTCTATGACCCTTACCACCTCCGGGATTACATCCCCCGCCCTTTGAACAATAATTTTATCACCAATCCTGATATCTTTTTTCCTGATCTCGTCCTGGTTATGAAGAGTTGCCCGGCTGATCGTGACACCACCTACCCTCACCGGTTTCATGAGCGCTACAGGAGTCAGAACACCTGTTCGTCCCACCTGAATGATGATATCTTCAATTATTGTTGTTTCCTGTGTGGGCTGAAATTTACAGGCAACTGCCCAGCGGGGGCTCCTTGAGACGGCACCGAGGCGCTCCTGGATATCAAGGACATCAACCTTAATGACAACGCCATCTATTTCATAAGGAAGTTCATGCCTGATTTCCTTTATCTGATGATAATATTTGATACATTCGTGGATATCATCGGCCTGTCCGATATAATGATTAACCTTGAATCCCCACCGGGAAAGCGCCTGCAGAACTTCCTGGTGACTCCTGAATGTCGTACCCGTAACCATGCCAATCGCATAACAGAATATATCGAGGGGTCTTCTGGCAGTAATCTTTGAATCGAGCTGTCTCAGAGATCCCGCTGCAGCATTTCGGGGATTGGCAAAAGGAGGTTCGCCCTCCTCTATCCTGCGGCGATTTAACTTTTTGAATGCCTCGATCCTCATGTAAACCTCTCCCCTGATTTCAATCTTGTCCGGCACCGGTGTATCTTCGGTTTCAAGCATTTTCAGGGGAATTGTGGAAATGGTCTTAATATTTGTAGTAATATCTTCCCCCATAAACCCATCCCCCCTCGTTGCGCCAACAGCCAGCACCCCTTTTTCATAGATGAGGTTCACAGCCACACCATCAAGTTTTGGCTCTGTTACAAACCGGATTTTTTCATCTATACCTATGAATCTCTTTATGCGCTCATTAAAATCAATTATTTCCTGTTCCGAGAAGGCATTAGAAAGGCTGAGCATTGGTGTGAGATGAGCTACGGTGCTGAATTTTTCAAGGGGTGGTGCTCCGACACGCTGGGTGGGAGAAGAGGTAAAATCAATTTCCGGGAACTGTTTTTCCAGTTCAAGGAGTTCCCTCATGAGATTATCATACCCGGCATCGGAAATTTCCGGGTCATCAAGCTGATAGTAGCGCCGGTTATGATAATTAATCAGGTCTCTTAGTTCCTCAATTCTCTTAATGGCTATTCCTGTTGTATCCATTGCCCAAATTTCATAAAATAACTTTGTACTTTGGGAGTTATGCCCCAAATCCCACCACTTTATGTTTCAGTATTACCAAACTATTCTGTATACCTTAAAATTATAGTTCATAAAATGATACTGTGTAAATAAGTTTTATTTCCAGCATCAGATATATCCTGCGCCCGGACATTGATATCCTCATACCTCAGCGGCTTAGCTTTTCAGCGTCCGGAGACAGGAAGAAAATAGTTCTATAAGTACTGAGTATCGATAAGATATACGATCCTATCCTGATCATACCGGTAGGATATAAGTAAAAAAGAACGGCACAGTTAGTTACAAAAATTTCTTGACTTTATATCGCAACACAGATAGCTTTTGCGGGAGTTCTGGAAAATGTATCCATCGGCGCTCAGAAGCTTTTTCGACCATGCGCGTCTTAATTGAATGAAAAGGCATAACTCGCACTTACCCGTTCATATATTGCTTTTGCCGGCACTAAGCTTTAGCTGCATGATTCCTGAAAAATCTTTATCGCGCGTCTTCCAACTCCAATTTTAATTATGTTGTAAGGGTCTCTCTTATTAAAATTAAAGAGGATATCGGAGTGTTCCCTGATTCATAGATTACGATTAAATATTTCAGGTTGGGGTTATAATTAGAAAAGGAAGGAGGTTTTTAAAAGGGTTTTTCTATAACAAAGAAGCATCTATCTAAATGGTTTCACAATAAAGCGGCACTTCGGGTTGCCCGTGATACCTTGCTTGTCAAGATTTGGTTATAATGAGGAATGCCCCGCAGAACAACAGTTTAGAGATGCTACTGTTACGGAGATTATGGACGGCACTCCTGAGCTTCAAATGATAGTCATGGCACGGGAGAGGTATTCAACAGAAAATTTGTTTAAGCAGCGGATTTACTCTGCAGTAAAGGGGAGGTAAACTTATGGAATATACTAATATTCTTCTGGAAAAGAAAGATAAGATCGCTAAGATAACCTTGAATCGCCCGGATAAATTAAATCCTTTAGATTGGAAGACTATCTCGGAGATAGGAGAAGCGATTAGCGACATCGAAAAAGATACTTCGGTAAAAGTAGTGATTATTACAGGATCAGGAAAGGCCTTTTCTGCCGGAGGAGATTTAAACTTTGTGCAGAAAGTAGCAAGGAACAATCCCAAGACGTGGGATGATTTCATCAGGACGTGGCACCGATCATTTAATGCTATCGAGAAGTTGGATAAGCCGGTAATTGCTGCGGTCAATGGTTTTGCCTTAGCCGGTGGTCTTGAACTGGTACTGGCTTGTGATCTGGCCGTTGCTTCTGAAGATGCTCGCCTCGGGGATCAGCACATTAATTTTGGCTTAATTGCCGGAGGCGGTGGAACACAGAGGCTTGTTCGGTTGATAGGTGCAAGAAGAGCGCTGGAAATATTGCTTACCGGAAAGTGGCTGACAGCAACGGAAGCGCAAGTGCTTGGTATTGTTAATCGTGTTGTCCCCCATGATAAATTAGACGAGGCAGTAAATGAACTGGCAAGTACGCTGCGGGAGAAGAGCAGAGGTGCAATGAAGCTGACTAAGACGCTGGTGAACTGGGGAGGACAGGTGGATAAATATACCGGGTTGGAGCTCGAAATTGTCGCCGCCAGCAAGCATATCTTATACGACAACGATGTGACGGAAGGGCTGAAAGCATTTGTTGAGAAGAGAAAAGTTGTTTTTGATTAAAAAATGAAACCGTTGAATTAGATTAGGGCTTATCCGTAAATAAGCATGCGCTAAAAGTAACATTTACGGATAAGTTCTTGTTTTAAGAAATGAGTTCTTGACAGTTACGCATTAGAACATTTCGTAATCAGCCGCTGTTTCAATAACGTATAGCGTCGGCGGGTTTTATTGTTCTTCACGGCAATAGCCAGAGCTTTCCTGGATCCTACTAAGACAACTAGTTTTTTCCCCCTGGTCACTCCCGTATATATCAAGTTTCTCTGGAGAAGCACAAAATGCTGAGTCATGATAGGGATGATCACTGCCGGATACTCCGATCCCTGAGATTTATGAACAGATATCGCGTAGGCATGGACTAGTTCGTCAAGATCGCGATAGTCATAAGTCACCTGCCGGTTATCAACGGTTACGGTAACCTCCTGGGCTTCATCATCAATACCGGTAATCCGGCCAATGTCTCCATTATAGACATCTTTGTTATAATTGTTTCTGATCTGCATTACCTTGTCATTAATACGAAAATTCCTCCCTCCCCGAATTACTTCTTCTTTGCCAGGATTTAATGCCTTCTGTAGTTCAATATTCAGATTCCCGGCGCCAACCATGCCTCTGTGCATGGGGGTGAGAATTTGGACATCGTCAAGAGGATCAAGGTGGAACCGTTTTGGTATCCGTTCTTTGACAAGGGTGATGATCATGGCCAGTACCTTTTCCTGGTCTTCCTCCTCTATGAAATAAAAGTCCTGAAGTTTTTCCGGCGAAGACTTCAGATACGGGATTTTACCTTCGTTTATTTTGTGGGCATTAACAACGATAGAACTCTCCCTTGCCTGTCGGAAGATGTCGGTTAGTTCAACAACCGGGACTGTTCCGGAATCAATGATGTCTTTGAGGACTGCTCCGGCACCGACAGAAGGGAGCTGGTTTACATCACCAACCAGGATTAATGTTGCCGTTAGAGGTATAGCCTTTAAGAGATGATGCATAAGAATGTTGTCGATCATGGAAGCCTCATCAACAACGAGTAAATGGCACTCCAGGGGGTTTCCATCGTTTTTCTGAAAACCGCCTTTCTGCATACTATACTCAAGCATGCGATGGATTGTTTTAGCCTCGTGCCCGGTTGCCTCGCTCATCCTCTTCGCCGCTCTGCCTGTTGGAGCGGCCAGCATAATTTTCACCTTGATGGCAGAAAAAATCTTAATGATTGCATTGATAATAGTTGTCTTGCCGGTACCTGGACCACCGGTAATTACCATTACCTTATGCCGGGTAGCACATTTGAAGGCATCGACCTGTTTATCCGCCATGGTAATGTGAAGTTTTTCCTGTACCCATGGAACAGCTTTATTTAAATCTATATTTCTAACAGCCCACGGAGCACGTATGAGGGAGGCTAAACGAGCCGCGAGATTTGTTTCAGACATGTAAAACGGAGTAAGATAAACCGCTCTGCCGTCCATGGTTTTTTCGGCGCTCTTCCCTGAATCGTCAATGAAAATCCTTCCATTCTCGGCAGCACTATCCATGGCATCAACAATGACTTCTCTTTCTACGTCGAGGATCTTCCGGCATTTATCAACGAGAGGTTCATAAGGGTAATAAACATGGCCCTCATCGGCAAGCTCACTGAGAACATAGAGAATACCAGCTTCGGATCGCAATACTGAATCATTGGCAAACCCCAGTTTCTCTGCAATCTTGTCCGCAGTGATAAACCCGATACCATGTACATCTGTTGCCAGTCGATACGGGTTCTCTTTAACAATCGCGATGGCGTCATTACCGTATTCTCTATATATTTTTGCAGCATATCCTGAACCGACACCTTGAGACTGTAGGAATAGCATGACCTGCCGGACCTCTTTTTGCTCCTCCCACGCCTTTTTGATCATCTCAATTCGTTTTCTGCCGATACCCTCAATCTGAGAAAGTTTACCGATATCACTTTCTATAACGTCGAGTGTTTTATCTTTAAACTCTTTTACGATCCGTTTGGCCATAACAGGACCTATGCCTTTGATCAATCCCGATCCAAGGTATTTCTCCATCCCGTAAACGGATGCCGGAATTGCGCACTGGCAGTTGACAACATCAAATTGTTCTCCATATTTGGGGTGGTTGCTCCACTTCCCCTTCATCTTTATAATTTCGCCCGGTATCGGATGCAAAATATTACCGATCACGGTAACTAATATCCGCCGGCCGTAAACCCTTACCTTGGCGACGGTGTATCCGTTTTCCTCATTAGTATAGGTAATTCTCTCAATCTGGCCCTGGAGGTCTGTAAGATTTTCTGAAGTCATTGATCTTAATAAGTGCAATGGGGCATAGACACAAAGTCATCTCAACTATTGGTCTTAATTCCTGATTAAACCACTACGCGCTCGTTTTTTCTTTGTGCTTCTATGCCTTCCTGCGAGTTGTGAGAAATTTCGTTTCGATAAGGTCAACCAATCCTGTCGCATCGTTAATATCAAGGCAGGGAACGCCCGTTTCCAGATGTTTATCGCTGGCGATGGCAATGAGATTATCACTTTTACAACAGAGAAGATCCGTCCCCAGTGCCTCTCGAAAAACTTCTATCTTGGGGTGGGGGTTCCCCTTGTACCCTTCGGACAAGATAACATCCACATCCCTGACATATCTATCTCTAAGTTCGGCAAGTTCGTAATCTCTTTCTACATCTTCGATGACGGCAACCTTCCATGGCGATGAAATTATGGTGGTACGAGCCCCCGCTTTTTTATGACGCCAGCTGTCCTTTCCTTCCTGGTCAATAACAAACCCGTGGACATCATGTTTGATAGTGGCTACATGATATCCTCTCCTGACTAATTCGGGAATCAGTTTTTCCATCAGTGTTGTCTTGCCTGTCTTTGATCTACCAATAATAGAGACGATGGGAATCATTTCTCTCCTTGTGCGCTATTTTCCCATAATTCTTCTGCCGTGAGTAATCCGGCGCTATAACCACCCGCGAATCATAATCCAGGATAGAAATACTGTATGTCTACCGCGACTTATTGATAACGGTGTCTTTTTATTCTTACTTCTGCCACCTTAATTATGGCTACTGACCAGGACATTTTAAGTTAGATAAGGTACAAACTCAAGTAAATATCACCTTAAAGAACCTATAGAGGTTAATACTGTAGCCTTCTATTATGTCTTAGGAGGTATTTACTTAACTCAGGTTACTACAGACGTATTTAACTCGAAAAAATCTTAATTACCCGGAAATCAAGACCTTTTCCAATTGTTTAGAGTTTTTAATTCAATAAATTATTCTTGACAATCATACTGATTTATAATTAACTAACGCGTTTTAATATAGTATGCTTTAACTGAAACCTTTGCAGCAAAGTGAAGTATAGTCGAAAAAGATTTTTAAGCACCGATAAATACAATTTTCAAAGGTGGCTTACTTTAATTAATCTTTATGGGTGGGGCTATCTTGAAGGTTAATGTAATGACTATACCGGAAGATGGAATGAAACTCCAGATTTCAAAAGATGGAGGCTGGTTTCATAATCTCTTGCCGGAAAAAGAAAAGATTGATTTTCCCCTTCAGGGGGTTGCTGTGTTCCTCTCTATTGAAAGACTACGAGATACCATATCAATTGCGGGGAATATAGAAACAATCGCCGACATAGAGTGTTGCCGATGCCTGGAATTAAATTCTCATACATTAAAAAATGAATTCCGGTATACATTAGTCCCCTCGGCCGGCAAAGAGAAAGAAGAATTAGAGCTGAGCCTTGAAGAGCTTGAATTTGGTTACTATAAGGACGATACTGTTAACATAGACCAGATTATTCTTGAACAGATAATCCTTCAAATCCCCATAAACGCACTCTGTAAAGATTCGTGCAAGGGACTATGTGCCCATTGTGGTATTAATCTAAATATGGCAAGGTGTAACTGCCAAATCGATTTTGTAGACGAAAGACTGGCAGTTTTAAAAAATGTTAAGTTTTAAAAGTCAAACTTGAAAGGAAGGAAGATAGCTTATGCCTAATCCAGTTAAAAGACATTCAAGAACAAGAAGAAACAAGAGGAGATCGCATGATTTTCTGACACTTCCCTTGCCTTCTTCATGCCCGCAGTGTTATGAACCTAAGTTACCTCATCGTGCCTGTCCATCATGCGGAACTTATAAGGGGCGTGAAGTGGTTGCACTCGAAAAGACCTCTTAAACAAATACTTTTGAGGTTGAACTGTTTTATATGAGTCTCTCAGGGAAAACAGCTCTCATCACAGGTGGTTCGAGAGGAATCGGCCGTGCCAGTGCTGTTAAACTCGCCGGTGAAGGTGCTTTTGTATATATAAATTACCTTCAAAATGAATCAGCCGCCCTCGACACTCTTCTTGCAATAAGAAAAAAAGGTGGCGAAGGTAAAATAATCCCTTTTGATGTGTCAAATTTTGAGGCCACACGGGCTAGTGTCAGAGACATGGTAAAAGAAAAAGGCGGGATAGATATTCTGGTCAATAACGCCGGTATCTCGCTTGATGGTCTGATGGTAAGGATGAAAGAGGAAGACTGGGATTGTTTGATCAATACGAATCTAAAAGGGGTATTTAACTGTTGCCAGGCAGTTACCAGATATATGATGAAGCAACGGTGGGGACGGATTGTTAATATCACCTCGGTCGTGGCTGAGGCAGGAAACGCTGGTCAGGTTGCTTACTCTGCCTCCAAGGCCGGCATTATCGGCCTCTCAAAATCATTAGCACGAGAACTGGGAGGGAGAAACATCTGTGTTAACGCCGTATCTCCCGGATTTATTGAAACAGACATGACTGCTTTTCTCTCAAATAAAGAACAACATAATGTAAGAAATCAGATACCTCTGGCAAGACTTGGAACACCGGAAGATGTAGCCGGGGTGGTCGCTTTTCTTGTGTCAGATGAGGCTAATTATATCACGGGACAGGTCATCCGGGTCAATGGCGGCCTGTATATGTAAGCGGGAAACAAACAATAACCAGTAAATAACAGGGGGGAAATTTTATGGCTCTTGAAGAAAAGGTCATAAATCTCATTATGGAGCAACTCGATGTCTCCCGGGAAGAGTGCGTACCTTCGGCATCTTTTCAAGATGATTTGGGGGCCGATTCCCTTGACCTCGTTGAACTAATCATGGAGATGGAAGAAAATTTCGGCATACAGATTGATGATGATGAAATAGAAAAAATCAGAACCATTCAGGATGTGATTGATTTTCTCAAGAACAGGGGTATATCTTAGCCGTTCACTTTTATCTTTTGATCGGGTTCAAATGTTCCGGTTCTCCGGTGGGCAGCAGAAGGTGAGCGAGTTGAAGTTTACCTGGAAAAGAGGTGTTCGTTGAAAAGGAGGGTCGTTATAACGGGCCTTGGTGCGGTTACTCCTCTCGGTAATAACGTCAAAGATACATGGGAGGGAATCTGCACCGGAAAATCGGGAATCGGAAAGATCACAAAGTTTGATGCCACCGATTATGAGACGAAGATCGCCGGAGAACTGAAGCATTTTGACCCGTTGAACTTTGTCGGGAAAAAAGAGGTTCGCCGGTTGGACAATTTCATCATCTACTCTCTAGCATGCGCCCAGATGGCTTTAGAAGATGCCGGATTGACTGTCGATACTGCCGGCGCTGAAAGGGCAGGTGTAATAATAGGGTCTGCTGTCGGGGGACTTGCTACCTTGGAGAGGGAAAAAGAAGCAATCCTGAAGGCCGGTCCTTCGAGAACGTCACCTTTTTTCATCCCGGCGGTTCTCGCGAATCTTGCCTCCGGTCATGTAGCAATCAGATTCGGATTAAAAGGACCCATAAACTGTTCGGTAACGGCATGCGCGGCAGGGACAAATGCCATAGGAGATTCTTTCCGGATTATCTCTCATGGCTATGCCGATACAATGATCGCAGGAGGAGCAGATGCAGTTATCTCCCCTCTCTGTGTGGCCGGTTTCAACGCCATGAAAGCATTATCCCTTAATAACGAGTACCCTGAGAAGGCAAGCAGACCTTTTGATATAGATCGAGATGGCTTTGTCATCGGCGAAGGAGGGGGTATATTGATCCTGGAAGAATTATCATTTGCCCTTAACAGGGGGGCCAGGATATATGCAGAGATAATTGGATACGGGTCAACCAGTGATGCCTTTCATATAGTAGCGCCACCTCCCGGACACGAAGGATCCGTAAGATGCATGCAGGCTGCCTTGTATGAGGCAGGGATGCTTCCTGACGCTATTGACTATATTAACGCTCATGGTACATCGACACAACTCAATGATCTATACGAAACAGATGCCGTTAAGACGGTTTTTGGAGAACATAGCAAAGTGATTGCCGTAAGCTCGACAAAATCTATGACCGGCCATCTTTTAGGCGCCGCCGGCGGTGTGGAAGCCATTATTACAGTGAAAGCGATTTCCGAAGGTATTATTCCGCCCACCATTAATCTGGACCATCCTGATCCTGCCTGCGACCTTGACTATGTACCCCACCGATCGAGAAAAAAGGTAATAAATACAGCCATGTCCAATACATTTGGTTTTGGCGGAATGAACGCAACTCTTTTATTTACAAAATTTGACGGATAGAAATAATTATGGGTAAAATCGTTATTGGTTCAGACCATGCGGGATATCCTCTTAAAGAGGAAATCAAGCGATATTTAGCTGAAGTGGGTGAGGAGATTACCGATTTAGGAACCCACTGCGAAGATACCTCTGATTACCCTGACTTTGGTATTGCCGTAAGCGAAAAAGTTTCTTCGGGGGAATTCAAAAGGGGTATACTCCTCTGTGGCTCCGGTGTCGGCATGACCATCGTGGCTAATAAATTCCCTTCCGTCAGGGCAGTCTTATGCCTCGATAAAGATACGGCACACATGAGCAGACTTCACAATGACACCAATATTCTTGTCCTCGCCGGCAGGCGAACTGATATAGAGACGGCGATAGAAATAACCGGCACCTGGTTAAAAACGGCCTTTGAGGGGGGACGGCATAAGAGACGTGTCGATAAAATCACGGAACTGGAAAAGAGACTGCTTAGATAGGCACAGAAACACAAAAGGTCTGATACGCTTTGCAGGACCGGCAAAGATAATCTATGTGCGCATAGCCACGAGTTGGGTCTTTGCAGCGAATTAAGACATACATGGCCGAAAAAGATTTTCAGGTTTAGATAAATATAATTTTTAAAGTTCTCTTAGTTAAAATGAAAAGGATAGAAACTGTATGACGACGATATTAATGAAAACTGATCCCGAAATTGCACAGGTCATCCTGCAGGAAACCGAAAGGCAGAAAAACCAATTAAATCTAATTACCTCGGAAAATTTTGTAAGTAAAGCAGTACTTGAGGCACAGGGAAGTGTCCTGACAAATAAATATGCCGAAGGTTATCCGAAGAAAAGATACTACGGGGGATGCGAATTTGTAGATAACGCGGAAATTCTTGCGATTAAGCGATGCAAACAGATATTTAATGCCGAACATGTTAATGTTCAGCCGCATTCAGGTACCCAGGCTAACATGGCTGTTTACTTTTCGGTTCTGCAACCCGGGGATACAATTTTAGGAATGGACCTGTCTCATGGAGGCCATCTCTCACACGGAAGTCCGGTAAACTTTTCGGGAAGACTTTATAAAGTTATTTCTTATGGTGTCGATAGAGAAACAGAAACCATTGATTTCAATGAAGTTGAATCCCTGTCTAAAAAACACAAACCCAAGCTCATTGTCGTTGGCGCCAGCTCTTATCCAAGGATCTTAGACTTCGAAAAATTCAGAACAATTGCCGATCACGCAGGAGCAATACTTATGGCAGACATTGCACATATTGCGGGTCTGATCGCTGCGGGTTGTCACCCTTCACCTGTTGAAATCTGCGAGTTTGTAACCTCCACAACACACAAGACACTACGTGGCCCGCGTGGCGGCTTTGTAATGTGCAAAAAAGAATTCGCTAAAACACTTGACGGCTGCGTATTCCCCTGCATGCAAGGGGGGCCTTTGATGCATATTATTGCCGCTAAAGCTGTGGCTTTTAAAGAAGTCCTTTCCAACGAATTCAACGATTACCAGCGACAGATCGTAAAAAATGCCGGAGCCATGGCAGATGAACTGATCTCTCATGGATTTCGCCTTGTCTCGGGAGGTACCGATAATCATATGGTTCTTGTGGATCTGGCAAATAAAGGCATTACAGGAAAGGATGCACAGGAAATCCTTGATCGAATAGGGATTGCGGTAAACAAAAACACCATACCTTTTGATACAAAGAGCCCGCAAATTACCAGTGGCATAAGGATTGGCACACCTGCAGTTACGACCAGAGGCATGAAGGAAGACGAAATGAAAATCATTGGTCGTCTTATTTCCGAGGCTCTCAGCCATACAAATACAGAAAAACGTCTACGGGAAATCGGTGAGGAAGTTAATGTCCTCTGTAAGAAATTTCCCCTTTACAGCTAAAAGCGAAAAACGGTTTGCATTTAGTTGGATAGTCGGATCCTTTTTGAGTAACTAAGAAGCGAGGACAGAAAATTATCAGGCCTGACTGGGATAAATACTTCATGGACATTGTAGAACTTGTGGCAAGACGCTCCACCTGTCGGAGACGTGCCGTCGGTGCTCTTCTGGTCAAGGACCGGAGGATATTAGCCACAGGTTACAACGGTGCGCCTGCTGGAATGCATCACTGCCTGGATATTGGATGTTTAAGGGAACAACTCGGGGTTCCTTCCGGTGAACGTCATGAACTCTGCCGGGGGCTTCATGGCGAACAGAATGCACTTATCCAGGCTGCCCTTCACGGAGTGAGTGTGAAGGGAGCAACCCTTTACTGCACCAATCATCCCTGTATCATCTGTGCAAAAATGCTCATCAACGGAGGCATAATCAAGATCATCTTTCGAGACGGTTACAGAGATGATATGGCTGTGGAAATGCTCCAGGAAGCCGGCATTGAGCTGTCTCAGTTATGAAGTGTCCTGAACAGGGAAAATAGTAGAGAATAATTACCTATGTTTACCGGTATAATAGAAGGAATCGGTTCAATCAAAAGAATTTCCTTCAAGGGAGAAGATGCCCTGCTGGAAATTGATACCTCTATCAGCCTTGATGACCTCAAAATTGGTGACAGTGTAGCTGTTAATGGCGCCTGTCTTACAGTAACCGTAAAAAGCACTAGAGGCTTTTCGGCAGACGTCTCAGCAGAAACACTCAGCAGAACAAATCTTAGCATACTGAAGACGGGAGATAAGGTAAACCTGGAAAAGTCCTTACGCTTGGGCGGTTCCCTGGCAGGTCATATTGTTCTCGGCCATGTTGACGGGATAGGAAAAATTCAGAAAAAGATTATAAAGTCCGGCTCCATACAGTTTGGTGTGGAAATTGAGGAAGGATTAAGTCGCTATGTCGTGGAAAAGGGATCAATAACGATTGATGGGGTAAGTTTAACGGTAAATATGTGTGAAAAAAATATTTTTTTTGTTAATATAATTCCCCATACAGCCCGTATAACTACCTTGGGGTTGAAGAAAGTGTCGGACATGGTTAATATAGAGACAGATATACTGGGGAAATATGTAGAGAAATTCCTCCACCCTAAAAAAGATCTCCATCGAGAGATGGATGCGAATTTTTTGGCGAAACACGGCTTTCTTTCATAAATAAATTGAAAGCAATTCCTTAGAAACGGGGCGAATATATGAATATAAGTACGATAGCCGAAGCCATTGAGGATATTAAAAATGGCAACATGGTCATCTTAGTGGATGATGAAGACAGAGAAAACGAAGGGGATCTATGTATGGCAGCGGAATTTGCGACCCCGGAGGCCATCAATTTTATGGCTAAATACGGAAGGGGACTGATCTGCCTCTCTTTAAACGGGGAGATTGCCGACAAGCTCAACCTTACTCCCATGGTAGGTAACAATCAGTCCCGTTTTGGGACAGCGTTCACCGTTTCTATCGAGGCGAGATGTGGCGTAACCACGGGTATTTCCGCCGCCGACAGGGCTACAACAATCAGGACGGCTGTCGCCGATAATGCAGAACCTGGCGACCTGGTCAGTCCCGGGCATATTTTCCCGATCCGTGCCAAAAAAGGCGGTGTACTGGTGAGAACCGGTCAGACAGAAGGTTCTGTGGACCTTGCTCGTCTGGCTGGTTTAAAGCCCACTGCCGTGATCTGCGAAATCATGAAGGACGATGGTACAATGGCACGACTACCTGACCTCGAGGTTTTCTCAAAAAAACATGGCTTAAAAATTGTAACCATTGCCGATCTAATAAATTTCAGGATGCAAAACGAACTCCTGGTCAGAAGGGTGGCAACGGCTAACATACCTACACGATACGGCGGCGAATTCAAGATCATTGTTTTTGAAAACGATGTTGATAACATTAAGCACGTGGCTATGGTTAAGGGAGATATCAAACCGGAAGACGAAGTTTTGGTAAGGGTCCATTCGGAATGTCTCACAGGTGATGTCTTCGGGTCCGAGAGATGCGATTGCGGTGACCAGCTCCATACGGCTATGAAAATGGTGGAAGATGAAGGTAAAGGTGTCATTGTATATATGCATCAGGAAGGAAGGGGTATCGGTCTGGTCAACAAAATCAAGGCATATGAGTTACAGGAGCACGGAAAAGATACCGTAGAAGCCAATATCGCGCTCGGTTTTAAGGCAGATCTGAGAGACTATGGTATAGGAGCCCAGATACTTGTTGATCTCGGTATCAAAAAAATGCGATTGATGACCAATAACCCCAAAAAGATCGTCGGTCTTGAGGGTTACGGCATTACCGTCACCGGACGAGTCCCCATAGAAATACAACCCAATAAAAACAATCTTCATTATCTGATGACAAAAAAGAAGAAGATGGGGCATATATTGAAAGTATGATATAAACCCCGAAATAAGTCAGGATGCCGCTCCAGATAGCACTCTTTTATTCTGGATTCCGACTTCTGACTTTTGAGCAGTTACATATTTCATTAAGGAGAAAGGGTTATGCCGAAGATCATAGAGGGAAAAATTGCGGCCACAGGGATGAAGTTTGCCGTCGTAGCCAGTCGTTTCAACGATTTTATTTGTGCAAGGCTGATTGATGGTGCCATTGATGCACTAACAAGGATGGGTGCAAATGAAAAGGATATCCAACTCTACAAAGTTCCTGGTGCTTTCGAGTTGCCGCTTGTGACCAAGAAACTGGCCAAGAGTGGACGCTTTGATGCTGTGATCTGTCTTGGCGCGATAATCAGAGGGGCCACACCCCACTTTGAGTATATCAGTGCCGAAGTCTCAAAGGGGATCGCCAATGTGAGTTTAGAAACAGAAGTACCTATTGCCTTTGGTGTGTTGACTACCGATACCATTGAGCAGGCGATTGAAAGAGCAGGCACGAAAGCGGGAAACATGGGATGGAACGCCGCTGTATCGGCCATCGAAATGATCGATCTCCTTAAAAAAATATAAAGGCCACGCCATGGCTAGAGGAATAAATGCGCCAGAGAAGAAAGGCGAGAGAAATTGCCTTAAAGGTTCTTTATAAGCTTGACATTTTAAATACGGACGTCAAGGGGGCAATTGAGCTTTTCTGGAACAACTTTGAAGCCCATAAAGGGGCTAAAGAATTTTCCTCTGTGTTAATAGAAGGTACATGGAAGAACAAAGATCAGATAGACGCTTTTATCAGCAGTTGTTCCGAAAATTGGTCTCTCGCCAGAATGTCAAGAGTAGACAAAAGCATTCTCCGTATGGCTGTCTATGAACTTCTGTACTGTAAAAATATTCCTCCCAAGGTTACGCTCAACGAAGCAATAGACCTCGGCAAAATTTATGGTTCGGAGAATTCCGGCGCTTTCATCAATGGTATCCTTGACGCCCTGTATGTAAAGTTGCAAGTATCCGGGCTCATAGAGAACGAAACCTGAAAGTTCAAGCGCTAGATTTGCCCTGCAGCGCAGCAAGACTTGTATAGGATGGAGCAATTTTTAAACCCATCAGATTTCTTCATTCGGGGAATTTAACTTCTTTTACCTCTCTCAAATTCTCTTGTTCTTCAACTTTTTGAACAATTTTCTCGGTTCCTTCTTCAGGATATATTTTCGGTTTTTTTCTCCTGTATCGAGGCCTGCGGCGTGATCTCTTCTGGACCGGCTCGCTGCTTATTTCCACCAATTCGCCTGTTTTTTGCGTCTGTTCATCTGCTTCAGCAACAACCTGAGGTTGTGTGTCCGCTGCCGGTTCTATGGTACCCTCTTCCAGTTTGTCTGGTGTTTCCTGGGCCACTTTTCTGCTGGTTACCTGGATGTCCAAGTCGTCCCATGCCAAATTAGGACTGCCCGATATACAGAGGAACATATCATACAGAGATTCAAGTTTAGATATTTCACGGCGTTTTTGATTCAACAAGTAGTCGGCTATCTCATGGGGAAGAGTAACCTTAAGAGAAGAGGCAAACCCCTTTACCGCCTGCGATTCGATTTTTCTAAAAGCGGAAAGAGCCTTATATTCCAATGATGGCCTTACTCCCCTTCCTTTACAGAAAGGACATGTTACATAACTGACTTCCTGGATTGTTGATTGTTTCTTCTGCCTCGAAAGTTCAAGGATACCAAACCTCGATATATGAGATAACTGTATCCTTGCTCTGTCTAAACTCAAAGCCTTTTTAAAGGTTTTTTCCAACTCCGCTTCATGTTTGCGATCCTTCATATCAATAAAGTCAATAACGATCAACCCTCCCAGGTCTCGTAACCGCAGCTGTCTGGCGATCTCCTCAGCGGCTTCCATGTTTGTTCTGAAGGCCGTCTCTTCAATGTTTCTCTTACTTGAAGCCTTTCCTGAATTTACATCAATCGTGATCATGGCTTCCGTTGGATTAATAATAATATATCCGCCGGATATAAGATTTACCCGTTCCTGGTAAATGGCCCGGATCTGATCTTCAAGCTGGTATCTATCGAAAATATGAGTCTTTTCCTTATAAAGCTTGATCATTCTTACATTTCTTGGTGCCACGGTTTTGCAGTAAATCCTCATTTTTCTGAACATTTCAAAATCATCTACAAGGATTTCTTCAATCTCCGATGTGAAATAGTCGCGCAGAGAGCGGATACCGAAATCGCTTTCCTGGTAAATCAATACCGGAGCGGAGAGAGCTTTCTCCCTCTTTTGAATTTCTTTCCAGAGCCTTAAAAGGTGCTGGTAGTCGCGGGAGAGTTCCTGTTTGGTTCTGTTCATACCGGCGGTGCGAACGATAAAACCGATACTTTCATCTCCTTTAATCTGATTCGCCATTTTCTTCAACCGCTCTCGTTCTCCTTCATCTTCTATCTTTCGAGAAATACCGGCACCGGCTCTATTCGGCAGCAGAACCAGATACCGTCCCGGCAACGATATATAAGTGGTAAGCAGGGCTCCTTTATATCGGCCAACATCTCTCAATGCCTGGACCAGAACTTCCTGCCCTGCTTTGAGGGAGGGTCTACCGTGATTACCTTTTTCTCCATTTTGTCCTGTGAGATATTCTACACTAACGTCATGCAGGGGGAGAAAGCCGTCCTTCTGGCCGCCATAGTTTACAAAGGCTGCCTGAAGACCACGTCCGACCTTTAAAACGATACCTTTGTAAATATTTCCAGTAATTGGTTCTCTGATAGCCATCTGGATATTAAATTCTACTAACTTTCCGTCATCCACAACAGCCATGCGCTTCTGTTCCTGATGCACAGCGTCGATCAGCATTTCTTTTTTCATAATAATCCTTTTTTGAACCAAAATTTTACAAGCACTTCCCGTGCTTTTATTTTATTGCCTACTACCCTGGGTATTTTTTTATACAAAGGTGGATACATCACCTTTTCCAATTCTAATTATATCAATCCTATCCTCAATAAGACTAATAACACTGGATTGGTCCGGCACCAGCACACCACCGTCAATGATTAGATCAACATAATGCCCAAATTTATCTTTTATTTCATAGGGATCGCCCATGAGATTATTGTCTGATTTTACACTGGTACTGATGATAGGTTGTCCCAGCTCTTTGAGAAGGGCAAGGCAGATTCGATTATCAGGCACCCTGATGCCTGTGGTATGTCTCTTGGGAAGAATGATTTTGGGAACAAGTCTTGATGCCTCGAGGATGAAAGTATAAGGCCCCGGTAGAAAACGCTTCATAGTCTTATAGGCGTAATCAGATACGAGAGCGTAGCGGCTTATGTCCTTGAGATCTGCACAGATGAAACTCAGTGGTTGTTTTTTACTTCTCTTTTTAATTTCGTATACTTTTTCTATCCCTTTTTTATTGAACAGATCACACCCCAGACCGTAGACTGTATCCGTCGGATAGACAATGATCCCCCCATCCCGCAATATATCAACAGCCTTTTTGATCAATCGTTTCTGGGGATTCTCATTATTAACAGAAAGTATTAATGCTTTTCCTTTTTTATCTGATTCCATATAATTTGCAATTTAGAAGTAGAAAGCCGGAGTCCAGCATAGAAGCAGCGAAAAAATACCGCTAAAGAGATCCTTGAAACAAATCTGTGCTTTTTGCCATACAAGCAGCAAGTTAAAGATATTTAGCGGACCCCACATTTATTCTAACCTCTGAATATTTATATTGCTATATCAAAAATAAAAAAATTAATCAACGAACTTATGCCTGGCATAGCGCATCCTTGCTTAATTTATACTGAATGCTATCTACCAGGGCGTGCCAGCTTGCCTCAATAATGTTGGTAGATACCCCTACAGTGCTCCAGATTTCCTTATCATCACTTGAATCTATAAGAACTCTTACTTGTGCCGCCGTCCCCTCAGCGCCTTCCAATGTCCTGACTCTAAAATCCACTAAATGCATCTCACCGATCTGTGGATAGAATTTTGTCAATGCCTTTCTAAGGGCACGATCAAGGGCATTAACAGGACCATTACCCTCCGCAACGGTCAATGCCTCGTCACCTCCCACCGATATTTTAACCGTGGCCCGGCATAGAGGTGGATCATTTTTCGTTTTTGAGTTACTAACATGAAAATATTCAAGTGTAAAAGGCTCTTCAAACTTACCCGTTATCTTCTTAATCAGAAGAGAGAGGGAACCATCAGCAGCATCAAACTGGTATCCCTGATCTTCCATTTTTTTGATCTCGTTGACAATCTTTTTACTCATCGTATCATCTTTGCCCATATCAATACTGAACTCTCTTGCTTTGTGTTCAATAGTGCTTTTACCGGCAAGGTCCGAAACTAGAACCCTTTGTTTATTTCCGACCAGTTCAGGTTCAATATGCTCATACGCAGCAGAATTTTTTAAAATGGCGTTAATGTGAACACCTCCTTTATGGGCAAATGCGCTTCGGCCCACAAATGGTCTTACATTCAAGGGAAGGATATTTGCTATATCGCTCACATAGTTGGAAAGATTTGTCAGTTGTCTGATAGATGATTCAGGTAAACATTTTTTCTTCATTTTAACCTGAAGATTACCGATAATCGGAATTAGATCGGCGTTTCCACATCTTTCCCCATAGCCATTGATGGTTCCCTGTATCATTTTGATATTTGTATGAACGGCAGCTATTGAATTAGCCACTGCAAGACCGCAATCGTTGTGGGCATGAATACCCAACCTGTGCGGAGGAACAAGAGGTATAATCTCTTCGATAATTAACGTCAGTTCGTGCGGCAGTGTACCCCCATTTGTATCACAAAGAATAATTGTATCGGCACCGGCCTGGAAAGCAGTTTTCATTACTTCTGATGCGTACCGGGGATTATTTTTATACCCGTCGAAGAAATGTTCCGCATCGTATATAACCTCTTTGCCCTTTGATTTCAGATACGCAATAGAATCATAAACCATCGATAGATTCTCTTCCAGGGATATTCCAAGGACTTCCTTGACATGGAGGTCCCATGTCTTGCCAAAAATGGCTACAGAATCTGTGTCTGCACTGAGAATCGCCTTTAAGTTTGTACAGTTCTCGGGCCGGATATTTGGCTTTCTGGTGCTTCCAAATGCCGTCAGACGGGCATGCTTGAAGATTATATTTTTTGCCAGTTTAAAAAAACGCATATCTTTAGGATTGGAACCCGGCCACCCGCCTTCAATATAATGAAAGCCCATTTCATCCAGACGTTGCGCAATCCGCAATTTTTCTTCGGCGGAAAAATTAATCTGTTCCCCCTGGCTCCCATCTCTTAAGGTGGTGTCATAAATTAAAACATCCCATGATTCCATAGTCATACCTTTCTTTTTCAAAAAAAATCCGCTACCAGGTTAACCTGATAACGGATTTTATGCCTTTAAAGTTTTTAAAACATCATACCACTATCAGGTCTCCTATGTCTTTGAGACTAATTATACCCTCAATTACAGGCCGAACATCAACGGTAAAAATGTTTCTTCTCATTATGACTTATTTCCTCTTACGATCAAGACAATCGATTTCCCCAGTATTTACAGTGAAGTATAAAAGCTCTTATTCGCTTTGTCAAGTAAAATAACTCTCTCTGTTAATGCAATACGATTATTTCATCCTCCCGGGAATAAACTAAATATTCTTGGCAATCTCTATTCCGCCCTCTCACGTCCCTTCGTGATCCTCTCCACCTCCTTAACAATTGTTTCAGGTTTAAAGGGCTTGACCACAAAACCTTTTGCCCCCGCCTCCATAACTTCCTTCACCAGCAGCTCTTCTCCCAGAGCACTGACTGCAATTATCTTTGCTTTGGGATCTATCTTAATAATTTCCTTAGTTGTTTCAATACCGTCAACGCCGGACATTACAACGTCCATGGTTACCAGGTCGGGCTTCAGTTCCGTATAAAGTCTGATCGCCTCTTTACTGTTCTTGGCTTTCCCGATAATTTCGTAGCCATTTTCCACGAAGATATCAGTTAACATCATCCTCATAAATGCCGCATCATCCACGATCAAGATTCTTACGCCCATAATGCCCCTTTCAACCCCTGATCTACCCTTATTCTATTACTCCTTTTTCCACAAGTTCAAGAAATACACCTACTACTTTTCGGTCAAGCTGCCCTCCGGCAACTTCTCTGATTATCTCCAATGACTTCTCCTTGAGAAATCCTTGCCTGTAAGGCCTGTCCGCCCTAAGAGCCTCATAGGTATCAGCTACTGCTAAAATACGTGACCCGACAGGTATATCCTCTCCCTGTTGACCATCCGGATATCCGCTACCATCATACCGCTCGTGATGATGGAGAGCTAACGATCGTACGTCCCACGGAAAATTGGCCTTTTCAATTATCTTGTCACCAATAATAGGATGCTCTTTAATAAGAGTAAATTCGGCATTGCTCAATGGAGCGAATTTCAAAAGAATCTTTTCCGGTATCCCTATCTTCCCTATATCGTGCAACACACCGGCAACACGGATAAGTTCAATTTCATTTTCATTAAGCTTCATTGCCCGCGCTATGGCAGCGGCATAAATCGATACTCGTTCGGAATGGCCACGGGTGTAAGGGTCCTTTGATTCTATGGCTTCGGCCAGGGCACTTACCGTATTAAGGTAGCTATTGAGCAGGTCATCGTATAATTTTGCATTCCTGACGGCCATCGTTACATAGACAGACAGGGTGGATAACAGCCTGAGGTCTTTTTGATAAAAAGGGACCAGAGATTCCTTATTTCCAAGATTAATCAAGCCTATAAATTCATCTTTCGCCACCAGGGGAAGAGAGACGTTTATTTCCATACCCGTTTTCTCTGACATTATCTGAAAGAAATCTTTTAAAGGCTGTTCATTTAACCCTGACATAAGGATTGGGTTCCCCCATTTCACAACCCAGTCCGTAAAATCCTTGTTCGTTTCTATAGCTTTTTCTGTTCCGCCTTCTTCCTGCTTTATTCCCTTAACTGCCACAACATTCAACTTCTCTGACTTTTTATGGAAAAGCATCAGACATCCGGAGTCAACCCGCATCAACTCCACAAACATATCTGTGATTATATCTGAAAGTTCCTGTAAATCGAAACAGGTGGTCAGCAGTTTACCCGCAACATAGGTAGCATAAGAGCGGAAACTTATTTCCTCCAATTCCTGCAAATTTTCTACCCGGCTTTTCTCCAGATTATTATTCATGCTGATACAACCACTCCTTCTGCATGATAGCTTTTTCCAACGGTTCATATCTCCATAGCATACGCTATCCGACGACCTTTACAAAAAAGGAGAAACTGAATTCAGAAGGCTGAATTTAAGATTTTTCTCTGCCATCCTTTTGCCAAAGCAAGACATACACGTAGAAAAGGATGTTTAATCGCCACTGAATACAATTTCAAAAGCTCTTATCCCTCCAGGATATTCTTGACCTCATTGACTAGTTCGCTATCCTGAAAGGGCTTCTTAATAAGACCTGAAGCACCTGCCTCAAGTAACTCCTGAAAAGAAGCTTCTTTCCCATATCCGCTGCATAACAGAATCTTAACATCGGCCTTTATAGCTTTCAACTCATAAAACACCTGTTTTCCGCTCTTCTCAGGCATGATCATATCAAGGATAACGAGATCTATGATGTCTCTTTTTTCGTTAAATATCTTTATCCCCTCATTTCCGCGAGCAGCGAGAAGGACATCGTAATTGTATGTCTCCAGGATATCCTTACCCAGTTCCCTGACCAGATCCTCGTCATCAATGATAAGGATTGTCCCCCCTTGAGTCTTCCGGGCCGGCGTCTCCCCTTTCTTTTTCTCTTCCAGCACCCCATCCACCTTTGGAAGATATACACCCACTCTTGTTCCTCGTCCGGCTTCTGAAGATACAGTGATATAACCGCCATGATTTTTGATTATCCCGTAAACCACAGCAAGTCCCAATCCCGTCCCCTTTCCTATATCCTTGGTGGTATAAAAAGGATCGAACATATGCCTCTTAATCTCGGGAGTCATGCCTCCTCCGGTATCTGTAACACTGATTACGACATACTCACCGGGGGGGATCTGAAAATATTCGTCGACTTTCTCTTCGTGAAGCAGATAGAGATCGGTCTTTATAAAGAGCTTCCCTCCTTCAGGCATCGCGTCTCGAGCATTGATGCAGAGGTTCATGACAGCCTGATAGAGCTGGTTGCTGTCGCCTTCAACAAGCGGCAGGTTTTCTTTGGCCTCAACTGTAATTGATATATTTTTGTCGAAAGTCTCACTCAGGAACTTCATCAACTCATTGACGACATCATTGACAGAGAGCTTGGCAACAATGTATTTCCCTTTTCTTGCAAAGCCCACCAACTGCCGGGTAAAGCTGGCCGCCCGTTCTGCGGATTTCTCAATATTCTCAACATATCTATAATTCTTGTCATTTTCAGATGTTACGCTTTTCAGGAGAGATGCATATCCCAGAATTCCGGCAAGTACGTTGTTAAAGTCATGGGCAATACCTCCGGCAAGCATCCCGATGCTCTCCATTTTTTGTGCCTGCATAAGGCTTTCTTCAAGCTTCTTCTTCTCCGTTACATCAACAAAATATCCTTCATACGCAATTATATTCCTGGTCTCATCGAGTTCGGGATAAATAGAAATAAGCAACAGATGCCTGTTACCGTCCTTGTCGAGTACCTCCACCTCGAAATCCTTTACTGCCCCTGAAGCGGCCGCTTTCAGGAGAGGGGTCTCCTCCCTTTTCTTTGATAAGAACGGGAAAAATTCATCCTCTACGCCGAGGATCTCATCGAACTTTCTGTTCGTCCTGAGGACTTTACCCTCAGCGTCCAGTCTGAATATCCCATGTTCCAGCCTTTCAAAGAGATTACTCAGTTGCCTTTCGGATTCAATGAGCTGCAATTCCCGCTTCTTTATTGCCGTGCGCATTGTGTCAAAAGCCTCTGCAAGCTCACCTATTTCACCTTTGAAAGAAAGGTCTTTTACCTCGGGATATTCTCCCTTTGCGAGTCTCTTTACAGCCCCGTGGAGGGTGGTCAGGGGAACTGTGATAATAGTTATAAAGGCGGAAGTAATTATCCCGCTTACAATGATGGAGATGAGAGCGAGGACAAATCCCTGTACCACCATTCCTCTCTCCGCCGCCTTCATGGATGCCTTGGAAAAACCGATTCTCACGAAACCGATCTTTTCCTTCACGCGTGATAATCCACCGGTATCCTCAAACATCTCAACATCATCTTTTCCCCTTTCTGTATATACCGGCGCAAAGAAATCAAAATAATTCTCTTTTTCCACGTAGACTGTTGAAAGATCGGAATTTTCTTTTACCTGCGGACCCGGGACGGATATACCTTCATGGACAAGGAGGTTCATGTTATTATCGTAGAATACTACGAATACCACGTCTGATAGGCTTTTCATGAATCTTGCGGCGTTTTTCAGAAGCTCTTCATTCTTGGAAAGGACAGCCAGTTCACCGGTCTTGCCGGCAAGGATCGTAAAGACCTCCGATCTCTTGATAACCTCATTTCTCGTGATCTCCTTCTGTTTCTGTATTGACTGCCAGGTAAAGGCAACAGATACAAGGAACAGGACAGTTATCACAAAGAGGATGGCTTTTTTTCTGAAAGAGAGTCTCACGAAAATTCCTTTATCTTATAAGAATTTTGAAAAGGCCTCCGTATAAGCAGGGTTATTACACAACGCAGCCGTATAAACGCCGGTCACCTGTATGCTCTTCACGCTGCTATGGATAGACCTCCTTCGCTTGTTTTAAAAGTCCGGAAGGCACTCGGATCCCCATTTGCCGTGCGGTATCCATATTTATGAACAGGTCGAATTTAGGCGACGGCGAAGGAGGAATTGATCCGGGATCAACCTCACCCGCCATGATCCTTGATGCCGTCTTACCGATCTGCCTTCCCGTTTCCTGCGAGTCAAAAACCAGGGCAAAAAGAGCTCCCTGCTTTACATATTTTTCCGAAAGCCCCAGTATTGGAATGCCTTTTTTAAGAGACAACAGATATACCTTTTCTACCGCCGTTGCGGTGAGCACGAACGGATCCGGAAGAAGCAATATAGCATCAACATTTTCAAGCGATTCCAGGGCGTTGACGAATTCATAGGAGTTTTTGACATAATAAGGCACCACCTGGGGATAGTACGCGGCTCCCATTGTTTTTATTGTCTCCCTGCTACCCGGAACAGCGATCCGCCTGAGCGAGGGCAGGTAATCCCTGATGATATCAACATATTTCCCGACAGGCGTCGCCATATAAAACCCCGTCATATTGTTCCGGTTTACGATGGGCGGTGTTATAACAAGAGCATAAAGAACGGGAATGGAGGGCGGGAGACCGAGAGCATCATCGATCGACTCTCTGCCGAGGGCAATGACAAGCCGTGAGTTCTCTTTTTCGACAACCTTGTTCAGCCTGCCCTTTACACTTTTCGGGGAATAGACCTCAAAATCTGCTCTCATGGTTTCCCGAATCCCTGAAATGACGTCGTGCACGGGTTTTAAACCCACCTCACCGACAACTATCACTTCCGCAGGTTCTGCAGAGGGAGCTACAAAAAGCATGAAAAACACCGTGAGGAAGAAAAATACCAGCTCCTCAATATTCATATTGAAACCGAATCTGTGACTCATATTTTATTTTTTCCGATGACTTTGGCGATTGGATCCACCGACACCCAAAAATCTTTTTCACCCCTGGTTATAAAAACCACAAGAAGATGAAAAACTCAATCACTTTTCGACACATCCTTGGGCTCGGGAATAAAAAAGATTAAGATGGTTGAAATAAAGATCACGGCTGCGCCAAGATAGAATATTGACTTTAAACCGTAAATTTTAGTTATGAACCCTCCGAGAACAATACCGATCGCGGAAAATATACCCACAATGGCATTGTATTTCCCTATATCCGTCCCCCTCCGCTCCCTTTTCGTGAGGTCTCCGAGAATCGTCCCGCGTACCGTCATGCCCATGGCATTGGTAACTCCCAGAAGACCCTGCAAGATGTAGATATGGTATGTCTTGTCGGCAACAGTGTAGGCCAGAAGGATGGAGGCGTCCAGCAGGCCTATCATCAGCAGGAATGGTTTTCTTCCCAGTTTGTCCGAGTAACGGCCTACAACATAGGAAGTCAGGGACTGCACCAGTACCATGATGCTGAAGGCGATCCCGAGCTTTTCCGTTGTCCCGCTGATCTTTGAGACATAGAGAACATAAAAGGGGCCTACAAGACCGTACACGACCCCCCATACGGAACTCAGTAAGGTGAAAATCCCAATCCCGATACCTTTATCATTATTCATGTGATCACCAGAATACAGAAGTCAGGAGCCAGGAGTCAGAATACAGGAGACAGGAGCCAGAATAGAAGCGCTGTATGTATGTCTGAAGCAACTTACTGACTTCTTCAAGTTGAGAAATTAACCCCAGTGTATCACCATAATCAAGGTCTTTCGCAAGGATTAAATAGTACCGGCATTCTTCAAGTGAAGCTTGTGCAATATTTCATATACCTGGCTTTATCAGGCCTTGTTTTTTTCTTAAAACCTTCGACTATATTGGCCGGAACAGAAACCGCAGACCTTCTGATCTGCGAAGTAAGTCCATACTTTTCATTTTGGGGGAAATTATCGCTAAGACAATACGCGGATAAAACAAACTGATGTGCCTTTTGCCAGACGATTAAATCTTGAAAACACTTTGCCGGCTGTCTTTTCATCCTGTCTCCTGACTTCTGTCTCCTGTCTCCTGTCTCCTATCTTCTGACTCCTGTCTCCTGACTCCTGACTTCTGTCTTCACTGTTTCCTGTACCTTATGTCCTGTTTGATCATGGTCTCAAGGCACGCATCAAGGTAAGGCCTTTTACAGTCGGGATTATCAATGTTACCATCCCTGATATAGGCCATATATTTGCATCCGCCGAAGCAGAGTGGCAGGTATTCGCACTGACGGCATTCCGGGTTCTTGTAAATTCCGATCCTGTAAGTCTCGGAATAATCCCTTATCCCTTCTTTGAGGCTGCCTATCTCGAATCCCTTCCTGCCGATGAAGCCCGGACATTTATAGATGAGGCCGTCGTAATTCACGACATAGTAATCGGTACTCTCCACCTGGCAGAGCGAGGGTTGGATCTTCGGGGTGCTATACCCCCGTCTCAGGATCTCTTCCCGCAGGAAGGCCCCGGCTTCGATCAGCCACGGCTCGTTTATGGACATGCAGGCATCGGCAAGACAGGCCTTAGATTTATCATCGGCAGGCCCCGGCATCACGGGATCGAACTTTATCTGACAAATCCTTTCCGGTGTCAGGCCCTCGTTCTGGAGATAATCGAGCAGTTTCGGGAATTGAAGATAATTCTCTTTGGTGAAGTTACCTCCCAGCCCTGTTTTTACAACATCGCAGGTTTCTTTGATATTCCTGATGATGATGTCAAAACTGCCCCTGCCCGTCCGGAAAGGACGGCATCTGTTATGGACCTCCGGGGGGCCGTCCAGCGTAATCTTTGCTGTCGTCAGGCCGAGCCGGACCAGTTCTTCCGCAATATCTCTCCTGAAGAGGGAGCCGTTGGTCGTAAGGGTAAAGGTATAGGCAGCGCCTCTGCTCTCAGCGAATGACTTCATCTCTGCGGAAAGACTTCTGATAAAAATGATGCTCAAAAGCGGCTCGCCGCCGAAAAAGTCTATGTTCAGGCACTTAGTATTTTCCCTGAACCGCTCCTTTATGAAGGCAACTAAAGCAGTCCTTGTCTCCTCGTTCATGTATAACCTGCCCTTCATCTCACCTTCGTAGCAGTAGGTGCAGGCGAAGTTGCAGTCGAGGTTCGGCAGGACGGTGATATTCAGGGTGTCGTTGTTTTCGTTAATTCTTTCGAGGACCGTATGGACATCTCTAACCTCCGCCTCCCTGTCGGGGACGATGATCCCAAGTCTTAAAAGAAGTTCTTCATCCTTCGGCGGAAGAGATTTTTCTCCGATAGAAGATAGGGCATCTTCCTTCAGAAGAGTTACGGACCCTTTTTTTGTGGAATAGAAAAGAGAGAATCCGGGCTTGTCCGGAAAGGGGTAGGTTTTGAGGTAATAGGAAAGTCGCATATTCACAAAGAGGAGTAAAAAAACAAAAGGGGAAGGAGAGCCCTCCCCCTTTGCCGGTACTACCTGAAAGGCATAATAGCACCACCACAGCAAAACGCAAGAGGGCCTACTTCATCCACATTGATACCCCTATCCAGTACAACGATCTCCATAGCCACCTCCGTTATTGATTTGCTCCCCGCAAGCGGGGGTTATTTATTAAACATAAAAATGTTTTACCTGTCAAGCAAAATACTGAAATAGTTTTACGTGGTTATCTGAGGCTAAAATTTGACCCTCAGGCCCCCCTCCGCCCATCTGTCCGGGTTTATATACCCGTCAAAGGTGTACTGTGACCCGTTGAAGATATTATGGAGCGTAAAGAATAACTCGGTGTTTGTTTTTCCCGTGGGAAAGAGTTTCTTCCTGAGGTTCAGATCCCAGATGAAGGCGTTGTATTTTGCCTCATCGGCAGGGTCTTTTATATCCCACCAGATATAGTGGCCGAACAACTGCGCCATAAAGGATCGTCGGTCATCATACTTCAAAGAGACATTACAGGCATATCTGTCCGCATCTTCGCCATCCTCCAAAAACTCCTTCTTTACATAGGCAAATCCCGCTTTAAGGGAGAAGTTATAAAACGGTGTGGTCTCCGCCTCAAGCTCGAACCCCCTGCGCCTGATGTTCCCCTTGTTCAAGTAAAGATCATTAAATGCGGGAGCTCCTCCGGCATATAGCTCCTTCACGATGGCATCTTTCACATCATGGTAAAATATGGTCGCCTTTACCCAGAGATAATCCGTCAGGCCGGATTCAACACCCGCCTGGTAAGACCAGACCCTCTCCGGCTTCAGCGAAGGGTTGGGATCGAGGAATAACCCCCCCGCTGAAGAAAAACTGAGCGGTGGCATGGTGAATCCACGTGCCGCCGATACTCTCAGAATGGTATGCTCTCCTGTCTTGTAAGTCATCCCGAGGCTCGGACTGGTGAAGTTCCCCGATACAGAGTTGTGGTCATACCTGATCCCGGGGGTAATGGAGAACTTTTCGAGGGTAACGGTGTCATTGAAAAAGACCCCCCATCTGCCAACATCGGGAGTGGCCGCCAAAGACGCAGGCAGGCCCCATGACTGAAGGAAAGGACCTAAATTTACCGTCTGGTCAAGGCTGCCGTGAATGATCTCGGCGCCCAGGACCGTGGTCTGTAAATCATGCTTCCAGATGAGCTTCGCGGCGCCACCTGTTGTCTTCTCTTTATACATATTTTCTAAAAACAGGTCCCCGGCAGGACCGTAGAAGCCAGAACCGAAGACATCGCTGGTCTGGGTGAATTTCTGTCTAAGGGTGTGGAAGTCCAGATTAAAGGTTAATTCAGGGGTAATAACTGCGTCAAGGGATAAGGTTGCAAAGAGAGTGGATGCATCGCCATCACTCGTTATGTCCTGGGCCGGAGAAGTGAGAAATCTCTGTTCCGGTTCGCTGTAGCCGAACGTGAGGCCGAGCCTGATATCTTCCGCCAGAGGGAGCCTGATTTTCGAATAAAAGCTGTTGTTGTGAAAATATCTGTCATCCCTCAGTCCTTCGGATTCCTGATGCCCCGCGTAAAGATAATATCCAACCGAGCCGAGCCTGCTCGAGATATCCGCGCTGTAGTCCTGTGAGTTCGCTTCACCATAAGATCCGGTGATGCTCCCTGAAGGCCTGCAACTATCTGTCGGTTCCTTGGTGATGATGTTTATCACCCCGCCGAGGGCGGAACCCCAGGCGGAAGACCCCGGGCCTTTGATGATCTCTATCCGGTCAATAATCCTTACCGGTATATTGTTAGTCTCCGCATTCCCGCCTGAAAGGAAATTCCAGGCAACCCCGTCAATCATCACCGTGACATGCCTCTCCTCCGATCCCTGGATATAGTAAAGGGCAGAGCTGCCGAAGTCCTGCCCGCCAAAGCTCACAAAAAGACCCGTGACCCTGTTCAGCACCTCGGAGACAGTGTGGGCGTTCATCTCCTCTATATCTTTCGCTGTTATGACGGTAATGTTCTCGGCTGCCTGCGAGAGGGGTTTTTCGTACCTTGTCGCCGTCCGGACATAGAGATCCTTCTCCTCCCAGAAGAGGAGGAGATCCTGTATGGTCTCTTCCGAATTCGAGTGCGCCGCGATTTTCTGACCGCCCGTGCCGGAAATGCCCGCCGCCTGCACAACGGAACCACCGTTTAAAATCGGCAATAAAATAAAGAGAGCTGCAAGTATGAAAAATCGCTCTTTCTTCAACACCCTTCACCTCCCCAAGCATATTTTATTGATTACAAGTCCATACCACAAAAATGTTCAGATTATCAAAAAAAATTAGGACACACCCTTGCCTTCATCTCTGGAAGAACATCTTTACGGCCAGGAGCAACAATATAACGGCAAATATCTTCCTGAAGATGTCCGTGGAAACGTTTTGCAGCAATCTTGCCCCGATCTGGGCGCCCAGGATCCCTCCCAGCCCGATGAGCATTCCTATCTTAAAATTCACGTGCTGAAACCTGGTGTGTGCAAGCAATGCAGAGAGAGCGATAATAAGTATGGCCGCGAAGGATGTCCCTACCGCTTCCTGGGCGGAAAAGCCGATGAACATAAGGAGCGGGACAATGATAAATCCCCCGCCGAGACCGGTAAAACCGGCAGCCAGACCGGTTATTATCCCGGTCAGGATGAATAAAAAGAAGTTGCTGTATGCAGGATTCAGCATCATGGCCAAGGTTCCGAGACTCGCCGAATAACATTGATGAGCTTTGAAGATTGTATTCAACAGCGCTCAAAAACTATTTTCGCGCATTCTAAATACAATTTTCAATATTTAAAACTATACTCTCATACACTATCTTAATTGTTATGACAAGGAATAACCCTCTGTCAGGAAGATTCAATTCTTAATTCATCTGTGGCACAGTGATTGGCCTGCGAGAGGTGAAAATAAATCTGTCCCCTTTCCAGAGAAAATATCCTTTACATGGACATTAAAATAAGGCAAGGAGAATCAGCGGATATAATTTTGCTAATATCTGTTTTTTGTAAGGTCATAAAAAAACAAAAAAGTTATAGACATGCATATTTTAAATTGGATCAAGGAAATCGGAATTTCAGGATCGCTGGATATCTTGCTGATGGCCCTCCTGATTTATTCAATTTTGGTTTGGCTCAAACAAACTCGAGCCGCTTTTGTTTTAACCGGAATCATCATTGTTTCTTTTGCCTACCTTTTGATGCGTCAATTGGGCATGGTGATGATATCGAAGGTTTTTGAGCAGTTTTTTGCCGTAATTTTGATTGCTCTGGTGATAATTTTTCAGGAGGAAATTAAACAATTTTTCGAAAAAGTGGCAATTTTGAGTCTTCAGGGAAAATTTAGAAGAGCAAAAGCCGCTTTCCTGTCCAGGCAAGAAGTCACGCTATTGGTAAAAACACTCATGGATTTGGCTAAAGAGAGAATCGGGGCCCTGATTGTAATCAGCGGAAAGGATTTAATACGTCGTTACTTGAACAGCGGTCAAAATCTGGATGCTATCTTGAGTGAGCCTCTTCTGAAAAGCATTTTTGATCCCCATTCCATGGGCCATGACGGAGCTGTGATTATCAGGGATGATCGCGTCAGCCAATTTTCGGCTCATCTTCCTCTCTCGAAAAACCTGAATAAACTTTCCGGAAGAGGCACGCGACACGCTGCCGCTCTTGGACTTTCCGAAATTGCTGATGCTCTTTGTATTGTGGTATCAGAAGAGCGTGGGACCATCTCGGTGGCCCGATATGGGAATATTGAAGAGATCTCAAACCCTGAAATGCTGGCCGTGGTTCTGGAAAATTTCTATCGTGAAATTCACCCGGTCCAGGGAGTTGGTTATTGGCAAAATTTCTACCTGAAGAACTGGCGCGAAAAAGTCATTGCCGCGGGAATTGCTCTGGCGCTTTGGTTCGTGCTCGTTCAGGGGTTCAAGCTAACCTATAAAACTTTCACAGTACCGGTCACTTACTTTGAAGTTAACCCGTCCTTAGCTGTTGAAGATATCAACCCTGAGGAAATCAATGTAACGCTTAGAGGACGCCGAAATGATTTTTATTTCATGTCAAAAAACCAAATTAAATTATTCGTGAGGTTGGATAAAAAAGCGGGGCGCCAGAGAATTGATATCACTCCGACAAATCTTATTTTTCCCAATGATCTTGCGCTGGAAAAAATATTCCCGGAGCAAATTGATGTCCGTGTTCGTAAAATTGCCGGCGTAAATGAACCGAAAAAAAATTAACCCGGCTTAAGTGAGAAAGGAACAAAAGAAGAAAGGGGACAGATTTTTTTTGGTTTTACTCGTGGTGAGTGAATTCCAGTTCAAAGTGCACCACGTAAAGCTTGATAGAATACCTTATGGGGTGCCTGGTAGTTAAGGCACTTTCTATGTTGGTTATTTAGTTTTTTGACGATGATTGCAAAGCACCCGAGACTTGCCCAAAAGCGAAAGCGCCGAGCCAACAAACTATACTGTATGGTTCGGCGCTTTACTCATGCAGCCTTTTACAAATCCGGAAGGCTTTCGGTTCACTACTGCTGTGTTTTCGGAACAATTTTGATTTCTACTCTTCTGTTTTTTTGACGTCCGGCCTCGGTATCATTGGTTGCCACAGGCATCGTCTCTCCAAACCCGACAATTTCAATGCGGTTATCGGCTACCCCACGCTGAACCAATAAAGTTTTTACTGAGTTGCCTCTCCGACTCGAAAGATCCATGTTGCCTTCAGCGGACCCTACGCTATCGGTATGCCCTTCGACTCTCACGAAAGTCTCAGGGTACTGATTTAGAACCTCTGCGACACGGTTTAATTCAGAGTAAAGACCCGGTTTCACGACTGTAGAGTTGGTATCGAACGTCACGTCACCTTTGAAAGTAACCGCCAGAAGATTTCCTTCTCTTGAAACGGCAGCAGCTTCCGAGGAAGCCAAAGCGTTACGCATGTCTCTTTCCTGATTGTCCATCATTTTACCGATCCCGGCGCCCCCGGCGCCTCCCACGGCAGCGCCGATGGCGGCTCCAATTAGGGTACCCTTAGTATCTCGACCAATAATTTGTCCAATCAAGGCTCCGGCTGCTGCGCCACCAACCGCCCCATATATGCCACCCTGCTGAGTTTTGGTTTGAGCTTGAGGAACCGCGCAACCTGCCAAAAGTAAAACACAGATAAAAACTGATATTGCTGCTTTAGTCATTTTATTCTCCTTCATCTATCTTTCTTCTCCCTTCTTACTTAAACGATAAAAATGCTCATAGTTCAGAATTCCAAGACTCATCCTGTTAAATTCAGACTGAAACGTTGTGACCTCACCTCCTTTTTTCCCGGAATTTATCTTTTCATTTCCCGAAGACTTTTTTCAAAAGATCCGTCGTCCTGGCGGAGGGGTTGGCGCGGATCTTCGCTTCCTCCTGGCCCAGTTCGTAGAAGAGACCGTCGAGGGCCTTCTTGGTAACATAACAGTCGAAGTCCAGGAGTTCCGCCTTCCCGAAGGGAAACTATCCGATAATAACAGCACTTATTTTCGGAGAACTCAACACCTTCCTTTTTTTATAATTTGTGTAAAGTATTGATGTGTTCATTATATCAATTTTCAAATTATATACAAATACTTTGACCCTATGTGGCACTTTATTCCGATATTAAATCGAAGATGAAATCAAGCCGACGACGATGTCAACGAAGACAGCACTTTGATTTAGAATTGGAATTAGAACCGGTAGCCGAGGCCAAGCAGGAAGCTGTCTGTGTCCTTGCTGTAACTGGTCACGATCCGGTTCATGACAAACCGTACCGTGAGGTTCGGATTGAAGGAGATGTCACGCAGGGACGCCGTTACCGACATGATGCCTGAGGCAAACGCGGAGCCTCCTTCGTCGGGATAGGAGTCGCGCCGTTTGTCGACGGCGATGTACGCGCCGAAGCCTCCACCCAGCGCCAAATGATTATCCAGAAAACCCCTGACCAGCCAGAGCTGGGTTATCGCTCCGTTACGGCGAATTAGCTCGTTATCCCCTTCGTTCAGCCATGCTGCGGTCACATCAAGGCAGGGCAAGAGCCCGCGGCGATACTCGACGCTCCAGGCTGGCGATTTTGGGGAACCGGGATTGTTGACGATCGTCTGACCGAGAAACAGCGTCAGCTCGTTGTTTGTCTTCCGTTCTCGCTGAGGAGGTGGTTTCGGCAGAGGGCCCACTGCAGGGGGAGCATCCAGCTGATACCCGATTCCCGCGACGGCGGTGACGGTGTCGATGCTGTGCCTCGTTCAGGTACGAAACACTGACCGCCACATTTTCACTCAATCCCTCCCGGTACTCCACTTGGTATGCGAATGAGTCGTACTGACTGCCGGTCTCGTTAGTGGCCCCGTATAAAACAAAAAGCTCACCCCCTGATGCCGGGCCGGCAAAAACCAGAAGCATCATCAGCACTATAAACCAACGCATAGAGCCACCCCCATTCAAAGATGGGCCACCACTCGGTCATGGCCACCAGATAATTTTTTGTTAACCATCTGCTTAATGGTTCGAGTCCGCACTGACTCCGGAGAACTGCTCCCTGATGCAGATTTTTCACGAGATGAATCCGGAACAGCTTACGGAAACCGGCGGCAAGGTAGGCTTCAACACTTTTTTGCGGGGATCAGCAAGGTTAATCTTTGGATGTCAGGCCAGGCTTATTTTTCCGCCCTGACATCCGACAGGGAACATTCCAGTTACTTTTTCCCTTTGGCTTCCTTTACCTGTTCAATTTTTTCCTTGCACTGGGCGGACAAATCGGTTTCATGTTCCACGAGGCATTTCAAGACCCCGCCGCCACTAGGCTTTACATCCTTACAGAGTTTAGCAATGTCGTCTTTACATACCTTGAGAAACTCGCCTTTCTTTTCCTTTTTTACTTCTGTCTTTGCTGCTGCTTCTTCTTTGCAAGCGGCTGACAGATCTTTCTCGTGCTGCTTAAGACAATCCGCTATGCGTCCTCCGCCTGGCTTAGCATCCGCGCAGAATTTTGCAATATCCTCAGAACATGGACCCTTGTCCGCTGCCGATGCCTTTGTGACGGTCATCGGGTTTACGCATAAAAGGACGGCAACCAAACCTGCAAGATAGAACTTCTTTTTGTCTTTCATCTCTTCCTCCTTTTTTTCTTCCTTCGTATTGAGTCGAGTAGAACGGTTTCTCCCAATACTGCCTGTTGGGGTTTGTTTTTTCCATCTACCGTCTGGTTCCCCGGCAATGACACATTATCTCAACTATGTATCCGTTGGCCCGGGTTCCTAAAAGAATCAGACGTAACAATTTTATCAACCATACCATAATTATTAAGGGAATAACATCACTGATTACGAGTTGAAATCAAGCATCTTCGGCAAG
>JBAZOY010000008.1:0-52767 GCA_041648505.1 Syntrophales bacterium | reverse complement strand
TCCTCATATCCAGAAATCGGTCAAAAACTCCCTCTCCAAACAACTTGAAAACCTCAACCCTTTTCTGCTAAGAAAAATCATGGATAAGAAACTGAAGAAAATATTCTCCATTAACAACAAAACCCGGCAACATCTTTTATGAGGCAACGTTACTCTAAATCTCTCCCTCTTCGGTAACATTTATTTATGAGGCAACTGGTGGGTGAGGGTGAATTCTATTCGCAAGTGCACCAGATGAGATAACAGCAGGACAAGATGGGATTTTCTGGTGGTGTGTGAAGTACGATCAACACTCACCCCAGAAAGGAGCCCATCATGTCCTATACCCATTTAACCCAACGGGAACGATATATCATCAGTCATTTAAAGCTCGCCGGTGTCTCCCCAGGCCCTCATCGCATAAAAGACAAACTGAAGAACCTCCGGTCGAAATAATACCGACTAGTCAGCTTCTTCATCCATCGCACTGTCGCTTTAAGAATTTTTCTCCCTAATACACGGGGGGAAATCCGAACTTTTATCGATGCGTGGCTATTTTGTCCTCTCAAGAGTTTCCCTACTTCTCAAGAAAGGATAGCCTAGACCTCTCAGCTTATCTATTACCTCCTTAGTGAGCCCCTTCTCTAAAAGGTCCCACATCTCAGGAACCACTTTCTTCTTATCTGCAAGTTTTTTTATAATACCTCTCATAAAGGGTGTGCCTATGAGGCGATGCAAGAGCTTTGGTTCAACGATGATATTAACTACTGCTGTCTTGCCTGAGTTAAAAGCCCTTTCCAGGGCAGGGCGGATTTCTTCAGGCTTGGTTACGAATTCAGCATGACAGCCTATGATTTCAAACATCAAATCATAACGAATATCCGGCATCATGCCCCATTCATACACCTGATCCTTGAAGACCGCGTCTCGAAGTCCATTCACCCAATCACTGTCATTATATACTACATAAACCACGGGAAGTTTCCATCTCACTGCTGTTTCGATGTCCATCCCTCCGATCCCCATCCCACCATCACCCATCATCACAAGAACTTGTTTGCCAGGTCGTGCTAACTGGGCACCTATGCCCATTCCTATACCGTGACCAATATTACCCCAGGGGCCGGTATCCAGCACTTGTCCGGGGAATTTGGCAATAATATGATCTGTAAGGTAGTTGCTTCCTGTAAAGGAGTCCAAAATAATAGTAGCATCAGAATCAAGAAAATCGGCAATCTGTGCCCCTAATATAAAGCCATGCACAGGCTCGAGAAACCGGAAATCTGCTATATTTAGCCTTACCCATCGTTGATAATCCTCCTGACATCGTCTTAGCCATGCTATCCAATCTTTTCGTTTCTCGGAATTCAGGTTCTTCGTGCTTTTAGCACACTCTAATACTTGCTTCAAAATTGTTTTGGGGTTGCCAATAATGCATAAGTCTTCAGAGCCTGAAGTCTTGGCTTCAGGCTCTGACTCATTGATAATTATCCGCTTCGCTTTAGGGTATGGAGGACTTGCTCCATAGGCCTCTAAGTAGTTTAGATCTAGTCCTATAATTATAAGCAAATCAGCATCTTTCCAAAAATTAATTCTGTACCCAGAATTAATACAGAGAGAGTGGTCTTCAGATATGATACCCCTGGCTGATCTTCTGAGATTGAATGGGCAGGCAATCAACTCAGCAAGGTCCCTTAGTTCAGAACCAGCATTTGCCCAGTAAGCACCATTACCTGCTAAAATTACAGGTCTTTCTGCGCAAGCAATCAACCTTGTGCATTCCTCAATGTGCGCAAAGTCAGCTCCTGTTATCTTTGTTTCTTTCTTTTCTTCCGGCACATGCTCAATATAGTCAGACTTCCTTGGGCGGATCAGCAAAGCTTTAAGGGTATTGGCAATGGCTATAGGACCAGGAGGATATGACATACAATCAAAAAGAGCCTTACGAAGATAGGAAGAAATTAGAGACATCTTCTCATTTACTACTACCCATTTTGTTATCGTTTTGCACATTTCCTCGGCATAGGCTTCCTGTAATGTTCCCTTTCCATTTAAATTCCGATCATGTTGCCCAAAAAGGGCAATTACGGGGCTCCTCGCCCACCAAGCTTGAGCTATGCCGCTAATGGTGTTTGTCATACCAGGCCCACTGGTAGCATAACAAATCGAAGGTCTACGGGTAATTCGCGCATAAGCATCAGCAGCATATACCGCTGCTTGCTCATGCCGCATATGAACACGCTTTATTCCAAACTCGTAGAAGCCTCTCTCATATGGCCATACATGGGTGCCATGTATACCAAAAGCATATTCAACCCCATTCTCCTTAAGGATTTCTCCTACGAGCATTCCTCCATGAATGGACCTGTGTTTTTCCATTTTTTCAGCCTAAAATATAAAAGTTTTTACGGTGCAGTATCTACGTAAAAACTTAGTGAACATATAAAGTTGCCGTATCTCCCTGTCGCGCATTCTAAGTTCCATCATATCACCCATCCTTTAATGCTAATCATTAGTAATATAGGAAGACCGCATATAATTCCATGCCAACCTCACGCAGTGTGACTGGTTAGGAACTTTAATCTTTAACTTTATCTACGGGCTCCGCACTATCACAATTTTCGAAAGAGTGCTACTATGAAAAGGGAACTTTGGGGGCGGTTTTAAGAATTGGTAAATTTTTCTGCGGACCGAATCTTCATAGAGAAGAATAGAAAAATAAATACACGGGAAAGCTTTTCCTTAGCATTTTTAAAAAGTTGAGGGGGGGTAAGACAATCGGTGACAATATTTTGTCCTGGCCCATTATTGACTTAACAGACACCGTCGAAACAAGTCCTGGCATGATTATCAAGTACACATACAAATACTCGGTATCAGTTTATTGAATTACCTAAAGATAACGGTTTGAAATATACAACACCCGAGTCACCCGGAACGAGCAGTATGAACGATTGAGCGCACCCGGTTCTTAGAAAGCTGCTATTCCACGACTTACGAAGTATGCCTTTAACATCTCGTACTTGTTCTTAACTTTAGTGCTGTCATTTTCTGAAATCTGGCTCTTAATGAATTTGACCGCCCCTTGAACAGCCATGTCTATGTTGGGGAGAGGCCACAGGTCTGTGAACTCCGGCGAGAGGTAATCCAGAAAGTAGAGACCGTCGTCTACTCTCGAAACCACTTTCAGACAGAGTGCTGCCGAGCTTGAATTGAGCTGATTGATAGTGGACCCCTGGGGCAGTTCGAGGCATTCTCGGAGATAAACGACCAACTCAGGCCCTACCAATATCCGTGGCCAGTCGGCTTCTTTTTCACTCCTGACAGCACCACTTAAGGCTGTACCGTAGACTTCGTTAGTTGTGATGTCAAATAAGCACGGTCCTATTTCGATGGCGCCCCGAACAGCAAAGCCATAGTTAAAGGCCATCAGGATACTTGCGGCACAGGCGGCTAAAACACCATAGATACTGTTAAGGGGAAACAAACCGTTTGAACCAATCAGGGGGAATGTCAATATAAGGGAGTCTGAGAGGCTTCTATTTAATGTGCGATTCGATCCAATATGTTCGCATACTTTCAACTCTTCGCCACCCAGCACGTGCCGAAGTGCGTCATCAAGTGGCGATGGTTTCGTGAATTCCGAGAGGAAATCAGAGAAGAATCTTCTGAATTTAATGATTTTTCCATATGTTTCACGAAAGGCTGCTATCGTCAGCTCCCGACATTCCCACTGCCTCTTCTCTTGCAGCTTCGTCAAGTGACGTGATCGCCCAAGTATATGTATGAAGGCAACGAGGTGACCTCCGAAGTACAGGTCATTGCTCTTATCGTTTGCTGTTGTTTCTTTCATCTTCATTTTCTAACAGTGCAAATCAGCCGCCGCGTTTTTTAGCGATTGGCTACATTTGCCTGGTTATAGTACTTATCATTTCATTAAAGAATGTTTACATCAGGCATCTTCAGCTACATACATAAGAATGCCAAGGAAAATCATGGATAAAAAACTTAAAAAAAATATTCTCTCTGAGTAACATGTTTTATGAGGTAACCGGTTTGTCTTCCTTTAAACAAAAGGACACAGCACTTTTTGTCTTTTACTTTTGATGATCCCGGAAAAGCTCCGGATGGATTATTTTCACCAGTTCTTCCAATCCATCGACAATCCTCGGTGACGAACGAGTTATCAGATCGGCATCTATAAAATGAATCCTGTTGTCTCTCACGGCAGGTATGTTATTCCACTTATTCCATTTGTTTATATGCTGCGCGAAGTTATTCTCTTTTAGCATTGAAGTTAAAATGATGACATCCGGTTGTTTTACTACCACCTCCTCCATGCTATAAAGAGGATACCTTACCTCATCCCCTCCGGCGATATTTAATCCTCCGGCCAGTGTTATCAGCTTATCATTAATGGTATTCCTGCCTGCGGTAACCATCGGATCGGTACCCAGAAGTAGAAATACCCGCGGTTTCTTCGTATGACCGGTTTTCAAAACGACATCTTTAACCCTTCTCTGTAAATCGGCTATCAGTTCTTTTGCTGTTTTTTCCCTACCCGTTATCATGCCTATATCCAAAACCATTTTGAATATTTCTTCCAGGCTGACTGGATTAACGATGTAAACGGAAAAGCCTATTTTCTCTATTTGTTCAATGGTTTCCTGACTGTTCCCATCGGCGGTACCTATAATCAAATCAGGTCTGAGAGAGGCGACTCTCTCAAGAGATACGTTGGTAAAACTGCCAACCTTTGGTTTCGACACAACACCCTCAGGGTAATTGCAGAAAGTGGTTACTCCTGCAACCTCCTTACCTAGACCGAGGGCAAAGAGCGTCTCTGTTATACTGGGGGCAAGGGATACGATTCTTTTCGGATGAGGAGTGACATTTACCTTTCTTCCCACTTCGTCAGTGTAAAGCCGGGCGTAAACTATGCGAGGAAACAAAAGAAAAAGTGAAAAAATCGAAATCAACAGAAGAAATTTAAAACTAATTTTGCGGCAAGATATTGTCATATTATAAAATATCATTCCCCCGTCACCCTCATCCCTCAACCTCTATATATTTCATTGTTGAGAAGCGATCAGGTTTACCCTCCACATATATTTTCCTTGACGAATATATTTTACATATCATAGATTATCAAGAAGAGATTTATCCTAGGCTTTACAATCGTACATGTGTCCTTTAGGGGTGATATCCCAAATATTGAATCAGCAAAGGCTTGGGAATTTTATCCATAGGGTTCGAGAATCTTTTTCGACCATGCAGGTCTTGTTTCGCTGCAAATAGATAATGAGCATTTACGTGCTCAAACATTACCTTTGCTGGCGCTGTAGTGCGACAGTAAAGTACCCGAAGGATATTTAATGCGTACCTTCTGAATCCAATTCTAATATTCAAAGGTATCAAAGCGGGAGCGATGATGTGGAGAAATATAGAGTCAGAATAACTGTCAAAGATATTAATGGTTACTGCCATATTCATAAGGTCGGAGATACTTACCTCATAGGAGAAGATGGACAGAGTTTGAAATTAGAGAAGGGTGAGACGTTATGCACTTACGCTCTCTCCGGCATGCTCCCCGCTTTCTCGGCTCTTTGCAAAGGGTTAGATAAAGAAGACTGGATGGCGGCCGAAACTCAGATATACCAATGTCCGGATCCCGGCCCAAAAAAGGGGGGGGTTGGAACGGTTTACTTTGAAATAACAAGGGAAAGGATCAGTCAAACGGAGTTATGAGTAGAAAAATATTAATTGAAGTTGATCTTGGCAGAAAGGGTGCGGAAAAGTGCGATATAGAGATTTATGTGGATGGGAAACTCATCGAATGTTATTTTGATAAATCATATAGTGATTTGCCGGGTATAGCTGAGGAACTCAAGGCAGGATACCAGGATACCGAGATAGAAACCTTGTGCTTAGGAGAGGATTGTTGCGGAGGAACTTACCGTTGGAATATAGATATATGAAAGAACAGTAAAGTATAGCGAGGTAAAAAAAATTCGCAGCCTTTTTCATAGCGGAAAGATTTGTGAAAGGGAATATAATAGTAGGGTTTTCAGATAATCAAACGATGATGAAAACACATAGGAACAAACTAATCTTTTTTATAAGGAGGCAGTTTACATGGACTGGGGAATGAAAAACCGTTTATCACAGCTCATCCAACCTGACGGCCATTGCTTTTTCCTGCCTATAGATCATGGCTATTTTCAAGGTCCCACAACTTGTCTGGAAAGACCCGGAGAAACTATCAAACCGCTTCTCCCTTACTGCGATGCCATCTTTGTAACAAGAGGCATATTGCGTTCCGCAGTAAATCCGGAAAATACTAAGCCTGTCATCCTCCGGGTATCAGGGGGTAGCAGTGTAATCGGCAAAGACCTGGCAAATGAGTTTCTCACAACTTCCATAGAAGAGATCATACGTCTCAATGCGACCGCTGTCGGCATTTCCATCTTCGTGGGCAGCGATTACGAACATGAATCACTGTCAAATCTTGCAGAGATCGTTAATATGTGTGAAGACTTCGGCATCCCCGTTATGGCTGTCACGGCCGTAGGCAAAGAACTGGACAAACGCAATGCCCGATATCTTGCTCTATGCTGCCGCATCGCCGCTGAATTAGGTGCCCGCGTAGTAAAAACATACTGGTGTGAAGATTTTGAGCGGGTTACAAATGGCTGCCCCGTACCGGTAGTTATGGCAGGAGGACCCAAATGTGAAACGGAACTTGAGGTATTTGAGTTTGTTTACGATGGGATCCAAAAAGGCGCCATTGGTGTAAATCTCGGGAGAAATATCTGGCAAAACCCCCATCCTGTAGCCATGATCAGGGCACTACGGTCTGTCATTCACGAAAATTACACCGCAAAAGAGGCTTACGATTTGTTCAATAGTCTTAAAGCATAACGGGCAAACTATGCGTGTAGCAATGTATTACAATAACAGGGATGTTCGCCTGGAGGAGATACCAATCCCCCGGATCGGTCCTGCTGAAGTTCTGGTAAAAGTAATAACCAGCGGCATCTGCGGCAGTGATGTTATGGAATGGTACCGCATCAAAAAAGCCCCTCTGGTTCTCGGCCACGAAATTACAGGAGAAGTCGTTGAGGTAGGAAAGGATGTAAAGCGTTACAAGATCGGTGACAGGGTCTTTGTCTCTCACCACATTCCCTGTAATACATGTTACTACTGTTTAAGAGGCCACCATACCGCCTGTGAAACCCTGCACACCACAAACTATGATCCAGGCGGTTTTGCCGAATATGTGCGGATTCCCGGACTGAATGTTGACCGGGGGGTCTTTCCCCTGCCTGATGAGATATCTTTCGAAGAAGGTACGTTCGTCGAGCCACTGGCCTGTGTGATACGCGGACAAAGAATTGCAAATCTTCAACCGGGGCAGGCAGTACTTATACTTGGGAGTGGTATCTCCGGTCTGTTGCATCTGTTAATGGCATCTACCCTTGGAGCAGGGCAGATCATCACGACAGACATAAATGAATATCGGCTGAAAACGGCAAAACAATTCGGGGCATACGCAACAATCAATGCCCATGAAGATGTCCCCGGTATCCTCCGTCAAATCAATGACAACCGCCTTGCCGATCTGGTCATCGTCTGTACCGGATCCCCGTCTTCCTTTACACAGGCATTGCAATCCGTGGATCGTGGAGGTACTGTTCTCTTCTTTGCCCCTACAGAACCGGGCATTGATATCTCTGTCCCCGTTAATGAATTCTGGCGCAATGAAATAAAACTAATGCCTTCCTATGGCAGCAGCCCTTCCGATATCGCAATAGCAATGGAAATTATACGCGCCGGTCGTGTCCCGGTGAATAAATTGATCAGCCACAGGTTGTCTCTGGAAGAAACAGGGCTGGGTTTTCGGCTTGTTGCCGAGGCTAAGGAATCTCTAAAGGTAATTATCGAACCCCAGAGATAATCTAAACCACTTTAAGTTACAGTCATTACTCCGAAAATGTTGAAAAGTTCTCATCCCATTGCTGTTTGCTTATTATATAACCAGGTCGAAGGCGTTCTGAATAAGTTCAATTTTGTTTCCTTCCGGTAACATTTTAACAGCCACCACGTCAAATCTTGCATCACAATCATGGAGGCGTTTTTCCTCTATATAATTTAAAGATATTCTGGAAATCTTTTTCTGCTTCTCGAATCCAACCGAGAGCTGGGGATCTCCGAACTTTTCCGATTTCCTGGTCTTGACTTCTACAAAAACGATTGTTTTTTTATCTTTTGCTATAATATCAATCTCTCCAAACAGGCATCTGTAGTTACACTCAATGATCTTATATCCCGCCTTTTTCAAATATTTAACCGCTATCTCTTCTCCCCTTTTCCCCGTTCCTATACTGCCGAGAAACTTCTCGCTCTCTATCATAGTTGTTGTACCCTGTTATTTTTAAAATCTTTTCCGGTAGTTAATGCTCACGACAATTCGATTGTCTCTTGCAAGGCATTCTGAAAGGCATATGATGCCGGGAGAGTTTTATAAAGGTCTCCCGTTTAAAGGTTTGTTGAACGGATTACACAGGAAACAGGATGCCACCATGAAGAAAGTTTCTCTAACTGCAAACATCAGCCCTTCACCTTTACGGAAAGAATCAATAATCTGTTTGCCTTTATCTTTTTCCGTGTTAGAATACTTCCTTCTTAAAAAGGTTTATAAAAAGATCGGTTATTATTTCTATACTACAAATTCAGTCTAAAAGGTATATTTTTACATATAAAATCGCCTTGTTAAGGTGACGATGCGGCATGCCGAAACGAAAAGATCTGTCAAAAATACTTATTATCGGTTCTGGTCCTATTATCATCAGCCAGGGCTGTGAATTCGACTATTCCGGGACACAAGCATGTAAAGCCCTGAAAGAGGAAGGTTATCAGGTTATCCTGATCAACTCCAACCCGGCAACGATCATGACGGATCCGGAAATGGCCGATCGGACTTATGTGGAACCGATCATCCCGGAGGCTCTGGAAAAGATCATCGCAAAAGAACGGCCCGATGCCCTCCTTCCCACCCTGGGAGGGCAGACCGGACTGAACATGGCTGTAGCCGTAGCAGAACAGGGAATCCTGCAACGTTACGGTGTAGAAATGATCGGAGCTTCTCTCTCTGTAATTCATAAGGCGGAGGACCGTGGAAAATTCCGGCAGGCTATGGAGAACATCGGGTTACGGGTGCCCCGTAGCGGCTTTGCCACAAACATGGAAGAGGTCTTTGAAATTGCAGGCAGTATCGGTCTTCCCATTGTTATTCGTCCCTCTTTTACCTTGGGAGGTACGGGAAGCGGCATTGCCTATAACCGGGAAGAATTAACAGAATTGGCTAAAAATGGGCTGGATGCCAGTATGATACATGAAATCATGCTGGAAGAATCAATCATGGGATGGAAAGAATACGAACTGGAGGTAATGCGGGACAAAGCGGATAATGTTGTCATTATCTGTTCCATAGAAAATCTTGATCCTATGGGAGTCCATACAGGAGAGTCCATTACGGTCGCACCTGCCCAGACCTTGACCGATATGGAATATCAGCACATGCGTGATGCAGCCATAGCCATTATGCGGGAGATTGGCGTGGAAACGGGAGGGTCAAATGTACAGTTCGCCGTTCATCCCCGGACCGGTGAGATGGTGGTCATCGAAATGAATCCACGTGTCTCCCGCTCCTCGGCTCTTGCCTCCAAGGCAACCGGTTTTCCTATTGCAAAAATCGCCGCCAAACTTGCCGTCGGCTACACCCTCGATGAGATTCCCAACGATATTACCAGAGAAACGATGGCCTCTTTTGAACCGACTATAGATTACTGTGTTGTTAAGATACCCCGCTGGACATTCGAAAAATTTCCCGAAACGGAAGATATATTGACTACCTCTATGAAATCGGTGGGAGAGACTATGGCCATCGGCCGTACCTTCAAAGAGGCACTGCAAAAGGCCGTCCGATCCCTGGAAATCGGCAGGTACGGTATCACGGAGGCGCTATCCGTCCCTAACCCCCATGAATTTTTAGCCGATAAACTGACAAAACCAAACTCTCTTAGGCTGTTTTACATCGCAGCCGCCTTTAATCAAGGTATGAGTATCGAAGAAATAGCCAACCTCACAAACATTGACCCCTGGTTTCTATCTCAGATCAGAGAAATTGTCGCTGCAGAAAATATCCTGGCAACGACACCACCCTCCACCACATTGCTGAGAGAGGCGAAACAGCTCGGGTTTTCCGATCGTTATCTGGGACAACTCTGGAAAATTCCTGAAGCGGAGGTTCGCCGCTGGCGTTCTGACGAAAACATCTTCCCTGTTTATAAGTTAGTTGATACCTGTGCCGCGGAATTCGAGGCCTATACGCCATATTATTATTCCACCTATGAGACGGAGAATGAGGCAAGGCCTTCCGTAAGACCTAAAGTAGTTATTCTGGGAGGTGGACCTAACCGCATCGGCCAGGGTATCGAATTTGATTACTGCTGTGTGCATGCATCGTTTGCCCTCCGGGAGGAGGGATACGAAAGTATCATGGTGAATTCAAACCCGGAAACAGTAAGTACCGACTACGATACGTCGGACAAACTGTTTTTTGAACCGTTGACCCTCGAAGATGTTCTGCATATCTTGAGAACAGAAGATCCCTACGGAGTAATCGTTCAGTTCGGAGGACAAACCCCTCTTAACCTTGCCAAAGGCCTGGAAGCGGCAGGTACAAAAATTCTGGGGACCTCCCCCGATGCGATTGACCGTGCAGAAAACCGCGAGCGGTTCCAGGACATTGTCCGGCACCTTAATCTCAACCAACCGGATAATGAAATAGCAACAGACACCAATCAGGCGCTCCGGGCGGCGGAACGCATCGGCTACCCGGTTCTGGTAAGACCTTCCTATGTCCTCGGGGGGCGCTCCATGGAGATTGTATATGATCCGAAAACATTATCACAGTTCATGGAAAAGGCCCTTATCGTTTCCCCCGATCATCCAATTCTGATTGATAAATTCCTTGAGGATGCCATTGAGGTTGATGTAGATGCGATCAGCGACGGCACAGATACCATCATCTGCGGAATTATGGAGCATATCGAAGAAGCCGGTATCCATTCAGGAGATAGCGCCTGTGTCTTGCCGCCAATAACTTTTGCTCAGGAACTCCTCGACACAATTGAAAGACAGACAAAGATAATCGCCGGCGAATTAGGAGTCGTCGGACTGATGAATATCCAATATGCCATCAAAGACGGTCAGCTGTACGTCCTTGAAGTTAATCCCCGTGCCTCCAGAACTGTTCCCTTTGTCAGCAAAGCAATCGGCGTTCCCGTCGCCAAGCTGGCAACAAAGGTAATGCTGGGGCGTTCCTTGAAAGAGTTGGGTTTCACAGAAACCATACATCCGAAACACATTGCTGTGAAAGAGGCCGTCTTCCCTTTCAACCGGTTTCCCAACGCGGATATCCTCCTTGGACCGGAGATGAAATCTACCGGCGAGGTGATGGGGATAGATAGTTCCTTCGGTATGGCCTATGCCAAATCACAGATGGCTTCCGGTTTTCAGTTACCCCTCACCGGCAGCGTCTTTATCAGTGTGCATGACATCCATAAAGACAAGATTGTCCCCGTGGCCCTTGCCTTCCAAGGTATGGGGTTCAGCATCGTGGCCACCCGCGGTACAGCTGCCCATTTACAAACTCATGGTGTCAAGGCCGGAACTATACTAAAGGTTAGTGAGGGCCGTCCAAATGTCGTGGACCATATCAAAAATGGCGATATCCAGTTAGTTATAAATACAAGCATGGGACGCAGGTCTTCTCTCGATGCCTATTACATTCGTCGTGGTGCGCTCACCTATAATATCCTTTATACCACAACAATTGCCGGCGCCAAGGCCTTAAGTGAAGCAATCATGGCTCTGCGCGAGAAAGAATGGCAGGTCCTCCCACTTCAAGATTACCATGCGGAAATCGTAAGTCGAGGTTATAAATCATAAGTAAAGGGCAATGGTCGGGAATCATGAACTATTTGAGGAGTCAATGAGCAAACAAATTTCTAACGAAGATAAACCGCGCGAAGCCTGCGGGGTATTTGCCGTTTACGGACATGAGGAAGCGGGGCGTGTTGCCTTCTTCGGCCTGTTCGCTCTCCAGCATCGGGGGCAGGAAAGTGCAGGTATTACTACGGCCGATGGACATAAAGTATGGGAACATAAAGGAATGGGACTGGCCTCCGAGGTATTTCATGAAAATAACCTCTCCATGTTGCCCGGGCACCTGGCTATCGGGCACGTAAGATATTCGACCATAGGGTCTTCGGTCATTTCCAATGCCCAGCCGTTTCTGGTGCATCACGCTAACGAATATTATGCCCTGGCCCATAACGGTAATCTCATCAATGCCCAATCTCTACGTACTGAACTGGAAGACCGGGGCTCTATCTTTCAGTCCACAATGGACGGCGAAGTGATCTTTCACCTGATGGCCCCTTATTTAAAATACGGGATCGAAAAGGCATTGACGAAGGCGCTTAGCAGGGTTCAAGGGTCATACAGCATCGTGATGCTGACACGAGATAAAGTTATCGCTATGCGTGATCCGCGTGGATTCCGTCCCCTGTGTCTCGGGCGCTTTAATAGTGGGTGGGTAGTTGCCTCCGAAACATGTGCCTTTGACCTGGTTGGCGCCACATACCTGCGTGATGTAAAACCCGGCGAGATAATCATAATTGACAAAACTGGATTACGCAGTATGACACCATTTCAAGAGGTAAAACCAGCCCATTGTATCTTTGAATTGATATACTTCGCCCGACCCGACAGCCAGATTTTCGGTGAAAATGTTTACCTCTGTCGGAAACGTTTAGGACACTGCATGGCCAAGGAATACCGGCCGGATGTAGACTTAGTCATGCCGTTTCCGGATTCGGGGAACTATGCCGCTTTAGGATACGCCGAAGAGAGCGGAATCCCATTTGAGATGGGTATGATACGTAACCATTACGTGGGACGAACATTCATTCAGCCGACACAGCCTATGAGAGACTTTGGTGTACGGGTCAAGTTAAATCCGGTACGGCCTCTCATTTCCGGAAGGAAGGTTTTAATCGTAGAAGATTCTATTATCAGGGGAACGACCAGCCGTAACCGCGTAAGAAATCTCCGGGAAATAGGCGCCAGGGAGGTCCATATGACTGTGAGCTGTCCTCCTACGCGCTTTCCTTGTCCTTACGGTATTGATTTTTCCTCGAAGGGTGAGTTAATCGCCGCGCAAAAAGGAAGCGTAACGGATATTGCCCGCTTCATCGGCCTCGATTCTCTTCACTACCTGTCATTGGAGGGTATGGTCGAAGCTACAGGAATGGAAAATTCCAGTTTCTGCCTGGCATGCTTCAATGGTAACTATCCTCTTCTCCCACCGGAAAATTTTGGAAAATTCTGTCTGGAAACACCTTAGCAAAATGAATGTATTATTAATCGAAATAAATCCGTTTATCCCACCAGCAGTTCCTATTTCTCTCGCCTACATCGCGGCTTTCCTGAGGAGTCACGGATTTAATACAGACATCATAAACATAGGTGAAAACACCCCTTTTTCCCTTAACCTTCTAGATTCCTACATCCGTGACTTCAAGCCTGCACTGGTCGGATTCTCTACCTATCAGCGGAATATCCTGTGTGTCATCGGAATGGCAAATTATATAAAATCGATCGCCCCGGAAACGAAAATTGTCATCGGAGGACCTCAGGCTACTTTCATGCCCTCCTCCGCCCTTGAACCGATCGGGTCCATCGATTTTATCTGCCGTGGTGAGGGTGAAATCGTCATGCTAACGATTGCCCGTGCGATAGAGGAAGGGAGAGACAATGCCATTATCCCGGGAAGTGCCTGCAGATATGAGGATCATTTATTCTGTGACGGCCCGCAGGTTGAGCCTTATGCAGACCTTGATAGATACCCGTCCCCCTATTTCGCAGACGATCTTATAGATTTTTCTAATCTCGAAGAGGCGATCCTCCTGACTTCAAGAGGATGCCCCTACGGATGTATCTTTTGTTATACCCCTAATGCCTTCAAACGAAAGGTCAGGTTTCATTCCGTGGAAAGGGTAATCGAAGAAATTGAATGGATCCATAAGAAGGGGATAAAAAAATTCTGGTTTGCGGACCCGAGTTTCTCCATTAATATCAAGAGGGTAGAGCAACTGATGGAGGAAATTCTAAAAAGAGGCCTGAATATCCAGATCTGGCTGGAGACGAGGGCAGACCTCGTAAACAATGAACTCATGGAAAAGATGAAAGCTGCCGGTGTCTATCTTGTCGCCTATGGGCTGGAATCGGCCTCGGAGAAGGTTCTCGAAGGTCTGGGTAAAAATGTTTCCCTCCAAGATATAAGAAAAGCAATAAGATTAACCCAGAAATGGGATATGGATGTAGAATTGTTCACCCAGTATGGTCTCCCCGGTGAAACCTTTGCTGATGCCATGGAGACACTTAAGTTTCTCAAGGATAACGATGTAAAGATCAGGGGGAATTCCAACTCTCAGCAGATGCAGGTGTACTTTGGCACCGAGGTCTTCGATTCTTACCGAAAGTATGGTATTCATCCCACTGAAAAGAATCATCCTCCCTATATATCCATAGGTAAACAGTATGAAACGGAAAACCTGTCTTCTTATGAGCTGAAAAAGATCAATGCCGTTTGGGAAGGGGAATCCCTCGATGGAGTGAAGAGAAAAGTTTCCTAATAATCTTTTACTATTTACTATTATTCGTTGGCCTTGTTTAATATCCCCCCTGTAGACGGTTATGTTTCATGAGAAACATTTTCTTTTGAATCAAATTGAAAAAACAATAACGGGTTATGCCAGTCAAGAGCCGAAGTAGGCGTAGATATTGAATTTTTACATGTGGTAGATATGAGTTACGATACATTTAAAAATATCACCATCCAGCAGATGGAGTCTTTAATTCAACTGATTGCCGAGGGTAACTTCAGCCGTGCCGCCAAAAAGTTGTTTCTTACCCAACCCGCCCTTACCAAACATATCAAGAATATGGAGGATTTAATCGGAATCAGGGTTGTTAACCGCGGCGATGGGGGAATATCGTTAACCCCGGGAGGAAGGATTCTTTACGATTATGCCAGAAGAATCATCAAATTAAGAAATGAGGCTAAGGAAAAGATCATGCAGGTTCTGGAAAACGAATCCGGCAATATCTATATCGGTGCCAGCACGATTCCAGCCACCTATATCCTCCCTTACGTCTTGAGTGATTTCAGAAAAAGCTATCCGGCAATCAAGGCTGATGTCCAGGCTGCCGACTCTGAAGAAACCATAGAGATAATCCTGAATAATCAGGCAGAGATCGGTTTCGTCGGCAAAAAACCGCTGCATCGGAAATTGCACGTGGAACCTCTGTGGCAAGACAGGCTTATTCTGCTTGTACCCGGAGGTCATCGGTGGGCCGGTAAAGGTCCCGTGACCCTCGATGAACTTTCCAGAGAACCCTTTATTCTCAGGGAAAAGGGCTCGGGAACACGGGAAGTAATCGAGACATATCTGAAAGAGAATTCCGGAATGAACCTCGCGCAATTTAACATTGTCGTCGGAATGGGAAGTTCTGAAGCGGTGAAAGAAGCTATTATCGCCGGGCTTGGTATTTCCGCCCTCTCGTCCTATGCCGTGGAACGGGAATTGAGACAGGGGATCTTGGTGGAAGTACCGATCGAAGGGCGTCGGTTTGAGAGATGTTTTTATCTGATCCATCGCCGGCAATTCAGTTTGATGCGCCATCATCGTTTGTTTCTGGATTTTGTGAAAAGTTATACGCTGGCCGGCCGTGAGGCAGGACAGGAAGATATTCCATTATGATCATGACTACAAAAATTCGTTATTTCAGTACAAACAGGGATATGGATGGGGCTTGCGGAATCACTCCCTTTAAAGGATCTGTTTCTTTCAGGGAGGCCCTCCTTCAGGGTCAGGCCCCGGACGAAGGTCTTTTTATGCCTGATACCATTCCCGCAATATCTCTGGAAGAGATACGGGCTCTAAAAGGGGCGCCCTATACCGTAGCGGCTATGCTCGTGGCAGCATCCTTTCTTAAGGATGAGATCCCTTGCGATATCCTGAAGAATATTGTGGAGGATGCATACAATTTTGATGTCCCCCTCGAAGCCGTTGTAGATAGGAAGTATATCATGAGGCTCGATCAGGGACCAACAGCATCCTTCAAAGACTTTGCCGCCCGCATGATGGCCCGGCTGATGAGCTATTTTCGTGATCGGGGAAAACGACTGAATGTCCTTGTAGCAACCTCCGGTGATACGGGTAGTGCTGTAGGAGAAGCCTTCAGTGGTGTCAAGGGAATAGATGTCTATATTCTCTATCCGAGGGAAGAGGTAAGTGGGAGACAGAAGAAGCAGCTCGATACAATTGGGGGCAACGTGCAGACCATTTCCATCGCCGGCAAGTTCGATGACTGCCAGAATCTCGTCAAACAGGCATTTTCCGACCCGTCTCTTGATAATCTGAATCTGACTTCGGCAAATTCGATCAATTTCGGCAGGATACTCCCCCAGATAACCTACTATGTCTGGGCATATACCCAGCTTGCTCGCAATGGGGAGGGGCTAATATTTTCTGTCCCCTCGGGTAACTTCGGCAATGCCCTGGGATGTGAATATGCGCGGAGGATGGGGCTTCCCGTCGAAAAGCTCATCATGCCGACCAATGAAAACGATGAGTTCCCCGGATTCCTCGAGACAGGCAACTATAAGAAGATATCTCCTTCCAGGGCATGCATCTCCAATGCCATGAATGTGGGCCATCCGAGCAATATGGCCAGATTCTTCAACTTATACGGAGGAACGGTTGACCGGAAGGGCGCTGTGTATCGCTATCCCGACCGGGGTGCCATGAAAAGGCACATCTTCTCCGTAAGTATCTCCGATAAGGAAACAAGGGAAACGATAAGGAAGGTTTACAGTCGTTATGGAATCTTCCTGGAGCCGCACGGTGCGGTAGGCTGGAGGGGACTTGAGGTATATCTTGAACGGTTCGGTGATTTTCCTCTCTGTGTATCCCTGGAGACAGCCCATCCGGCCAAGTTTCCCGAAGAGATAGAATCCCTGCTTGGTATAATTCCGGAATTACCTAAAAGTATGAAAGATATTGACAAAAGGACAGGAAAATCCTTATCGCTCCCCTGTGACTATAAATTATTCAAGTCATTTCTCCAAGACACTCTGAAGACCGGAGATTAGGTTGTGAGAGTCGCGGGTGGCAAGTCTTGTAACTTTATCATGGCTCCTGAATAGTTAACGGTATTGTATCACTGGCATCTGTTCTCCCGAGAAAGCATTCAAGGATACTATCTTGGGACGAGGAACTGACGGGCAGACCTGTTTTTGGGTCTACCCTGGCAAAGACAACTCCCTCCGGAACAGGGAAGTCTTCCGGTGGTGTACCCTTGAGAACCTTTTCCATGAAATATAACCAGATAGGTGCTGCTGCCCTGCCGCCAACTTCCTGCTTGCCGAGGGACCTTTCCTGATCAAAACCCACCCACACCCCTGTTACCAGTGAGGGAGTAAATCCAATAAACCAGGCATCTCTTGTGTCATCAGTTGTTCCTGTCTTGCCGGCTACCGGTCTGCCGATGCTTTTTACCCGCATACCGGTCCCGCTCTCTACTACATCCTGCATCACGTAAGCCGTCATGAAGGCAATGCGGGAATCAATAACCTGTTCAACTCTTGGCTGGTTCTCCTCGAAGACGTGGCCTGTCCGGTCAACAATTTTCTTGATGAAAAATGGCTCGCATTTTTTGCCCTGGTTGGCAAGGACACCGTATCCCCTTACCATTTCCTGGAGAGTTACACCCGATGTTCCCAGAGCCAGGGAGAGGTTTTTCGTGAGAGGGGAGGTAATACCCACACTGGCAGCGTACCCTGCGGCGTAGTCCAGACCGATCTCCTGAAGCACTTTTATCGTGACGATGTTTCTCGAGTATACAAGGGCCGTTCTCAGAGTAGTAGGTCCCCAGAATTCTCTGTCAAAGTTTTGTGGTTCCCAGATATTCCCTCCTGTGACATCTGCAAATATGACAGGAGAATCACCGAATTGCGTTGCCGGTGTCATTCCTTTATCAAAGGCCGCCGTATAGATGAACGGTTTGAAGGCGGATCCAGGCTGCCGTCTCGCCTGGGTAGCACGGTTAAACTCGCTTCTCTTAAAATCTCTTCCCCCGACCATAGCTCTGATAGCGCCGGTCCTTGCGTCCATACAGAGGAGTGCTCCCTGGACCACAACATTTTTATATCTTTCCCGTTCTTCCATCTCCCGTAGTCCCCTCTCTACGGCAGGCAAGGCTGCCTTTTGCATGGCTATATCCAGGGTTGTATAGACCTCAAGCCCTTCTTTGTAAAGTACATCATTGCCATATTTTTCGAGAATATACCGGCGAACGTTTTCTACAAAATAGGGAGCAATTTTCTCTTTTGGTTTAACAGATCGAAGTTTTACAGGGGTTTGTATAGCCTTTTCTTTTTGCTCCAGAGTAATGTAACCATCTTCCACCATCCTCGTAAGGACATAAATCTGTCTCTCGCGGGCCTTGTCAAAATGCAGGAAGGGTGAATAGTTGGTGGGCGCTTTAGGGAGACCAGCCAGGAGAGCCGCCTCGGGTAGTGTCAGATGTCTGGCGCTTTTACCAAAATAACCTTGTGATGCGGCTTCTACGCCGTAGGTACCGTGCCCTAAGTAGGTGTAATTCAGATAGAGGTTTAGTATCTCGTCTTTGGAAAGGTATTTGTCGATCTTATAAGCTAATAAAGCCTCCTTGATTTTTCTTTTGTATTTTTTTTCCGGGGATAGATAGAAAGATTTTGCCACCTGTTGCGTAATGGTACTGCCACCCTGTATAATATGCCCCGCCTCGATATTCTTGAATAAAGCCCTCGCGATGCTCATAATATCAACCCCCTTGTGCTGATAGAATCTTGCATCTTCCGCCGCCACAAAGGCCTGAGTGACCACAACGGGAAGTTCGGAAACCCTGACCATCTTTCTATCTTCCAGGTAGAATTCATCAATAAGGTCATTGTTGTCGGCATACACCCTGGTAGCTATACTGGGACGATAATCTTTAAGGACGGCAATAGCCGGCATATCACGGAGAAAGGTATAGTAAAAAATCCCCCCCCCTGCCAGCATCGGTAATATGGTAACTAAACCTATCAAAAAAACTACTGTTTTGATGTGAGAACTCTTTCGCTTCTTTTTTTTGTAGTTTTGATAGGAACGCCTCGTCATCGCGCCTCCTCTTTAACTTCTTTAGCTTCTCCTTCTTCTTCCGCTCCAGGACGCTTCTTGGCAAATTTTGCCACGATTATACTGACCTCATAAAGGAATATCAAAGGCACAGCCATCAGTATCTGGGTAACTGCATCAGGAGATGGTGTCAGAATAGCAGCAACAATAAAAATCACCAGGATTGCGTATCTCCGCCCTCTGGAAAGCTTCGCGGCGTTTACAAGACCGATCTTTGTCATGAAAAAGATAAAGACGGGAAGCTCAAAAGCAAGGCCAAATCCGAGGAGGAATCTTAAAGACAATGATAGATACTCATTAAGAGACAGCATGGGCTTGAGAAAATCAGAGGAAAAAGACACAAAAAAATTAAAAGCCGGGGGCAAAGCGAGAAAATAGCCAAAAAGAACTCCACCAACAAACAACAAAGAAGAGGATATAACGAAGGGAAGAACGTATTTCTGCTCGCCGGGGTACAGGCCAGGAGAGATGAATTTCCATATCTGGTATAAGGTATATGGGCTTGTCAGAACAAGAGCAGCAAAGAAAGATATCTTCATATATGTACAGAATGCCTCGGGCAGGCTGGTGAATATCATATAACTTTTTTGCGGCAGAACCATAGTCAGTGGTCTTGTAATAATGGCAAACAACCATTCTCTGGCGATATAACATGCACACAATCCGATACCTACGGCAATCAGAATGAAGATAAGTCTCTTTCTCAATTCTTCAAGATGAGCGTTAAGGGATAATTTTTCTTCCTTAGGTTTATCCATAGGTTATAAGATGGTTCTTTTTCGATAGGTTCATTGCGCAGGAGGGGTAAAAGATCGGGAAGAATTATTTTCCTCTTCAGATGATAAAGAAGATTGATGATGAAGCGGTTTTTTGATATCGCCTTCGTTTTTCTTGACTTCATCCATTTCTAATGTTTCCTTTAGACTATCCTTAACATCTTCAGCAGACCTGCGGAACTCAGCAAGTCCTTTCCCCAGGGATCTGGCAAGATCAGGCAACTTTCCGGGCCCTACCACGAGCAGGGCTATAACAACAATCACTATCAACTCGGGCATACCAATACCGAACATGATTCTGGGCTCCTTGAGAGCTTTGCAAAGGTCTCTACTTTAAAATACCCTATATACCCAGAAGAGACAATTAGTTTAAGTATATATAATTTAAAGTAATTGTCAATGATTTTGTATGGAGGAGGAACAATTTCGCAAGGTACTGGCAGATCGGAGGGAGGAGAGATAAGACAACGCCAGTAGCGGGCGGGAAATCATTGCCGGCACAAGGAGTAGATGCGCATGAGTAGGGAAAGCGAATTGCAGGAATGGGTAAGTTCTGATCTTCCCGACCTGTCCGGAAAATTGTCTTGACTGCATTTCTCCTGTCATGTTATTTAAATAGTGTTTTCTCAACTAAGGTCTTTTCTTTAGCAATTCGCAGCTTTAAATCAATATAGCTAAGAATAGACTCAGCAATCTCCTGTTGATGATTTTTCCAGAAAGGAGCTTTCATGGCAAAATATGAAGCAAAATCTCTAAGAAATCTAGCCATAGTAGGACACGGAGGGGTCGGAAAAACATCGCTCTGTGAGTCTCTTCTTTACATAGCCGGCAAATTAGACCGGCCGGGCAGGGTTGATGAAGGAACCTCTTGCATGGACTTCGAACCGGAAGAACAGAAGAGACATGTTTCGATCAGCGCTTCAACAAATTTTTTTGATTGGGAAAAGCACAGGATTAATATCATTGACACGCCCGGGGATTCCAATTTTACCTATGATACAAAAAACTGTCTTCGCATCGTTGATGGCGCCATCATTTTAATAGATGCCGTTGGTGGGGTCGAATTTCAGACGGAGGCAGTTTGGAAATACGCGAATGAATATAAACTCCCAAGGATCATTTATATCAATAGAATGGACAGAGAAAGGGCAGATTTCTTTAAAACGATTGAGCACATAAAGGACCGGCTGGGGATAAAGGCAACCCCTCTTTTTCTTCCCATAGGTGCAGAAGAATCTTTTAAAGGCATTGTCGACCTGATCACAATGAAGGCCATGATCTTTGACAATCTAAAGGGAAGTTACTCTTTGGGAGACATTCCCGGTGACATGATGGAGAATGTTGAAAAATATAAAGAAATAATGGTGGAAGATATTGCTGAATCCGATGAGAAATTAATGGATAAATACCTGGACAGTGGAGAACTTTCTCCTGATGATCTAAAATCCGGTCTTAAGAAAGGTATGCTCTCCGGTGTCCTGATCCCGATTATATGCGGATCAGCAATAAAAAATATCGGTGTTACACCGCTTATGGAGATGATAGTTAATTATCTCCCCTCACCTGTAGATCGTGGACCGGTTGAAGGAACAAAACCGAATACAGCAGATGGGATTGAAAAAAGATCTCCTGAGGAATCTGCCCCCTTCTCAGCTATGGTGTTTAAAACCATTGCCGATCCTTATGCCGGCCGATTAACTCTATTCAGGGTATATTCAGGAACGTTAAAGTCAGACTCCAACATTTACAACGCATCCAGAAAGCTCAATGAACGGTTTGGAAATATCTTTTTTCTGGAGGGGAAAAATCAGAAACCTACCGGTTCCCTCGTACCGGGAGATATTGCCGCGGTGGCAAAATTGAAAGAGACAGCGACAGGAGATACCATCTGTGATGAAAAATCGCCTATTGTTTACGAAAAAGTTATTCCCCTCCTTGCCGTTACCTCTTTTGCCGTGGAACCGAAAACAAGGGGAGATGAAGAAAAAATCTCATCTTCTATCAGCAGATTGATTGAGGAAGATCCATCTCTTACCTTTCACAGGGATGAGCAGACCAAGGAAATGATCCTTTCCGGATTGGGGCAGATTCATATCGAGGTGGCTGTCGAAAAAATGAAGAGAAAATTCGGTCTGGAGGTTAATCTAAAGACCCCCACGGTTCCTTATAAAGAAACAATAAAGGGAAAAACAAGGGTTCAGGGAAAATATAAAAAACAATCAGGAGGGAGAGGTCAGTATGGGGATTGCTGGCTGGAGATCGAACCACTCCCGAAAGGTGAAGGATTTGCTTTTGTTGACAAAATCATAGGGGGCTCCATACCCCACCAGTACAGACCTGCTGTAGAAAAGGGTATCGTCGAGGCTATGGAGGAAGGAGCCCTCGCCGGTTATCCCCTTGTGGATGTGAAGGTTACCCTTGTTGATGGTACGTTCCATACAGTTGATTCATCGGAGATGGCTTTTAAAATAGCAGGATCAATGGGATTTAAGAAAGGTGTTATGGCATCCCAGCCAATTCTTCTGGAACCAATCGTTAATATAGATATCGATATCCCAGATGAGTATATGGGGGACGTTATCGGTGATTTAACCGGCAGGCGCGGCAGGATTGCCGGTATGGACACTAAAGAAGCGCATCAGATAGTAAAGGCAAAGGTTCCTCTTGCCGAGATTCTGAACTACGCGGCAGAATTGAGATCAATGACAAGTGGAAGGGGGAGCTTCACCTACCAGCATTCCCATTATGAAGAGGTCCCACCTTCTATTGCCGAAAAAGTTATCGCCGGCGCGAAAAAGGAAGAATAAGGTGGCGCATGATTACTGCCGGGGTCATTACGGTAAGCGACAGAGGAGCGCGGGGAGAACGTAAAGATAAAAGCTCTCAGGAAATCATAAGAATTCTAACAGATGCTGCCATAAATGTCACCCATACCATTATCATTCCTGATGAAAAAAAGCAGATTAAAGAAGAGATAGTAGAATGTGCCGATAAAAGGAAACTTGACCTGATCCTGACTACAGGTGGCACGGGTGTCAGTCCCCGGGATGTAACGCCGGATGCTACTCTGGAGGTGATCGAAAGAGAAGTGCCCGGTATGGCAGAAGCGATGCGGCGGGAAAGCGCAAAAATTACGCCACACGCGATGATATCAAGATCTGTAGTTGGAATAAGAGGCACTGCACTGATTGTCAATCTACCCGGATCTCCGAAAGGTGCCCGGGAAAATTTAACAGTTATTATCCCCGCCTTGAAACACGCTGTGGAAAAGATCAGAGGGGATGATACTGAATGTGCGTCTTGAGGAAATTATATACATTATCTCTATGGGTACCAGACCAGAAGATACATCTGCACCGGCGGCATTGTTGAAATTGAGAGCAACTTTCAAAGATGTAAGCAGGAATCATTCCTTCAATTTCTTCCTTGGAAACCTTTTCTAACTTCTCATTACATTTAAGACAGATACTGAATAATCTCTCGGGTCTAGGATTGAGAGAAAGTTTATCTGTTACCTCTCTGATCTGTCGCCGGACATGGTCATCTTGAATGACAATGAGACGGCCCGAGAATTCTCTCCTCGTCATATCTCTTTTTTTTGTCAGGACAATTCGCTCCTCCTGTTGAGCCTTTCTTAAAAAGTCCCGATCTGCATTGCCGGTATAGCAAGTGGTATCGTATCCTAAAATCCGCAGCCACTTGACCAGCTTTCCCAAGTTAGCGTCTGCAATAAACATCAAGGCAATAGATTGAAAATATTTTCTAAACGGTCACAAATCTTTTTCGACCATGCATGTCTCACTTCGCTGCAAAGGCAAAACCCACACACATTAAGGCATTGCCTTTTCCCGAGCTGTGCTGCGACGACACGGTTCCCGAAAAGCCTTTGATTCACCGCCTTCCAAATCCAATTTTCATTATTTTGCAAAGGTCCATTGGCGCCTCTCAGTGCCATTGACGTTCACTTTTACTCTGCAGGGGTGCTCTCCTCGCCAAGGGGTTTATATTCAGTCGTCCTGATTTGTCTTTTAAGCTCTCTGACTGTTCTATTTAACTTGGCTATGGTTCTGTTCAATCTGTATCTTTCTATAATCCCCATAAATCCCGTAAATATAACACCAGAGAGGAAAACAATAAAGAGCAACTGGTAAATGGGACGTGAAACGTCTATAAAATCATAATATTTCACTTGCACACTAACCGTATTTTCTAATGAAAACGTGATGACAAACAGTACAACTAAGACGACGATAATGGTATATATTACCTTCATTTCAGTCCTCCCGATGGTAAATTATCAAAATACGGCTTAAGGATTTCCCATGTCCCGGAAATATCCTCAGGAATCACGCGTACTTCACCCAGAACACTCATGAAGTTGTTATCGCCACACCACCTTGGAACAACATGTGCGTGGAGATGATCTTCTACGCCGGCACCTGCAGCCGTTCCCAGATTCATACCTATGTTAAAACCCTCCGGTTTCAACGCTTCTTTTAATACTTTGACAGAAATATTTACAAAGTCAAACATCTCCTGTTGCTCTGCCGATGAAAGTTCTTCCACATTGCTCACGTGCCGGAACGGAATAATCATCAAATGCCCACTGGTATACGGATAAAGGTTCATCATCACATAAGAGGTTTCTCCTTCTAAAAGAACAAACTCTTCCATCCTGATTGAATCCTCGCAAAAAATACACCCATCCGGTTTTTTACTTCTTATATATTCTATTCTCCAGGGTGCAAATATCGGTTCCATTTACTCACTCCTTACTATTGAGACAATGCTTAATGCCTCTTGGAAAAGACGGTTATAAATTGTTTTGGCAACAAAATCGGTCTTCTTCTCTGCAAATTTCTGCTCCATTCGACACCTCTCTATTCATAAGCGGTCCGAAATTACATAGACTTCTCCTTACATGTTTTCTAACCTCCTCAACGTTTTTCCCGGCTTCATTCCTTACCATTTTATCTCTTATAATGTATGATGCTATTTCTTACATCCCACTCCTTATAACTATCTACCAGTTTTTATACGCTTTAGTCAATTCTTATACAATTTTCATAATATCATTCCTTTTCCTTAATATAATAACACGGCAGGTTATACTAAAACAACAGGGTGGACATCCGTTAAAAATGTTCAAAACTTTACCGAAATCCCTCCCGTTGCACTTTAACCGGAAAGTTTGCTGTCCTCCTTTTCCTGACCTTCGGAAAGCTGGAGACTAAAACCGGAGAAGGAAAATTTATTGAAAGGTAAAAATATCAGTCCCAAGGTGATCACAATCCCTACGGACAGGAAATTATAGATGACAGCAAAGGCAAGGGCATCTGGTTCGGGAACGCCAAACAGACCAAGCCCCAGGATACAGGACAAGTGCCATGTTCCGATAAACCCTGGTGCTGCCGGGATGGCAATCCCGATAACAAGAATAATCATCAGAACAAAGGCAGCTACGGGGGATAAATGGAAACCAAAGGCAAAGAATAGGATATATATAATAAGAACTCCTATCAGCCATATCAGACCGGAGAGAAACATAACATAGAGGAGCGCTCTGATACGGGTAATGATTTTAAAGCCGTCTATAACATTATGGATTAAACGGTTCAGGGCAGGGGCGTACCTCTTCGGTATGAATTTGAGAAAAGGATTCAGGGCCTTTAAAGACATTTCAGGTTTAACTATTGTGAAAATCATTACCACTACTATGGCCATGGTGATCAGAAAGAATATGAAGCTTTTCTCTGTCAACCCTGAGGGGAGAGGTAGGAAGAAATAGACGGAAACAGCCATGACGAGAATCGCGAGACCATCCAAGACACGTTCTACCAGTATAGTACCCATAGCAGAGGTCATCTTGATATTGCTTTTATTTGAAATGAGATAGGGCCGTGCCAGTTCACCAAGCCTTGCCGGGATAGCCACAATAGCCAAAAAACCGACACATGTTACAGAAAAAAGTGACAGTTGGTCAACCTTTTTTAGAGGGCTCAGGATTATCCCCCATCGATATGATCTCAATACCTGCATCAAAAACATCAGCATTAAGGCTGGAGGGATGTATACATATCTGACGTTCTTGAGTACACCGATAACTTCCTCAAATCGAATACCCCTGACAGCCAGGTAAATAAGAAAGGCACTTACCAGAAGGCCCAGAATTATCTTTTTCTTCATCGCTCGGCACCAGCTCAGACGGCATTAAGGAGGTGATTATTGATGGCTGCCCGAAGGAAGATTGCCAATTATTTTGTCGTGCAGAAGCTGTGACGAAAGCTTATCACCAATCAGGCCTACCCGTATAGCAACAGTGGTAACATCTTTTGTCTTATACTTGAGGGTGAACTGAACCTTCTCGTCGTTAATAACAGCAGAGATTTTTCCCTTGCCAATCTCTTTGTACGGCACAACATCAACACCTCGCATGTCTGCTACGGTTTTTTCGCAGGCATTCCAAACCTCTTCAAAGGAAAAGTTGTAGTCTGTTTTCAACTCTCCATTGATATAAAGGTAGGTTCCCGAACCTGCGCCAACTGCAGCACCGCTAACTGCTAAGGCCGCACAACCGGAAATGAGAAAAAGACCCACAACTAAAAATAGGAGCCACTTTTTTCCCGTTACCATATTCTCCTCCTTTCATTTAAAGAGACCTTTGCAAAATAGTAAAAATCGGTTTCAGGAGATGACGCTAGTTAAAGATTTTTCTGGCGCGTCACATCTCGCAGTAACGGAACAAGCAATGTTTGAGAGAGTAAGCGAGATTTGTGCCTTTTCAGCGATACATGCATGGTCGAAAAATATTTTTGAGTCCCGATGAATATAATTCCCAAAACTCAAATAATTTAGTAGAGGACTTGTGCCCATTGAATACTACTTGCCGTTTAGTTTAGCAAATTCTTTGAGGAGTTCTTCCTGTTTCTTAGTCAGACTAGTGGGTATAGTAACAACCAACTCAATAGTCTGGTCTCCTCGCCCGAATCCCTTCGGGTTAGAAACTCCCTTTCCTTTCAAGCGAAATATTTCGCCACTCTGTGTTCCTCTCGGGATCTTCAACTTTTCAGAACCATTCAGAGTAGCCACTGATATAGTTGCCCCCAGGGCTGCCTGAACAAAGGAGAGGGGGATCTGACAGTGGACATCATAACCCCTTCTTTCGAAAAATTCGTGAGGTTCTACATGAACGAAGACATAGAGATCACCCTTTGTTCCCCCAAAATCTCCATCTTCTCCTTCCCCCCTTAGTCTTAGACGTGAACCGTTATCTACACCGGGAGGTATTTTGAGATGGACAGTTTTTGTGGTTTTCGCCCTGCCTACGCCCCCACACACGTTACACGGATCAGCAATGACCGTGCCCTGACCACGGCACTGGGGACATGTGGAGCTTACACGAAAAAGTCCGCTGGACTGGATTACCTGTCCACTGCCATGACAGCGTTGGCAGGTCTCAGGGGCGCTCCCGGGTGTGGCACCAGTGCCTTCACAATTTTGACATTTCTCGAATTTCTCTACTTCGATATCGGAGGAGCTACCAAGGACAGCGTCCATAAAGGACAGATGAATATCATAACGGAGATCAGCCCCGTCACGTGGTGCTCTTCTCGATTTTGGCCGAGAGCTGCCAAATCCAAAAAAGTCCTCGAAAATATTACCGAAATTTGAAAATACGTCTTCAAATCCCGAGAACTTAAATCCAGCTCCGTTCAGTCCTTCATGACCATACCGGTCATAAATCTCTCGTTTTTCTCTGTCACTTAAGACCTCATAAGCTTCTGCCGCTTCCTTGAAGTTTTCCTCCGCTTTTTTATCTCCCGGATTTCTATCCGGGTGGTATTGCATGGCCAGTTTTCTGTAACTTCTTTTTATAATTTCTCCCGAGGCAGTTCTCTCTACATCAAGGACTTCATAGTAACAACGTTTCATACAACTTCCTTATTTCCTTCCACAGCATTGATTCCCCCTGTTCCTTTCCAGCACAGTGCTGTTTAAAAGCCCTTCAAAAGCATGAAGAGCAAAGTTTTACCTATTTGACTGGAAACTTCACGAGGCGATTCAGGGCTTCCTTGTATTTTCCCATAGTCTTTTCAATAACTTCATCAGGAAGTTCCGGGGCAGGCGGTTTCTGGTCCCAGTTAATAGACAAAAGATAGTCCCTTAGGAACTGTTTGTCGAAACTTTTCTGTGCCCTTCCCTCCTCATAATCGTCCCGGGGCCAGAATCTTGAAGAATCAGGAGTGAGGAGTTCATCAATCAGAATCAATTCATCCCCTATAAGGCCCATTTCCATCTTGGTATCTGCAATGATAATCCCCGCTTCACCTGCAATCTTTGTTGCCCGGTCATAGATAGACAAACTGGTTTCCATGATCCTCTTTGTAAGCTCATAACCGATAAGGTTTTCCATATCATCTCTGGTAATTGGAATATCATGCTCCCCCTCCGGGGCCTTGTTGGAAGGGGTAAAAAGCGGCTCGGGGAGCTTGGCAGATTCCTTTAATCCATCAGGAAGCCTGAGACCGGAAACGGTTTTACTCCGACAATAATCTTTCCAAGCTGAGCCGCTCAGGTATCCCCTCACTACACATTCTACAAGGATAGGCTTTGCTTTTTTTACCAGCATGCTTCTCCCCTGCAACTCCTCCCTGTAAGGAGCGCATTGGTCGGGAAATTCGAGAGGATCCACGGAAACAATGTGATTTTCAATGATATCAGCCATCTCTTTAAACCAGAAGACAGACATACTGGTAAGAATCTCTCCTTTTCCCGGAATGGGGTTCTCCATAATAACGTCGAAGGCGGAAATCCTGTCGGTCACCACAATAAGGAGGTAAGGGTCTAATTCGTAAATATCACGAACCTTTCCCACATGGGACAATTTTAACCCTTTAAAGTCTGTTTTCATCAGCGCTGGTTTACCCATCCCATCTCCTGTTTTTTTATCTTAAAAAGGGGTTATATTTTTTCTCATGGGCAATTGTTGAGGTCGGCATTCTCCCATAGTTATGTCCCGGCAGCACTATCGTGTCATCAGGCAGTGTAAGCAGTTTGTCATGTATGGAACGAAACATCACGTCCCATGAACCTCCTGGGAGATCTGTTCTTCCCACGGCCTCCACAAAAAGAGTATCACCGGTGAATACATACCCCTCTGTGTAGAGGGCAATACCTCCCGCTGAGTGCCCGGGGGTATGAATGACCTTCAAGGAAACCTTTCCCACTGTGATATAATCTCCTTCTTTGACGATAACATCAGCCGGCGGAGACTGCTGTGCCCCAAACATCGCGAGAACCGCGGGTGGCGTGGAGACAAGCATTTGGATGTCACCCTCATGAACAACAATCGATGCTCCTGTCTTTGCCTTCATTTGCGCGTTGCCCGATATATGATCCACATGGCCGTGGGTGTTAACGATATATTTGATTTTAATATTATTTTTCTCAGCTGTGGCAATGATATTGTCAGCATCTGCCGCTGGATCAATGACCAACCCCTCCCCGCTTTTCCGGTCACCGACAATGTACGCAAATACTGCCATCTGACCGACTTCCATTTGTTCCAAGAACATACCACCCTCCGTTTGAGGCGAAAACCAGATTTCAAGAACTGGAAATCAAGAAAAATTACTAAGAGTTTCTCGTGAATTTTCTGCCTTTATCACTTTAGAGCTTTTGCGTCAATTTAATTCGTTCCCCTCTTGCCCGCTAATTATCCTGTCACTCGTTTTTTCAAGTATGGCGGCAAAAAACCCGTCTGTCCCGTGGCGGTGCGAATCGGTTTTGAAAAATCCTTTATCATCAACCATTTGACTGTCAATCACGCCCGGTGGCTGCAGGCAGCGAAAATTTTTATGCTGCCGAAGAAAATCCTCGACGACATCTTCATTTTCCTCAGACATGATGGTACAAGTGCTATAGATTAGAGTCCCCCCTTTTTTAACGTAAGAGGAAGCACTGTCTAATAATTTTTTCTGAAGATAAGCAAAGCTTTTAAGCTCTTCGGAGGAGAGCCGCCATTTTATTTCCGGATTTCTCCTTAAAGTACCGAGACATGAACAGGGTGCATCAACGAGAACTCTGTCAAATTCCCTCCGTAAGGTACTTCCCAAATTACGAGTAGCATCACCTGCAAAGGTTTCCAGTATGGTAATCCCCAATCTTTTTGCCGTATTCTTCAGCGATTCCATCTTTTGGGCACTTATATCAAGGGCCAGTATGTTACCCTGATTACCCATAATTTCGGCAAGATGACAGGTCTTTCCCCCTGCGCCGGCACAGATATCGAGTACATTTTCTCCCTGTCTCGGATTGACGAGATGGGCAATCAACTGGGAAGCCTCATCCTGTACAGAGACATACCCCATTTGATAATATGGTATTTCCCTTGGCGGTACAGCGGGATTTATCAGTACTACTCCATGAGGGGAAAAATCTGTTGTTCTTACGTTAAACCCGTCATGGCGCATTTTTTTGACCACCTCTTCCCGTGTTGTTTTCCATCTGTTTACCCTCAAGGTAAGAGGCGGTATCTCGTTGTTTGCCTTGCAGATCGAGATGGTCCGGTCAATGCCGAACATTTCCACCCATCTCTCCACCAGCCACAGGGGGTGGGAATAAACAATGGAAATGTGAAGCAGTGGTGCATCCTCCAATCGCGGGTATACGATTTCACTTCTTTTACGGATGGCATTTCTCAAAACAGCATTTACCAGCCCTGAGTTTGCCGGATATAAATTTTTGGTTATTTTAACGGCCTCATCCACAATGGCAAAGTCCGGAATTCTGTCGGTGAACATGGCCTGGTATAGCCCCGTTCTCAGAATATTTTTTATACCTGCCTTCATATCTGTCAGATTACCCCGGTAGATCTGTCTTATAATCCAGTCTAAGTTACCCCTCATTCTCAGGGTGCCATAGACAATGTTGGTAAGGAGTCTTTTATCATGGAGATTGGTAAGGCGACGAGAAAGAAAGGCATCCAACAAAGGTTCGGCAAAGGCATCGGTTTCCTCGATACGGTTCAAGATTTCAACGGCAATAACCCGCGGTGTTTTTTTCATAGACAACAAGAACTTTAAAAATTTTATCTATCGGCATTCAAAAAGATTTTTTGACCATGCACGTCTCGCTTTGCTGCAAAGGCAAAACTCGCGCTTATGCACTCAAACATTGCCTTTACCGGCGCTGCGCTGTGACGGCTAGGTACCCCCCCGAAAAATCTTTAATTCGCGCCTTCTGAATCCAATTTTCACTATTTTACAGAGGTCTCTATTTTATTCCGATTTTAAATCAACGATGAAATCAAGCCGATGACAATGCCAACGAAGATAGCGCTTTGATTTAAAATCGGAATTACATAAAGTTTACCGGATCCACATCTACCTTGATATCTAAACCGCTTCTCATAGACCTTGTCAGAAGATCCTTAGTCAGAGCATGAAGTATCCCTATATCCTTACCTTTCAGAAGAAGTTGCCACCGGTATTTTCCCCTTATCCTGGCTATGGGAGCCTCTGCCGGGCCAATGATCTCTATTTCCCCCGCTGCAGTGTTGTTCTTGCAAAGATTTCTTATTTCTTTCCTGATATTTTCTATACCCTTCATACCCTGCTCTTTTTTTGCACTCTGGATGTGCATGGCAATGATGCGGGAGAAGGGCGGATACCGGAGAGATTCCCTAAGAGGAAGTTCGTCTTCGTAAAATCCTGTATAATCATGCTCCTTTGCTCTTCTGATGGCATAATGGCCAGGATTGAAGGTCTGAATAATCACTCTGGCAGGAGAATCTCCTCTCCCTCCCCTTCCCGAAACCTGGGTCAGGAGCTGAAAGGTCCTTTCCCCAGCCCTGAAATCCGGAATATTCAGGGAAGTATCGGCCGAGATAACACCAACAAGTGTAATCGCCGGAAAGTCATGCCCCTTGGTGATCATCTGTGTCCCGATAAGAATATCTATTTCCTGCCTGTAGAGGTCCTCAAGAATCCTCTCGCAAGAACCCTTCCGGGTAGTAGTATCACTATCCATTCTTCCGACCCGGGCTTGAGGAAAAAGCTTCTTTACCTCCTCTTCCACTCTTTCTGTTCCTACACCGTAACTAAATACACTGCTACCATGACAACCATTGCACAGTGGAGGGGCCTTTATGGTACAATCACAGTAATGGCATTTTAGAAATCCATTGTAGGCATGATATGTCATAGATACAGCGCAATTCTGACATTTGAAGACATAACCACAATCGAGACACAGCATAAAGCTGCTGTATCCCCGTCTGTTCAAAAACAAGAGTGTCTGTTTTCCTGCTTGTATAGTATCATGAATCGCCTCTTTCAAGGATTGGGACAGGATGGGCACTTTTCCACTTTTATCCCTTTCGCCCCTCATATCAACGATCTCTACCTTTGGTAGCGGTCTATTCTCCACCCTTTCAGGCAATGAAAGATAGTGATATTTTTTCTCCCTCGCGTTAAAATAACTCTGGACTTCCGGTGTAGCAGACCCCAGCACAACAACGGCAGAATTGTTTTTCGCCTTTACTATGGCCAGATCACGAGCATTGTATCTCGTCCGTTCCTCCTGTTTATAAGAAGTATCATGCTCTTCATCAATAATGATCAATTTTAAATTCCTAACCGGCGCGAATACGGCTGAACGAGCGCCTGCAACTATCCTAATCTCTCCCCGTTGTATTCGCCGCCACTGTTCGTACCGAATTTTCCTCGATATGCCACTATGAAGTAGAGCTATTTCCTGGTCCTGAAACCTTTCGTTCAGACGTCTTACCAGTTGAGGTGTAAGAGCTATTTCCGGAACAAGGAAAATTACCCCGCCATTCAGACGTATGGCTTCTTCCATAGCATTGAGATACACCTCCGTTTTGCCACTTCCTGTTACGCCGTGAAGGAGATAGGTTGAAAATTGGCCGGATGATAGACCGTTTATGATCTCCTCGAGAGCTGATTTTTGATTTTCGTTCAGGGTAATGACTTTCTTGTCTTTACCGATCTCAGAGGTCACACCGACAGTTCGGCAAACCTCTTGTTCGGATACAAATATGAGTTTCTTTTTCTCCATACCCCTTAAAAAAGAAGAAACATTCTTAAAATTTTGCCGGATAGTGGAGAGAGAAGAACTGCCGTGCAATCCGAGAAAATCGATCAGCTTGCCCTGTTTCTCCGTTAGTTTCGTGGAGGATATGTTTTCCATGTTCAGTGTGACTATCTTTTCTTTTTTAAGAATTACTTCAGGTTGCCTGAGCCTGTCCTCCACTACGATAAGTCCTTTGGCACCAAGGGCTTTGATGCAATACCTCATGTCCTTTCCGCCAGTTATCTCTTTTAGCCGCGCCAGGGAAAGGCCAGAGGGGAAATGATCCAATGTCTCCAAGATTGCCCCCTGTAAGGTGGATAAACCCTCTTCACCGGTATTCTCCCTTACGTCTTTAGAAAGGGATATCCATCTGATGCTTTTTTGCTCCCTCCCTCCGGGCAGTATATCGGCCAGTGCTTTACCGACAGGATGGATATAGTAACGGGACACCCATTGGTAAAACCTCAGGTCAGCTTCATTAAAAAGCGGCTCACAATCTGATATAGCTATAATATCCTTAACATCAATATCTTCACATGTCACAGAGGATGTTGTTTCTATAACGTAGCCAGTCAGTTTTCTTTTCCCAAAGGAGACAAAGACCATTACACCCGTAGCAATTTCCTTTTCCAGCAATTCGGGAACACTATATAAAAATGTGTTATACGATGGGATATTAATAGCAACCCTTACAAACATCGTGTTTTGTCTCTTTTTTTAATGATGCGTTTTTCTTGAAGAGAAATTTTGGATAAGATTCTTTACGGGATGCGCCTCAGAAAGGGTCGCTTTCAGTAGCAAACCCTGCGTCCGGCAAAAATCTGGCGGACCAGGTGACTCCCCGCACGGCGCTTTGTGGTATTGTTCCTTTTGCTGATGTTTGTTTGCTGATGAACTGGGTGGTTACCAATTTGAGGCGTTATGCTGGGCATCTATTCCCCTTTTTGCTTTTCGATCTTTTCCTGGTTTGTTTTACAATCTATACACTGAGTAGTTACAGGCCTTGCTTTCAGCCTTTTTTCAGATATAGATCCACCACAAATCTCGCATACGCCAAAAATGCCGTCATCAATACGCTTAATAGCCTCTCGCATCTTCAAGATCAATTTTCTCTCTCTATCCCTTATCCGAAGCTCAAAATTCCTGTCCGATTCCAGAGATGCCCTGTCAGCTGGATCAGGAAAATTGTCCTTCCCATCTGTCATTTCGGAGACGGTTTTTTCGGCTTCACCCAGGAACTCATTGATTTTACTTATCAGCAGATATCTGAAGAATTTTAATTTTTCAGGTTTCATGTCCAACTTTCCGCTTCATGCGAGTAACACTAATAAAAGCTCTTGATATTCAAGATACATAAAGAACACTTTTTTGTAAAGAAAAAAATGTAGCTGCTTTAGGGGAACTGAAGCACTAAGCTTACCAAATATCTATTTTCCCAAACTGCTGAACATCCGATTTATGTTTTTCTACTTGATCCACACGATTTGTCAATACGTTTTTACTCTTAACAAGTCTTTGCATCTAAGTGTTCCAGTGCCCTTTCTTGTTTCCTCGATCATTCCTTACCGTAAACTTTTATTATTTTTTCAATATTGCCTGAGGTCGATGCTTCGCCAACATTAGGAGCAATAAAGACCGTACCGCCCCACTTTTTAACTGATTCACGACCCACTACATCCTCTTCCACCCAACCCCTTCCCTTTACAATTATATCCGGTTGAAGATATTCAATCAACTCAAGGGGGGTTAATTCATGAAAAATAGTAACATAATCAACAGATTCAAGAGATGCCACCATCTCGGCCCTGTCATCCTCATGATTAATAGGTCTTTGATTACCTTTGATAGACCTGACGGATGAATCGCTGTTAACGGCAACGATTAGTATGTCTCCTCTTTTCTTTGCCTCCTTAAGATAGCGGATATGTCCCACATGAAGAATATCGAAACAGCCGTTGGTAAAGATTATCTTTTTACCCTTTTTCCGAAGTCGGTCAAATTCCCCCTTCAACTTTTCCTTCGAATAGACCTTGTTCATATCTTCTGTTTCCTGACTCCGACACTGTTCACTTAACGAGGGCTTTGAAAATTGCGTGAAGGCCTAACCTTGCGTTTTACCCGTCTTCGTATAGTTTTTTTATTAAACAGCCCTGGCGAGGGTAAGGACGGTCACTTCTGCCGCCTTGTTTTCCATCAATATACGGGCACACTCCTTAACCGTGCTACCCGTAGTATATACATCATCTACAAGAATAATCCTTTTTTTTCTTATTTTTCCCCCGCTTACGACCTCAAAAGCACCCCGTACGTTTGCCTCTCTCTCTTTTTTCCCCAGATTGACCTGTGGTGTTGTGTGTACCCGCCGCCTCAATGTTGTAAAGTCTAACTTGATAGAAAACTTTTTCGAAACCGCCCTGGCCAGGATGACGGACTGGTTAAATCCCCGCTCTCTTAATCTTTTTGGGTGCAGGGGAGCCGGTATGATCAGCGAATATTTCTTGATATCAACAGCAGGATATGCGAATTCTGCCATTAATCGTCCCAGGATTTCTCCGACAGTAATATTACCCCTGTACTTAAACCGGTGGATAGCATCCAAAAGTACGGTCTCATACCGTCCGACGGCCCGGGCTACCGAAAAGTGCATCTCGGAAGTGATACAGTCACTGCAAAAATGATCACCCCCCTTGGCACCGGTAAAGGGAATCCCGCAACGGGAGCAGAGATTCGATTGAATAAAATTTATTTTGGAAAAACAGATAGGGCAGAAATTAAAGGCATCATCATGCCCCTGTACAACTCCGCACGTCACACACATGGGCGGGAAAATAACATCAGCAAGACTTGTGAGGATACTTTTCAATACTACATCCCCTCATTAAGAGAGGTTAATTTGGTAACATCTTCTCCGATCTTCATCTGAGTAGCATCTGACCATAGCCTCTCAAGATCGTAAAATTCCCTGACAGGTTCGTAAAAGATATGGACGATCAAATCATCATAGTCCATAAGAACCCATACTCCTGAATTTCCGCCCTCTACCCCCAGGGGGACAATACCGGACTTTTTCAAGTTCTCCTGAATTGATGATGCAAGAGCCCGTACCTGCCTGTCAGAGGTCCCACTGCATATAACAAAATAGTCGGTAAAATTAGATAACCCTTTCACATTAAGAATGATCACATCTCTAGCTTTCTTTTCCAGCAATGCATTAATGCACAGAATAACCCTTTTTTGCGTATTTATATCTTCTTTAACCAAAAATACCCCCCTTTGGAAAGTCTTTAGCTCTTGGCAATTAACTCTCTGTTTTTAGTAGCGTAATTTTAGGGCAATGTCAATCTCAATTCTTTATGAATCGGCACTTTAAAATACGACCGACGTTAAGCCTGGCATGTATTTGGTGTGAATCCGGGCGCCACCCTATCCAATTGAAACGGCGATAATAATCAAACCCATCTGTAAAACCCTACCATAGAAGAGTCATTCATAATTACGCGGGATAATCTCTTTTTAGAGAGAAAGTATAGATATCTAGATTGTGTTGTGATCAATCACCTCTGGAGGCTTTGTCCAAAGAATTTCTTCTAACGGGTTTTAATAGATTAAACCTGAATTCCCGACTATTGACTTTTTCGCCCGGTTATCATAAAAATATCTCGCTCTTTCAAAATTACTAACTACTTTTTCAAATATTTAAGGATACCCGGAGAACGTTGCAAAATAGTGAAAATTGGATTCAGGGGACGCGGATTTAAATTGTTCGAGTACCTGTGAATAAACTTCCAAAACTCCTGCCCAATACTCAATCAATCACAAGAGGTGTTTCATGAAAAAAATTCTTATCGTTCTTATCATTATCATTGCTTTTGGAGGGGGGTGGTGGTTCTTCACAACCTTCTTGGAAGGCGAAAAACCTGCTGTTAAATTGAAGCAAGATATTACTGCCATAGGACAGCAAAAGGTATTCGACATCACATTCACGGATCAGAAGACGGGTCTCCGTAACACAGAGATCACAATCAACCAGGACAATAAAACGATTGTTCTGTCCTCTATTAAATATCCCCAAAAAGGGACACACGACAAGTCATTGTCTTTCGTAATCGATCCCCTGAGCTTGAAACTACATGATGGAACAGCGAAGCTCAATATATCGGCCGTTGATTATTCGCTGCGGAAAAATAAAACAGACATAACAAAACATGTAAAAATTGACTTAATGCCACCGCAGATATATCTGCTCAATTCTTCGAATTACTTCAATCCTGGCGGTACCGGTATTGCCCTCTACAGGTTATCTGAAACAGTTTCAACAAGCGGCGTACAGGTGGAAGATCATTTTTCCCCGGGATACCCTGTCACCCTTCTTGGTAAGCCCTGTATCATCGCCTATTTTGCTCTTCCCACGCAGGCAAGAAACGGTCAAACAAATATCAGAGTTATCGCCAGAGATCAGGCGGGAAATGAATCATCCAGAAATATTCCTTGTCTTATCAGAGAGAAAAAATTCCGTAACGATAGATTAAATCTTTCAGATAGTTTTCTACAACAAAAGATGCCCGAATTCCAGTTACAGAACCCTGATCTCCGGGGGAAGACTCCCCTGGAAACTTTTATATACGTGAATGAATTGATGCGTAAGGATAATGATGAAACCATTAAAAAAATTTGCCAAAAAACGAGCCCGACGCAACTCTGGGAAGGGGTGTTCCTGAGGATGAAAAACGCCTCGCCCAAGGCCTTATTTGGAGATAGCAGGATCTATGTGTATGGAGGAAAAACCATAGCTGAAAGCACCCACTTGGGTGTTGATCTCGCTTCAACAATGCATGCCCCTGTAGAAGCTTCCAACCATGGTATTGTTGCGTTTGCCGGTTTTATCGGTATTTACGGCAATACCATCCTGATTGATCACGGTCTTGGGCTTTTTTCTCATTACGGCCATTTGGAAACGATCAATGTTACAAAGGGACAGCAAGTGAAAAAAGGTGATATAATCGGCTATACAGGCTCATCAGGTCTTGCCGGTGGTGATCATCTTCATTTTGGAATCATGGTCGGAGGACAGTTTGTAAATCCCCAGGAATGGTGGGATCCACACTGGATAAATGATAATATAACTAAAAAAATGGATATTCTCTCTACCTTCTAACCTTTCCCTAATAACGAAACAGGAGAAAAGCACGGGGAAGATATACGTACTATACACTGAAAATCTAAATAGCAAAGCGGGGCGAAGAGATTGAATTTTCTAATATAATTGTTGTTATCCCGTGCTATAATAGATAGCATACCAATGCACACGTGTACTCCAGATGTTTACCCTTGGATTGGCAGCACATTACAAAGAACAAAAGCCTGTAATTTTCATTGCGTAAAATTTGAAAAACACAAAGATTACCTGATTCGCATGTGTGATCAGAAATCTTTGTGTTTTTGACTTTTTAACAGAGCAATTACAGAAAAACGAGGCGGTTTATTATGAAGACGATTGTGGCAGTAATCTTTATCATTGTAGTGGTGGGGGGGGTATCGGTATAGGATACTTCAGTTTACCAATGTTGATAGAGAGAAATACAAGTGATCTCAGATCCGAAGTTAGGGACTTGAAAGACAGGCTGCAGAAAGTGGAAGGGTTCGTTAAAAGCGAAGAAGAAGCTTACAAGGTTGCAAAGCTAAGTCCTGATACTAATGCCCTCCAAATAATCAAAACTATAAATAATATTTCCTCTAAAGTGACCTCTCTTGAAGATTCTTGGAAGAAAGATATCTCTGCGATAAACGATACCGCAACAAAACAGAGGACTGTAACCGAAGAAACCTTGGAAGGACAGATCGAGACTATTGGTAAAACAAGTAAAAACTTGGAGGCCAGAACCCCCAAAATTACGTTTCATGCCTTGATGACAGGTATTAGAGCTGACGCTCTTAAAGTGAATTACCCCGCCTACAAGGCGGGGTATCTGGGTCAAAAAAACACTATTGCCTCCGCTTCGCTACGGGCTGCCATTCATCCCCGTTCACAGAACGGGGTATTCTGGCAGATTTTGATAAAGTTAAACCTTTAACGGTGTTCACCCTTCCTACTTTACTCGAGAAACCAGTATGGTAACCCCCGGAAATATTCTCCCATCTCCTTAGTTTATCTGAAAGAAGTTTAATAAACGAATTAAGTATTATTTAATAAATTAATTGTAGCTTAATTTTTTACCAAAGGTAAATTTAAGCGATAACTTATTGGATCTGTCATAACAGTTAAGCAATACTTAAATTCTAATTCACAAAACTATGACGATAACTTATTGAAAATAAAAAAGTATTTGACTTTTTAACTTTTGCACGATAAAAAGTTAAATCATAGTTAATAAGCGTGAAGATACATCTGAAAAAACGATTTGCCGGTGAAGACGATTTTTAACCATCGGTTAGCTTTTCCCCTCCTCAAGCAGGAGAATATCGGTACGGAATTTACAGATGAAAGAATTTTATAGTTGCGGGATACCGTATTTAGACAATCTCATAGGGGGGGTCTTACTGGGAGATAACGTAGTTTGGGTATCGGAACCGGGGACCTATTTTGATTATTTTGGAGAATATTTTTTAACGACAAAAGATGCCCATCAATTTAAGAATATTTATGTAAGTTTTGATTTCCCGCCGCAAAAGATACATTCACGTTACAGAAATTTTTTTAACCATGATAATTTCATACTTGTCGATGCTTTCACTTTTGGCAAAGGACAGGGTGACGAAGTCTTTCAATCCTTTTACAAAAACGGGCCAAACAAATTAAGCCCATTCCGTATACAATGTATAAAGAATCTGAGTGAACCGGCTGAATTAATAGAAACTATTGTTAAATTACAGCAAGAATTTAGAGAAAAGAGCCTGTGTAAATATATCTTTGACAGTTTGACGGGGATGCAAGAACTGTGGGGGGAAAAAGATACACTACATTTCTTTACCTATACCTGTCCCAAACTGTTCGAATTGAAGGCACTGGCTTACTGGCCTATGGCTGGAGAAGCTCATACCAAGGCATTCTTGGCAAACATAAGCCATATAACTCAACTCGTTATCAATTTGGGTTTTCAGGAAGAGGGTATATGTACAGCAAGATTTTTGAAGATGGAGGGAAGGTCTTCTCAGTTACTGAATGTAGTTTATTACTACAATTTTCAAAATAATAAAATTAATTTTCTTGAACCCCTCATCATGTCAGATACAGGAACAAGATTTGAGGGGGGAGGGGGAAAAGTCGCAGAGGGAATTCCAAGTTTTCTACGAAAAAAAGACCCTGTAAAAATAGGAGGGCAAATCCGGCGTTTTCGCTTGGAAAGAAACCTTTCACAAGTAGAATTGTCCAGAATCCTTAATATTACTCCCAGCGCTCTATCCCAGATAGAAAGTGACCAAAGCCTCCCTTCCCTTCAGCTTTTTGTAGACATTGCTCGATCCTTGGGGAGATCCCTCGATTCATTTTTTTTCAAAGCGACTAACTCTCGATCCCCGGGACCCAACAAAAAGAAATTATGAGATTATCAGAATTAAAGCTATTACAGTGTATATCCTAAATAAAGGAATCTAAACACATAATTAGCGATATTTATTAACAACGCCGGCAAAGGTGTCTATCAAAGCGGACACTTTTTTATTTTGATATCAAAAGAAAGGAGATTTTTATGAATTTACAACAACCAAATGCGAATGATGCTACCAGGACAGCTAATCGTTCCCGGAGCGTAGTTCCCGGATCTGGGCTCTGTTCACGATGTATTGATGGTTGCAGAGGTAACTGTGAAGTATTTAAGGCTGCATTTCGGGGGAGAGAATTGATCTACCCCGGCCCCTTCGGTGAGATCACCGCAGGAGGGGACAAGAACTATCCCTTAGACTATTCTCACTTGAATATTCAGGGATATGCTATGGGGGCAGAGGGACTGCCCGACGGCGTATTGGGAGATCCCGATACCGCTATTTTCCCGGCTGTAAACACAGAAACGGAATATGGTTGTAAGACAAAGGTCAAGATGCGGGCACCTGTTTTCACTGGAGCCCTCGGCTCAACCGAAATAGCAAGAAAGAACTGGGAACACTTTGCAGTCGGAGCAGCTATTTCCGGTATAACCCTGGTGTGCGGTGAAAACGTATGCGGCATTGATCCTGCCCTTGAATTAGATGCTAACGGTAAGATAAAAAACGCTCCGGATATGGATCGAAGGATAGAGGTTTATCGGCGCTTTCATGAGGGTTACGGAGAAATTTTGGTCCAGATGAATGTAGAAGATACCAGATTGGGTGTTGCCGAATATGTAAATAAAAAACACGGACTCAAGACTATAGAATTAAAATGGGGACAGGGCGCAAAGTGTATCGGTGGTGAAATAAAAGTGAACAGCCTTGACCGTGCCCTTGAACTCCAGAAGCGGGGTTACATTGTTACTCCCGATCCTTCGTTGAAAGCCTCACAGGAAGCATTCAAAGCCGGCGCGATCAAAGAATTTGAAAGACATTCCCGTCTCGGTTTTGTAAGTGAGGACGGCTTTTTAGCCGAGGTAGAGCGGCTTCGCAAACTTGGTTTTACGAGGATTACATTGAAAACCGGGGCTTATTCCATGCGGGAATTGGCTATGGCCCTGAAATATTCTTCCATGGCCGATATAGATCTTCTTACCATCGATGGCGCCGGTGGTGGAACAGGGATGAGTCCCTGGAGGATGATGGAAGAGTGGGGGATACCTACCTTTTACATTCAGTCCTTGGCCTACGAATTCTGTGAAAAACTTGCATCTAAGGGTATGCGGGTTCCCGATATCGCTATAGCAGGTGGATTTTCCACAGAAGACCATATATTTAAGGTCTTAGCGATGGGAGCGCCATATGTCAAGGCAGTATGTATGGGACGGGCACTTATGATCCCCGGTATGGTTGGTAAGAACATTGCTGAATGGATAAAAAACAATGACCTGCCAAAAACCGTCAATGAATACGGCACGAAGGTAGAAGAAATCTTTGTCTGCTATGAAGAGCTGGCGGAAAAATATGGAACCAAGACGATGAAGGATATTCCATTGGGCGCCGTAGGTATCTATAGTTATGCGCAGAAACTAAGAGTCGGCTTACAGCAGTTAATGGCCGGCAGCCGAAATTTTCGTCTCAGTACTATTTCGCGTAAGGATATTATGACCCTCACAGAGGAAGCGGCCAAAGTGTCTCGTATACCTTACGTAATGGATGCTTATAGAGAAGAGGCCGAGGCAATCCTGAAATAGAAAAACCTTGGTAGCAGTTTAACTTAATAAAGTATCACTATTTTTTAAGAAGAGGCTTGGTTTAAAGTATGGAAATACACTAAGACCTTTGTGTAAAACCGTGGAAATTGGATTCGGAAACAGCAACTTAAAGATTTTCGGGTTCCCTGCCGTCTCACGCAACGCCAGTAAAGGCAATTTCTAAGCACCTAAGCACGAGTTCTGCTTTTGCAGTAACGCGGGACGTGCAGGGGGCCGAAAAAGATTCTTGAGTACCGATGAATACAATTTTCAAGATTCTTAACCTATATGAGTTCCTGTCTCTTTTTTTGTCTCTCCAGGTAGCTTTGCTTTAGCCTGGCAGAGACATTTTCTATTAAAGCTATTAAAAGAGCTTAATCACTTCTTTAAAGATAAATTCTCGGATTTAATGTTGTAAAAATCTAACAGCCATGCTAAATGGCTCAGAGTAGTCATCGGAGGAACATGTAGTAAGCAACGTTGGCCTTACGACATTTAACCGAGTTGTAAAGAAGATCGTCAAGGTTTCAGTATCAGTGGTATCAATCGTGTTTAGCAAGTCCGAAAGCCCTATTTTTATTTATCTCTGCTGGCACCACGTCTCAGAAAGGCTTGCACCTTCCGAGAATAGTACACGGAAAAATACAATAATAGCGGTAACAGAACCGGAGTCCGGGTTAAATCCTACGGGATAAAAACTGAACGGCATGGAGATCGTTATATTATAAAAGGGATGAAGCCTCTGTCTCTGATAATTACGGAGCGCTATCGCTGAGATTTGTTTCTTTTTTTTAATAATCCAGGAAGGAGGTGAATTGAAGGATATATCCACCTTTATCGCGGGAGATTCGTTTCCCGTTTATAAGACTGTCAATTAATAAAAAATAGGGCTGAGAAGAAATCCCTCCTCTGGATTGATCCTTTAGGTTTTTAAAGAGAAATATATTACGTGGGGGAAATAGGGGAATTTAAACTCCCAATCAGTGAATTTTATGTTACTAGCGAAAGATCATCTCAAAAAGCAAATAATGCGTGACGCAAAAATAACGCATAATTTTGAGGGAACATGCCAGATTCATAGAAATAACAGTTTTTGGAAGTTTGCTCTCTCAATAAATTTTATTTATTAAGGAGGTATTTAAATGGGTGACAAATGGACCGCGTGGGAACAGGTAAAAGGTTATGGCCTGGATTTTGAGGAAGTTATTTATGAAAAAAAATACCATGCAGAGCTTGAAGGAGCTGTAGCCAGGGTAACCGTCAATAGGCCGAAAAAATACAACGCTTTTACTAATAAAACAATGGATGAGATGTTCAAGGCATTTTATGAGGCCAGCAGTGACCCCCTGGTAGGCATAGTAGTACTGACTGGAGCCGGCGATCATTTCGGTACCGGCGGAGACATTGAATGGGAAGTCTGGGGGCTTCGGGAACAATTCTGGTGGAAATATGCGGCAAACAGGCTGGTAAGGCTCTGCCGTAAACCGGTACTGGCTGCTGTTAAAGGTTATTGTATCGGGGGTTCACACCACCTTGCATACTGTTGTGATTTCACTATAGCCGCCGATACCGCTATAATGGGGCAAAATGGTCCTCGAGTCTCCAGTCCCGCAGACGGTTTCATCATGCCTTATTTGACTCATGTTGTAGGAGCAAAGAAGGCAAGAGAAATATGGATGCTATGTCGCCGCTATACGGCTCATGAAGCCCTTGAGATGGGATTGGTTAATAAAGTTGTCCCCGTAGAAAAAATGGATGAAGAAATAGATAGATGGTGTGAAGAGGTTTTGCTTTTAAGCCCGGCATGTGTAGAGATTTTAAAAGCTTCCTTCGATTCCATATTAGATTCCTTACCTTCAATAGGAGTAACCGGCAACATGCTTTATCCAAACTATCTTGATACTCCTGAAGGCAGAGAAGGATCGACAGCTTTCATGGAAAGGAGACCAACTCGTTTCTGGAAGATAAGAAAAGCGGAAGCTGAGAAGAAAAAGGAAGCGCAAGAAGAGTTAATGAAGCGTTTCTACGAGAAAAAGTAATAGTATATAACTTGAAAAAATACATAAGAAGGAGGGAAGAATGGATCTAATTCTGATTTGTAGAGATGCTTTAGCAAATTCTCTCGTTGGTAATCTGGTTTTGGCTATGGAAGCCAAAAAGGCGGGAACCGATGTAGGTGTGATAATAACCGAGGAAGCACTTGCCGCAATGACAGGTGGAACCTTTTGTTGGCCTCGAGAGCTGAAGGAACAGGTCATGAGATATAAGATGGCCGATAATGCAGCAGCTGTGGGACTAACTACTCAGGGAGGTAGAGGCGATGGCAGACAGATTAATCTCCGGCAATTAATAACCGCTGCCAAGGAAGCCGGTGTACCGATGTTTGCTTGCCCAGTCTGGACTGCACTACTGGGGCTCAAAGGAAACTTGCCGGAAGGGATTAAAGAAGTCGAGTTACCTGAAGCTCTGAAGATGATCACTGAAGCCAAGAAAGTTATTGGCTCTTTCTAATAATTATGACAACGCTAGCCTTAGAACCCGATTGGCAAAGGTATGTGTGTATGCAAGCTGAGGTTGACCCAAGACCCAATTATTGCCATCGTCCTGGCTCAGCTTTAAATAAAGATTAATAGAAGTTAAGGAGGAGGTATTTCCGGAACACTTTGCGAAGGTCTCTTCTGGTAGTGCCTCCTCTTACAACCTTGCTTTGATCTTCAGAAAATATATCCTTCCCAGGGAATGGCAACATTCCCGCGCATTTACTACTTACTGTATTTAAAGAGTTTATCAATATTCCAGACATGCTGGTCAATGGTTCCGTTAAAGGATCATACGTCTAATGACAGATCTTCTTATACATAATCACTCTGAAATCTGTAAGAGCAATTATTAGCGCACTGGAACCAATTCCGGTTTAAGAAAAGTTATCGAATACCTGCTTGCCTTACAGGGGATTGCAAGGATATTTTGTTAAAAAGATGAAAGAACAATATTTTTCTAGAGGCTCTATTAACGAAAAAGCAAGAACAATGCTTTCCTCCATAAAAAGGCGTGAGACTGCTTTTGTACCGGAACTGTCGGCATTACTGATCGTGGATATGCAGAAATATTTTTTGAGTCCCTCATCCCATGCCTTTATTCCCAGTGCTCAGGCGATAATTCCTGCAATTGTAGAACTGACAGAAGCATATGCGGCACAACATCTGCCCGTAATCTTCACCCGTCATCTCAATACTCCTCAAAATGCAGGGATGATGAAAAAGTGGTGGAAAGATTTGATAAGGGAAGAAGACCCGCTTAGTGAAATAATAGATGGGTTGAATCTCGCGAGTGGCATAGTTCTAAAAAAGGGGCAGTGTGATGCCTTTTTTGAAACCCCACTGACAGAGATTCTTCAAGAGAAAGAGGTTTCTCAGGTAGTGATATGCGGAGTAATGACCCATCTCTGTTGTGAAACTACGGCACGTTCCGCATTTGTCAGGGGATTTGAGGTTTTTTTCACTATTGACGGGAATGCTTCCTACAATGAAAAGTTTCATCTGGCAACGCTTTTGAACCTTTCCCACGGCTTTGCCACTCCGATGCTCGTTGAAGAAATACTTGCCACCTTTAGTAAAAAAGATGCGAACTGAAAATGTCATTATCATTGGTGCGGGCCCTGCCGGAATCGCAACAGCGATTCAACTGAAACGTTACGGTATTGTTGCTCTTCTCCTGGAGAAAAGTGAAACGGGTGGTCTTTTAAGAAATGCCAATCTGGTAGAGAACTATCCAGGCTTCCCCAAGGGCATATCAGGCGTTGAACTCGTGAATCTCTTTGAAAAACAGTTAGCAGAAAACTCCGTTAAGGTTACATATGGAGAGGTGACACGGCTCGACTTTAATCAGGACCTGTTCATCGTCAAAACAAATGCAAAAGTATATTATTCACGCATTGTAGTTGTTGCCTCGGGAACAAAACCGAAAAACCCTTTAGATCTTGAATTGCCTGAAAAGATTAAGAAAGATAAGGTTTTTTATGAGGTTTACCCTATCCGCAACGTAAAGGGAAAGAAGGTTGTCGTTGTAGGAGCGGGAGATGCCGCCTTTGACTACGCTTTGAATCTCGGTAAAAATAATGAAGTTGTCATCCTTAACCGGGGAAAGACGACAAAGTGTCTCCCTCTATTAAAGAAACGGGTAAAGACAACGTCCTCAATTAAATATATGGAAGATATTACAATTCTCAGGGTTACAGATGTATCTTCCTCTGAAATGCTCCTTGAATGCTCCAGTCCTGGGGGAATATCAAAAATAAACGCTCATTATCTTATATTTGCGATCGGCAGGACACCACAACTGGATTTTTTATCAGAAAAGTTAAAGGATAATACCTATAGAAGAGAAAGTAGTTCAGCCCTCTACTTTGTCGGAGATGTAAAAAATGACAGATACAGACAAACTACAATTGCCGTAGGTAATGGGATCATGGCAGCAATGAAGATAGCAGATTCACAAATTATAAATCCTGAAAAATATTAAATATTCAAAACAGCACAGGCGGGCTAAGAATGAACATAGCGGGTTTATAGTTTTGAACTTGTCCAGAATTTAAATATTCGGATTTCGAATTTATTAATACAATGTACGATTATTGGTTATGGAAGAGGAAATGAAAACAGTCTCCGGCAACATTGTTGATGTCTTAAATTCCGAAATATATCCGGGGAAACTGAAGATCGCCAACGGTAAAATAACGGATATCACAAGGGAAACCAAAAAGCAGGAAACATATATTATCCCCGGTTTTGTTGATGCGCATGTCCATATCGAGAGTTCAATGTTACCTCCCTCGGAATTTGCCAGGGTGGCGGCTGTTCATGGAACGGTGGCCGTCGTCTCCGATCCCCATGAAATAGCCAATGTCCTGGGTATGGAGGGAGTCAATTACATGATAGAAAACGCGAAAACAGTGCCTCTGAAGTTCTTCTTCGGGGCTCCTTCCTGCGTTCCGGCATCTCCTTTCGAGACAAACGGGGCAGTCATAGGTCCTGAACATGTGGAAGAACTGCTGAAAATGGCTGAAATAAAATACCTTTCCGAGATTATGAACTTCCCCGCCGTGATAAGCGGCGCCCCTGATATCTATGCAAAGATCAGCATTGCTAAAAAATACAGAAAATTGATAGATGGCCATGCCCCAGGTCTCACGGGGAAAGACCTGGGGAAATATGCAAGTGCGGGGATTTCCACAGACCACGAGTGTTTTACCCGTAAAGAAGCACGGGAAAAGATAAAGATTGGTATGAAGATCATAATCAGAGAAGGTTCGGCAGCTGAAAATCTCGACGAACTAATACCTCTCCTAAAAAATCATGATGAAAGCTGCATGTTTTGTAGTGATGACAAGCATCCGGATGAACTGATAAGAGGACACATAAACAATCTTGTTAAGAGGTCGTTGGAGTGTGGTATCGATTTGATGAAGGTCCTTAAGGTTGCCTGCATCAATCCTGTTTTACATTACGGATTAGATGTAGGAATGCTCCGCCATGGGGATTATGCCGATTTTCTTGTGGTAGATGATCTTAATAATCTGAATATATTAAAGACAGTTATTAATGGCGAGACTGTGGCGGAGGAAGGCAGATCACTCATAACGAAAACACCGACAGAAATAGTGAATAATTTCAATGTAAGCAAAAGGAAACTCGGAGACTTTACCCTACCCTATAAAAGTGGTAATATAGCCGTGATTGAGGCTATCTCCGGTCAGTTGATAACAAAGAAACTGGTTGTCCCCCCCAAAATAGTGGGGGGTAATGTGGTATCTGATCCGGAGAGAGACATCTTGAAGATTGTGGTAGTAAACCGCTACCGGGAAGCGAAGGTAGCCATAGGTTTCGTCAAAAATTTCGGGCTGAAAAAAGGGGCCATAGCCGCGAGTGTCGCTCACGATTCACATAACATTATCGCCACAGGGGTTACTGATGAAGACATCTGCCGGGCTGTCAATCTAATAATCGAAAATAAAGGCGGTCTGAGCGCTGTATCGAAAAATAGAGAAATATTCCTTCCCCTCCCAATAGCAGGTCTCATGAGCAACGAAGATTATCCCACAGTGGCAGAAAAATACGCTCTCATGGACAGCACAGCCCGTGCCTTTGGTTCTAGATTAGACGCCCCCTTCATGTCCCTGTCATTCATGGCACTACTTGTTATTCCCAGTATAAAGTTAAGCGACAGGGGATTATTTGACGGGGAGAAATTTGCTTTTATGAATATCTTTCAAGAAGGTATGGAATGATTAAAGATTACGCAAAGAACGTGAAATCGTATAACTTGCACGGCTACACGTTACACAATTGACCGGCAAATAAAGGATGGAATACTATGCAGACCAACCCCCGCCGGCCAATCGGTGTGTTTGATTCCGGTGTCGGTGGGCTTACTGTTGTTCAAGCCCTTATGGAAAGGCTCCCTTTTGAGGACATTATTTATTTTGGTGACACGGCCCGTGTCCCCTACGGTGTGAAATCCGTGGAAACGATTACACATTTTGCCGTGCAGATCACGGAATTTCTGTTGCAGCAGGATGTGAAACTGCTGATTATTGCCTGCAATACAATGGCAGCAGTCGCCTATCATGCAGTTGAAGCTCTTTCATCTGTCCCTGTTTTAGAGGTTATTGATGCGGGTGCCCGTAGCGCCGTTGCTCAAACGCGTACAAAAAATGTTGGTGTAATCGGTACCCCGGCAACAATCAGCAGTAATGCCTATGAACGAGCCATCCACCGGTACGATCCATGTATACGAATTACTTCCCGGGCCTGCCCCTTATTTGTGCCCCTGGTTGAAGAGGGATGGCTGGATCATCCTGTCACCCTCCTCACTGCCGAGGAATATTTAAGACCCCTGCTGGCAGATAATATTATTGATACCCTGGTCCTCGGATGCACCCACTATCCCCTGATCAAGGGTTCCCTGCAGGAGGTGGTGGGAAAAGAGATTTCACTGGTAGATTCTGCTGAGGCTATGGCAGATATGACGGTAGATCTCCTGAAAAAAAAGGAACTCTCTAATCCGGGGCAGGTATTACCGGACTATAAGTTTTATGTTACCGATGTTCCCTCCCGGTTCCAGGAGATCGGTGAACGTTTCCTTGGGCGAAAGCTTTTTCCTATACACCTTATAAAATGGTAAAAAGAAAAGGAGGAAGTAGCTATGAAGGTCATTCTTGCCGGATACAATCTCGACCACGAAACAGTCCGTACCTTTAAGGCAGCTCATCCCGAAGTGGAAAACCTCACGCCTGAGACTATCTCCGCCGCCTATGCCAGGATCAGCAGAGATCCACGGCCGGTCGATGAACTTCGCGCCATCGCCCTGACCGAAGTGGAAAAGGCAAGACAATCCAACCGTAATATAGTATTTGAGATGGGACACAGTTCCATCGCTGAACATGCTATTTTCAATATAGATGTTCTGGGTGTTTCCCGTTTTATCGTCGAGGAGATTGAAAAATTCCGCCTCTGCTCATATACAGAAAAATCTCAGCGGTACATCCTGCTGAAAGCCGATCCTTCTTCCGACAAGACAGGTTTTGTCATTCCTGAAGAGATCAGACAGGCAGGCTTTGAGGAGGAATTTAGCAGGATCATCAGCGATCAGAACCGATTTTACCGTGATTTGTATGATATTTTGAAGCTACATATCTTTGAAAAATACGAAGAACTTGCCCTGAATCCGGCAAATCATTCTACTCTTGAAGGGTGGGCCAAGGAAGATGCGAGGTATATCGTTTCCCTCGCTACCAGGACCCAGCTCGGCATGACATTAAGTGCCAGAAATCTGGAACTTATGCTCAGACGTCTGGCCGCGCAACCACTTACCGAGGCAGGAGAATTCAGCCGTAAGCTTTATGAGGCAACTAAGGATGTTGCTCCATCCCTTATCAGATATACTGAGGCCACCTCTTATGATCGCATGACAAGAATTGCCTTAAAAGAAAAAACAGATGCCCTGGTTGCAAAATATAGGGAAAAGCAAGGAGAAAGTCTACCGTCCCAAAATGATGGGGCAGTTCTTCTTTATGCCACACCTGATGCCGACAACAGAATAATAGCTTCACTGATCCACTCATCAACAAACATCCCCATGGCGGGGTGTCTTGATATCGTTTCTCTTATGGATAGCGAGGACAAGAAAAATTACATAAAAACAGCTTTCCGTTATATGAAGTCCTATGATTCCACATTGAGAGAATTTGAAAATGCGGACCTTCAGTTTGAACTTACCGTCAGTGCAAGTTGTTTTGCCCAGTTGAAGAGACACCGCATGGCTACAATCACATGCCAGAGTTATGATCCAACATTCGGCGTAACCATCCCACAGTCTATATCCGAAACAGGTATGGAGAAGAAATTCATGGAGATCATCCATCGTACCGAGGAAATGTACAATCATATCAAAAAAGTCGTACCTCTTGCGGCAGGCTATATCCTCACTAACGCCCATCGAAAGCGGATTATCATGAAGATCAATGCAAGGGAGCTTTACCACATTGCCCGTATCCGGGCAGATCGTCATGCCCAGTGGGATATCCGACAGACAGCTCAAAAGATGCTTGACTTGGGAAAAGAAGCTATGCCTCTCACCCTGATGCTTGCCACAGGAAAAGATAATTTCTCGTCCCTATATGAGAGGTTGTTTCCCGAGGGAAGCAACTAACACTTTAGCGTATATTTCACATTATTTTTTCATCTCTCTCCTTTTCCATATCATTTTTGCATCATGATACATGTCTTTATATGCAGCCTTCTATAGCCTCATCAAATATGGGAGAATTTTTTGCGTTGTCAACATCACATCATATTTAAAAAGGTGTCGAAAATAGATTGCCTTCAATAATGCTATTATGTAGGATATATTGAGGTGAATAAACAAGCGAGATGCCGGAAAATAAGCAACAGATAAGTGCTCGAATGGAAGTCATGAAAATTTCGACTAAAAACTTGACAACCCCACAAAATAAATTTAAACTAACGAGGTAAAGTTAAATTAAAAAATATCTATTTAAAAGGTAACTCTTACCCCCGTGATCAAAGCCTGATCTATCAATCCCTAGATCGCAATAACTTCTTCTAATCTTTGCCTGAAGTGAAGCTGGCTTAAATAAAAATCGGCGGGACAACACAAATGATAACCTGAGCAAGCTGTTATCTTGTTGAAGTGTAAATATTAAAGGGATTTAACCCAAGAAAGGAACAAACATGGAAGATTTACGGAACCCTTATATTCTTAATTTTTTCAACTCACTGATACAGCAGAAGGATCTCAAACTGTCATCAGAAGGCTTATCAAAAATGATCGAAGACATGTATCGGCTATTTGAGAATATGCTGGGGAAAAATATGGTTGCCGCATTGCCGGCCGATGCCAAATCTGAATATCTTGCCCAGCATGAAAAGGAAGGAGTTGACTTTGATAAGATCGGACAGATCTTCGGAGAACATATACCAAAACCGGATGAGATTCTGAAAGACACAATGAAACAATTTGCCGCCACCTTTTCAAAAAACAGATAAAAGGAAGCCAGAAATGCCGGAAAACGAAACACCTGTGTGTCCGCATTGCGGGGAAAAGATGTGCAAATGGAGAACACCGCCGGATTCTACATGGGATACCGAGTTTCAATACGTATGTTTCAATGATGATTGCCCTTACTTTGTCCGCGGTTGGGAATGGATGATGGAAAAAAATAATATTCACGCATCTTATCGGCACCGGTACAATCCCGCGACAGGTGATTCAGGTCCCGTTCCCGTGTGGTCTTATGACGCTCTAAAAAACGATATCATCAAATAAGTAACCAACCAAGAGTACTACTGTTCAACCACCCTCTGTAAACTTCCTTGAGGGTTTAATCCTCAAGGGTTTTCGTTGCTCTCGATTATTCATAATGCGGCCCTGATAACGTCAATGAGAAATTGCATGGGGTTCATCTTCTTAGGTGCAGTAGTAGTTTCCCCTTGCTCCAATTCTCGGAGTTATTTAATCCATTGAGCATTATACCCTTTCTTAAACTTCCGGAAGAAACTAAAAATTCACTACCAGCGTCACGGATAAAGTTCTATCTGTTCTATCCAGATTTGCAGGAACGGGTTTATTATCGTATCTTACCTGTTGAGTGCCAGGACATCGATAACGGAAAAATGTGCCAGCACATAGCAAACAAAGTTCTCTGACAATCGAATAGCTATCACGTAATTCTGTGAACACCAAAATAGATACGGAGGTGTTCATGGA
>JBAZOY010000007.1:0-57266 GCA_041648505.1 Syntrophales bacterium | reverse complement strand
TACGGCGAAGACAAAAGGAAGTTTTTGCCAATCGTGCCATTCCATTACAAGGTCGTACACGAGGTCAAACCCGGGAAGGCCGTATTTTTTACGCTTTAACGCCTCATCACCGATGAACAGCACGGCGGAAAATGCCTGGTAATCATTAATCCCGGGATGCATGCGTATAAAGTTTGCCCTCACTCCATATTTTTTCTCGAGGAGGACATGGAGCAATTTCACCGATGTTGCCGTTTCGTCCGTTATACCTACGTTTTTATTATTCAGATCAGCCAATCCTTCTCTCGCAAAAAGCATAATGCTCTTAATCTGATCACGTGCGGCAATACAGTAGCCCATAGTTTCAAGCATATTTTTCTGGACAAGATAATCCATCAGCGAGAAGGGCGCGGCATCAATCTGTCCTTTCCTCGACAAGACCCCCATTTGCCGTGGTGTAACCGGCAGAATCCTGAACCCCCCCTTCTCGAAATATGTGTAGAAGGGAACGGAATTAAGGTAGGGAATCTTCCCTATGACATTTTCAGCATGAATGTTTAGCGGATTATAATAGGCATCGCGCTCCACGGGTATTTTTCGGGCATCTTTAATAATATTGATAATCCGGCCTTTTGCCAGTGCTGCCGGGCTTGTTGCCCTGGCGTCGTGGGCGATCCTCTCCCCTCCCACGGTTCCATCCATGTCATCAGCCCCGAAATTCAGAGCTACAGAGGCGCAAGCCTCCGTCAGCATAACCCAGTATGCCTTGATATGGGGAAAGTTATCCAGCATTAGACGGGAAACAGCGATTGTTTTCAAGTCGTCAATGGCTGAGGAGAATCCAGTGTTCGGCTTTATCCCTGTATTGCCGACCTGAAAGGCAAGAGGGATAAATGCAAGAAACCCACTTGTCTCATCCTGCGCCTCCCTGAGTTTGATCATATGAATTACCCGTTCTTCATATGTCTCAACATGGCCATAGAGGAGCGTTGCGTTTGTGGAAATGCCAAGCCGGTGTGCGGTTTTATGCACTTGAAGCCAGGTATTCGCACCAATCTTCTTAGGAAAGAGCAGTTTGCGGATACGTTCCGAAAAGACCTCCGCCCCTCCTCCCGGCATAGTGTCCATCCCTGCTTCCTTCAACTGGAGAAGAATCTCTTCAATGGGAAGTTTAAATTTCTTGTGGAAGAAATCAACCTCCACGGCAGTGAAGGCCTTGATGTTAACGTTCGGGAACCTCTGTTTGATCGCGGAGATCATGTGCAGGTAATGCCTCCAATCCCAATCCGGATGAAGGGCACTGGTAATGTGTACCTCGTGGATATGGGATGTCAGTTTGCCCAGGATATCCTCTATGGTCATCTCATAAGCGCCTGGCCTGCCCTTTTTGGTGGCAAAGGCGCAGAACTTACACGAGAGGACGCAGATGTTTGTTGGTTCGATCTTCTGGTTGAGGGCAAAGTAGACAATGTCTCCGCTTTTCTGCTGACAAGCGGTGTGTGCCATCTTACCGAGGGAAATGATGTCGCCCGTACGAAACATCACCAAGCCGTCTTGCAGAGAAAGTCTCTCGCCTTTCTGAAACTTCTCCCACACAGGAATGAGTTGTTGATCCCGAAAATTGATGTCCATCTTCCATTGCATTTTATCCTTCTGAGGAAGATTGTCAATAAGCAATCCTTTGAGTAGGCCGCCGGCGGAAAAAATTTTTCTGTATCTGAAGACTATCGGGCATATATAAATCTGCTAAAGTAGAAAGTTACCTCCTGCGAAGCGCTGCAACTGGTTCCCCTCATCTGCTGTCTTTATATTTCTCTTTAACCTTATCCCTATGTCGCAGCACCAGCTCCAAATTATTCCGGGCTAAAATGTAATCCGGCTTGAGCATCAGGGCTTTTCGAAAATGAAAGATCCCTTCCTCTATCCTACCCTGAGAGACCAGAGCAATGCCCATGTTGTTGTGGGCTTCCTTGAAGTTTGGATTAATCTGTAATGCTTGGTTGTAATAGATCACAGCCTCAGGAAACTTTTCCTGAGCTGCCGGCGCCGCCCGGATAAGTCTCTAGTTGTCCTCCCTGACCGTGACCATCTCCACCCCTTGGGGCGTCTCCGTCTTTTTCTTCCGGGAAACGACTATGTAGCCATACCGCTGATCTTTCAACCATTGAAGAGGTCTACGATATGGTACAGAGTTGTCTGCAAAAAAGACAATACCAACGCAAGGGACTTAAGACTTTCCACCAGCCATAGCCGTGATATGTAACGGTATACCGTAATTGATGGTGTCAAGGAAAATAAATGTGGAATTACAAGCTATAGCACGAAATACGCAGCATACGCCGCAAAAGCCCAGCAGGCGATGATGCCATACACAACCGCCCTCAAAACCTGATTGCGCGTCAGAATTTCAAACCCTTCCGTACATAACACTGCCAGACAAGGTGTAACACCGAGGGTATATGTTGCTTTAGCTGTGCTGAGAATGGGGACGGTAAGAAAAAGGTAGAGAATTGCGGAAATGTAGATAACTACACAAAAAACGCAAAATAGAAGACTTTGCCAGCGTTGCCGGTTTGGTCTCACTAAGGAGCTCAGTATCCCGAGCACGAGTGCCCCGGAGAGCAGCAATGACAGCCACGCACTTGACAACATAAAACTATAATTCCATGGAGGGCGATTATATGCACTTAAATAGCCATCCATCCATAAAGTGGAATAAAGACCATCCCAGAAACTGATAACTGCAGAATATACTGGATAGTACAAGGATTCACCGAAAGTTAAGAATTGGTGTGGTGTTCTGTAACCGGGATCCTGCCACCATACGATATTTCTCAATGAATCCCAGCCACCAATGACCATCTGTCCCATTTCGATCCAGTTGCGGATATAATACCAACCGGAAATGACAAAGACAACGCCAAGAATCAATGCGATAGATTTAACAGCTTCTGCTGTCCCTTTTGCCTTCGACTGGATACCGAGATAAATCTTATAAAAGATAAAGACTGCCGCTGGAACTACGAGAAGTACAGCGCTCGTTTTTGTCAGAATTGCGAGTCCCAGAAATAAACCGATAGACAGTAGATCGCTTTTCGATGGTGAAGCTGGAGAATAAAAAAATCTAATCGTGAGTAAAATGGCAATACTTGAAAGACATCCCACCATAGGTTCATTTCCGGCAAACTGGGACATGTAGAGGTTCATAGGGAGGAGCCCTCCTACCACGGTTCCGATAGCTTGAAGATCATCTCTATCCGGATATACATACCGTAGTACGCGGTAGCTTAGTTCCACCTGAGCAGCTCCACACAGGAGAGGAATTATGCGTATAATTCGCTCCAATACATCAGGAGAAAAAAAATGGAGAAAAACTTTGTAAATAATAGCAGATGTAATGTAGAAAAGCGGTGCTTGAAACATCTGCCATCCCTCTATGGCCAAGGGAATGCGCATGTTATCAACTAGGTACATAACATATTGCATATGCCCTTTAATATCCATGCCTATATCCAGCGGAATTTTACCAATATTGTTTACTGCCATGATCATCCACAAAGCAAGAAGCATCCAGCGCATTTTCTTAGCCGTGGGCCTGAGGCAAACAGACCAATGTGGTTGTCGAGGATGCCTGAACAGAAAGCTACCAAGAAACACCATCATAAATATCGGTACGTATATATATATATTCGAGATAAAGGCTTGATCTGCACGTTGAAAACTGCGCGAAAGCGGAAGAGGCGGCGTATCATTTACGGGCAGAGCCTTTTGCCATGTTTGACCGTCAATACTTGCCTCCCAGTGCTTTCCTGTGAATAATCCCAGTGGTTTGCTGTATGCGATGAGGGCTGGATGGCCATTTTGATTCTGAACTGCTATGCGTAGCTCGTGGACACCAGAGGTAAGTTTAGAGGTAAGATTAATACGACGAACTTTTTTCCATTCGTGAACAAGCGAAGGATCCCCCTGATAGATGACCTGATCGTCAAGTCGGATTTCAGCGAGTTTCATGGCACGGAAATTTAAAACTACATCTTTGGGCAATCTGTTTACTTCGAAGCGGGTACGAAAAACAGTAGTGAGTGTTTCAGACCATCGGATCTTTAATATTGTTTGTTCCCGAAAGCGAATCCACTCCGCGTCTTGTTCCGGGAACAGAGAAACAACACCAGGGTCGGTGATTATTTTCGAAACGACTAGTGACCCCAAAACGATGATGAAGAGAACGGAAGCAATACATCCAACGAGGAAGTTCCTATTTTTGGGGGAAGAAATGTGCTGATAAAGAGTATTTAGCATTTATTTTTTTATAGCCTTGATTAACAGTACCGTTGATAAGGCACGGGGCATGATGAAAGCATCAACCCAGGCAATGCCGGCATATAACCTGTTAATCCATTTAAAGAGAGATGAAAAAAAGGCCCGCGGCCTTGGGGATTGTACATTTTCTTTCTCCTTCATACGCAGTCTCTGAGCCATGGAGAAACAGAGTATGGCGACGCACATGGTAATCTTCTCCAGAGGCCCCAATACCTTTCGAACGAAAATAGCTTGTAAGCCAGCTTCTCTTAACCGATTTTCCATTTCAGAAAGCTCGTACCGGCGAAAGTGCTTAACGAATCGATCATCATAGGTATAATAAAACCGCCGGTGGGGAAATGTAATCACAAGAAGACCCGACGGCTTTATAACCCTGGCAATCTCACACAAAGCCTTTTGATCATCTTCAAGGTGCTCCAGCACCTCTGAAGAGATTGTATGAGAAAAGGTATCGGACCTGAAGGGCAGTTTCATGCCATCAGCTACGACATACATTCCTTTTCCGATGTTCCGCTTCAGGGTCTGGAGCGCCAGAAAGGATACATCGGAATACACGACACGGTCGCCAGGAGTTACAACAGGCGAGATTCCGCTGCCCACTTCCAGAATCATATCTCGCTTCTCATTTCGCAGTGACTTTTCAACAGCATATTTCCGTAACAGATAATTATAGAGATAATTCTTAAGAGTGATGTATCTATCATCTTCGAAAAAGTCTTGGAAACGATTTCTCTGGAACTGAGTCATTAAGGCTCCGGAAACAAATTTGATGTGATTATCCGCATCTTAGCAAGACGGAAAATGAGCGCTGTCAAAAGACATCCAAAACCGTACTTCATACTCCGGCGGAAATTAATTGATGAAGCCCCGACAAAGTACTTTGTCGGACAACTGACTTCAGCTATCGTATGACCAAACCAGATAATTTGCGCTAACATCTGATTGTCAAACACAAAGTCGTCAGAATTGGCATCAATCGGCAATTGCTCCAGCAGACCTCTTGAAAATGCCCTGTATCCGGTATGGTACTCTGAAAGCTTTGCCCCCATAAGGATATTTTCTATAAGAGTGATAAAACGATTGGCAGCGTATTTCCAGGCAGGCATTCTCCCCTCAAGAGCATATCCACCAAGGATCCTCGATCCCAGGACACAGGGGTAGAGATTATTTCCAATCAGAGAAGCCATAGCCGGAATCAGTTTCGGTGTATATTGATAATCAGGATGTACCATGACGATAATATCGCCTCCCCGCTCAAGTGCCGTTTTATAGCAAGTCTTCTGATTTGCCCCGTAACCGCGATTGCGGTCATGAACATATACTTCTACGTACGGGAGGGTCTTTGCAATAGCTGCCGTATCATCCCGGCTTGCATCATCAACAAGTATAACAAGATCGACAATCCCCTGATCCATAACTTCATCATAGGTCATTTGCAGTGTCTGTGCCGCATTATATGCCGGCATAACAACGACCACTTTCTTATTTTTAAACATGATAAATATCCTTAATATGTCAGATTACCTTGCACATCTATGAATGATGTTCTTCCTATCAACACATCTCTAACGATGTTGTAGCCTTGTTGAATTCTCCTGCACCTGCAGTGCTACTTGCAAGTTCCCTTTTGCACTTGTGCAATCAGGATCAATACGCAGCGCCTCACGGAAATATGCAATCGCACTTTCTCTTTTCCCCTGTTTAGCCAGCAGAACTCCCATATTGTTATATACCTTTGCCTGGTTCGGTTTGATCCGCAATGCTTCTATATATTGATTCTTGGCTTCTTCGAATTTTCCCCGATACATGAGGGCCATACCAAGATTGTTCCGAACCAATGCATGATCCGGTTTAAACCGCAAAGCTTCCATATAGTGTGCAATAGCCCCGTCAATATCCCCCCGATAGAGCAAAACATTACCGACTCCCTGGTGCGCCTGATAGTTATTCTTCGTAACATTTAATGCATGTTGAAAAATAGTCATACTGCTTTGCCAGTACTGTACCTGCTGCCACGAAGCGACAATGGAAGCAGAAACTACCGTCGCCGCCAATAATATAAGCAATATCCTTCGCGCAAAGAATCGCAAAAAAATGTCGGAAACACCCCAGGAAATGATAACGAAAATACCTATGAGTGGTACATAGGCATAACGGTCAGCCATAGCCTGATAACCCACCTGTATCAACCCGATGACCGGTATTAGTGTACCTATATACCAGAACCATCCAACAGGAAGATAGCGATACCGGCGTGACATGAAAAGCACAAAGATCGTGAAGCCCAATATAATCAGGCAAGCTGGAACAATCTTCCACAGAGAAATCATCTCCTCATGAGGATAAAATATGGCAAGGTTTTGTGGCCAAACCATTTTTTTAAGGTACATCATATACGATACAAACGCATTCGTAATACGAACATTGAGGGGAAATGTATCAAGCGATTTTATGGCACCACCACTCCGGGCAACATACACAGTCACGATACTTGAGACACATGCGAGAACCAGTAAAGGCAACTTTTCCCGTATTAAAGGAAAAATTTCCGACCACCGGATACCATCCCTACTTCCCTGCATTGCTGACGGAAAGCGATTTAGTGGCCAGTAATCCAGGAGAAGCAGAACGAAAGGCAATGTCACAAGCATAGATTTTACCATCAGACCCATGGTGAATGATAGCAGAACCAAGAGATACCGCTTGAGAACAGGGGATTCTACATATAAAACGTAAGTCAGCATGGTCAGTGCCCAAAATGAGGTACTCAGCACATTTTTCCGCTCCGCTATCCAGGCAACAGATTCAACATTCATGGGATGGACCGCAAAAAGAAAGGCGACAAGGGCACTCTTCCAGGTTTCACCGGTCATTCTGTTGAAAACAAAAAACAGTAAAAGGGTATTTACGATATGGAAAAGGGTGTTTGTCCAGTGATATCCTGAAGGATTTAGCCTGTACAGATCATAATCGAACATGAGGGATAGCCAGGTCAAAGGATGCCAGTTGGTTGTATGTGTTGTTGTGAATGCCCAGATAAGATTATGATAGGAAAGTCCGGATTGCACATGGGGGTTTTCAATAATATACATATTATCATCGAAGTCAATAAAGCTAAAATATTGCACCTGCCAGTAAACAAACAGAATGGCTAATGATAAAAAGATATAGATCAATACAACGCGGTACCGTTCAAAACCGGATTCTTGATGAATGTTCTCGGCGGTCATAAAATTGGGATGCTTATCTTAGCTCTGTCAGTAACTATTTATCGTAAGCCGGGTTAATCCTCATTGCTTCCCTGAACAAGAGGAACATAAGTATACCTGTCAGCCATGGCCTGAGACCCCACCTGAACCAAACCGATAACTGGAATGAGTGTTCCTAAATACCACAGCCATCCGACACAAAGAGTGGTACCCCACAGGATTTAACCGGTACATCTCATAATCAAACATAAGGGATAGCCAGGTCAAAGGATGCCGGTTACTCGCATGATATGTCGTAAATGCCCAGAGAAAACTTTTCCAGGGAAGTCCCCCCTGCACATGCCTGTTCCCCGTCACATACAGAATGTCGTCATAGTGAATGAAATGATAATATTGTACCTGCCAGAAGACAATAAGTGCCAACAAGATCAGGTAAAAAACAGACTTAATTCTTCTTATGCCGGTTTACATGCTTATCCATCTTTAATCGTCAATTGTTATTGTGTCGGCCTTTCAGCATTTTGGGTATGTTTGAGCGTCGCTTGTAAAACGTGCAGTTGCCTGATTTTAACTTTACAAAGAATCTACATCCATGATAAGCATCGGCAATGATGATTACACCCTGCTTTACCCTTATTTCTGACCACCATGCTTAATGCTATTCTGCAGCAAGGCTTAACACTTCTCCTCTTAGCGGGCCTCAGTTTTATTGCCATTGGCCTCGGACGGTTCTTTTTTCGTAAATCCCATATTACCTTTTTTTCCTTTGGTGAACAGGTTTTTTTTTCCGCAGGTATAGGATTCGCGGTCATCGGCTATTCAATTTTTCTCCTCGGTATATTCCATCTCCTCCATTCAGTATCACTCTATATCCTGCTCATCATTCTGACTATTCTCTCACTTGCAGGTTGGCTCCAATTACGAACCCGCATCATGACACCTGGTATTCCGTCACTGCAATCAGGGGGGGAAAAGGTCGCCTTTCTCCTATTGATCGTATGCCTTGGTGCCGGTCTCATGCTGGTTCGGACGCCAGAAATAGGCAAGGACGCATTGATTTATCACCTCGCCGTTCCGGAACTTTATCTAAGGCATCACGGTTTCTATTTCATACCCGGGAATATTTTTTCCAATTATCCCCTGCACAGTGAGATGTTATATGTCATTGGATTGTTTCTGCAGGGTGATACCCTGGCAAAAGGCATACATTTTGCCGTCCTTCTCTGCGTCTTTCTTGGCATGTATCAGTTTATCCGACATACAATGAAGAACGAAAATGCCTTTCCTGTTACCAGCATGGTTGCTTTTTACACCATTCCCACTGTTTTTGTAACGTCCCACATGGCCTACAACGATCTATTTGTGACTTTCTATTCCTTGGCAGCGGTATTTGCCTTTATCAACTGGTTTGACCGGAGCGAGCGGGGATGGCTCATTCTATGTGGTACCTTTTCCGGACTGGCCGCTGCTACCAAATATACATCTCTTCTCCTGCCGTTGCTGGGATGTCTCGGAATTCTGTGGGCATCACATTATCACCGCACTGAGTTCCGGAAAGTAATCCATGCGTTGTTTCTATATATATCAGTCGTTATTGTCGTAGGAAGCCCCTTTTATTTAAAAAACTGGTTCATGACGGGCAATCCCTTCTGTCCCTTTTTTTACGAGATATTTGGAGGAAGGGGATGGGAACCGGAACAGGCAAGGTCGTATAGTTTATTTGTACAGAATCTGGGAATGGGAAGAGAATTCATAGATTACGCCCTCCTTCCCTGGAATATTAGCTTCCGGGCAAAGATGAACAGTCCGCAGTTTGATGGACTTCTGGGACCGATTTTTATCCTCACCCTCCCTTTTCTTGTCGGAATACGCAAGTTGAGTATCCAGATGAAATTCATTGCCGTTTATTGTATCGCCACGTTCATGTTCTGGGCATCAACCGCCCAGCAGATTCGTTACCTCATTCCCGTTTTTCCTTTTCTGGCAATCATGACCGGTTATATCCTGACGTATTACAAAAGAAAACCGATCCTTTTCGGAATCCTGATGTTACTGATTACCGGCAGTCTTACATTCAACATTTACCATATTACCCGTGATTTCCTAAAGATCAAACCTGCCGGCGTTGTTGTCGGACTTGAGAGTAGAGAAGCATTTCTATGTCGTATGCTCCCCTCATATGGCATGTTCCAATTTGCAAACGAGAACTTACCGCGGGATTCAAGAATCTTTCTCATCTACATGAAAAACTGGATTTTTCTCTGTAACCACGACTGTTATTCTGACTCGATGCTTGAATCCTATACAATCCAGAAAATACTCGCCGGGTCTCCAACACCAGAGGCCGTTTTTAGGGAGTTGAAAGAAAGGAGATTTACCCATATTCTCTATGATAAGAATTATGTTAATGGCGCAGCGAGCACCTTCTCTCCCCAGGAAAAGACCCTCTTCTCAGCCTTTCAGAAGGAATTTCTCGCCCTGATTAAAACCGAAGAGCCCTATTACCTTTATCGTATTAAGTAATTATGACGTCTTTTGACCAACTTTACGACTTCTTACAGAGGTACCAAGAATAGAATCTATTTACCGTGGAACAAGACATAAAAAAGGGGCAAGGAATTTTCCTCACCCCTTTAAAGCGAAACGATCGTTGATTATGGAGTAATGACCCCTGCAGCGGTACAGTTATATACTATCGCGGGGTTACTGGCTGTATGAGTTGATGTAACTACCAATGTACTGATAGAACCGGCTGCCGTCGTGGTAACATTCGTTGTCGGGTTAAATCCATAAGTCGCGTTCTGTACATCACCAATGACGGCAATTGTAGCTGAAGGGTAGTCAGAAAAATACGCCTGTGTTGACGTGTAGGCATTCTTCACATCGGCCTTCGCCGCAGCGTTATAACCCCTCTGCCTGAAAGCGGTGAACTGCGGAATGGCAATGGCTGCCAGGATGCCGATGATAGCAATGACGATCATCAGCTCAATCAATGTAAAACCTTTCTGTCCTCTTGTTTTGTAACATGCTTTCATCATAATGCTTCTCCTTTCTTGATTGGTTTATTTTTGATTTTCGATGTTTCCTATTGTTTCACAAAGAACAGCTTCCTTCCATCACCTCCTTTACCATCTATGTCTTGAATAATTCTCTGCTGAACCTTACTTTTAACAATTAATTAAGAGACGATGACCCTTATTAAAGCAACTAACATGCCAAAGAGAGGTCAGCTGCCTTTATTTCAGGGGGAAAGTTATATTACCCTCTGTTGTTACTTGCTTATAGACTGCCCTACTTTCCTCTGCGAAGGGATAATAGTCTTCTCCCAAAAGCAGCCAAAATGGTGATTTTCACCTATAACCTGTAAATATCACCCAAGGGTAAGACACCGAGATCTCTCCGGGTACAGAGATAACTCCTCGTCTATTTCTTGCCTTGACAAGAACCGGTGATTATCGTTATAAGAGAGACGTAAGTTTCTATAAATTGGAGAGTTTTGGAATTATATTTTTAGATAGGCACTCGAAAATATTTTTTGCCCATGCACATGAATTCCAGCTTCACTGAAAAAATGGTCTGCGAAAAACATTCTAATTTGCGCTCTATGAATTCAATTTTCGTTTTTTTGCGAAGTCCTCAGTTAGGAGAAAGTATCTAATGTATGAAGTAGCGGTAAAAAGATCGTTTTCTGCTGCCCATATTCTCAAAGAAATAGGCGGCAGATGTGAGGAACTCCATGGGCATAACTTTGCCGTTGAGGTTTCTATAGCAGTTGATGACTTGAACCGGCTAGGTCTGGCAATAGACTTCCGGGTATTGAAGGAGTGGGTCGAGGACATACTGGAAACCCTTGACCATAAATATCTCAACGATATTAAGTATTTCAAGGATGTTAACCCCTCGGCAGAAAATATTGCCCGGTTCATCTATGAAGGGATTGCGGAAAAGGCTCATCTTCAAAGAGTCAGGGTGTCGCAGGTGATCGTATGGGAATCAGATAATGCGAAGGTTTCTTACACCGGTGAAAAATAGGTTTTTACTTTTTGGCGAGATAACTGAAATTGATTGATATTCAAAACGAGAACGACAATAGAAATATAGAAATAAGAAAGGTTGGAGTTAAGGGAATCAAATATCCCATTATTGTCCTTGACCGTACCCATGGCACACAATCAGTAAATGCAACGATCAATATGTATGTCAATCTTCCCCATCATTTCAAGGGGACGCATATGAGCCGCTTTGTGGAAATATTAAACGAAATCAGAGGACAGATAAACATTAAGACCTTCCATAACATCTTGGAAAGGGTGAGAGAGAAACTCCGGGCAGAGTCGGCACATATGGAAATCGAATTTCCCTACTTTATTGAGAAAACAGCTCCTGTCTCGAAAGCTAAAAGTCTTCTTGAGTATCGCTGTTGCTTCCTGGGCACAAATCACGGGAGCAAGACTGATCTGCTTATTGGAGTGGTAGTACCGGTCACCACAGTCTGTCCCTGTTCGAAAGAGATCAGCAACTTTGGAGCCCATAACCAGCGAGGCATGGTAACGGTAAAAGTGAGATTTAAAAAGTTTTTCTGGATAGAAGATCTTATCAGGCTGGTAGAAGGTTCAGCAAGTGGTGAGATCTATCCACTCTTGAAAAGGGTAGATGAAAAATATGTAACGGAAAAGGGATACGAAAATCCCATGTTTGTCGAGGATGTGGTAAGAAGTGTAGCGGAAAAGTTGAAGGGAGAAGACAATTTTACCTGGTATAGTGTAGAGACGGAGAACTTTGAAAGTATCCATAACCACAGTGCTTATGCCTGTGTAGAGAAAGAGTAAGTAATATGGAAACGGGTGTTTCAAAACAATTCTTTAATCTTTACCATCACGGATTCATTAAGGTAGCTGTATGTCTACCTGAGATGAGAATAGCGGATACGTCTTTTAACGCTTTAGCCACGCTAAGATTAGCAGAGGAGGCCGCCGCCAACCAGGCTATCCTTGCCATCTTTCCGGAAATGGGAATATCAGCCTACTCCAACGAAGACCTGTTCCAGCAGGATGCTCTACTCACGGGTACCCTTGATGCTCTTGAACATATAATCACGGAAACCTGTGGATTAAACATGATTCTGGTCGTCGGCGCACCACTGCAGATTGACTGCCGTCTCTTCAACTGCGGTATTGTTATCTACCGTGGTCGTATCCTTGGTGTTGCCGTCAAATCCTATCTCCCAAACTATCGTGAATTCTATGAGGGGCGCCAGTTCAGCCCTGCCGAAGAGGCTCTTGTAAAAAAGGTCGATCTCTGCGGACAGGAGAATATCCCCTTCGGTGCCAACATTATCTTTGATGTGGAAAGCATAAAACATTTCCGCTTCTATCTCGAGATATGCGAGGATCTCTGGGTACCCATTCCCCCATCAAGCTTCGCCGCTTTAGCAGGGGCAACAATCATCGGGAACCTTTCTGCCTCCAATATCACGGTAGGAAAATCAGAATATCGCCACAATCTGGCGGCCAATCAGTCCGCCCGCTGTTTAGCAGCATACCTCTACGCTGCAGCCGGTCCGGGAGAGTCTTCTACTGATTTAGCATGGGATGGTCATGCTATGATCTATGAAAACGGAGATCTCCTTACAGAATCGGAGCGATTCTTACAAAAACCTCAGGTAATCTACGCAGATGTCGATCTGAATCGACTTGCCCAGGACAGGATGCGTCAGAACAGCTTTGGCCAGAATGCCCGTACCCACAGGGAGAGACTTATGGACTTTATGAAAGTCTCATTCTCTGTTGATCTCCCCGAAGGGCGGATGTTGCTCACCCGTGAATACTCACGTTTCCCCTATATCCCTGCAGATCACGTCAAAAGGGAGCTGCGTTGCTACGAGGCTTATAATATCCAGATCCAAGGACTGGCCCAGAGGTTGAAATCCTCCGGTATACCAAATGTGGTGATCGGGATATCTGGAGGGTTGGACTCCACACAGACCCTTATCGTCGCCGCCCGAACCATGGACCTCTTGAATCTGCCAAGGACCAATGTCAAGGCTTACACCATGCCCGGTTTTGCCACTACAGATAAAACCTACACCAATGCCCTGAAATTAATGGAGGCATTAGGCGTGGAGGCTAACGAGCTTGACATTAAACCGGCTTGCATACAGATGCTCAAAGATATCGGCCACCCTTATGCAGCAGGAGAAAAAATCTACGATGTCACCTTTGAAAATGTACAGGCGGGTGAGAGGACTTCTCATTTGTTCCGGATTGCCAATATGAGAAATGCTCTTGTCGTCGGTACCGGAGACTTAAGCGAACTGGCTCTCGGTTGGTGTACTTATGGCGTCGGTGACCACATGTCACACTATAATGTCAATGCCGGCGTACCCAAGACACTGATACAGCATCTTATCCGCTGGGTCGCCCTATCGGGGCAATTTTCGCCGGATACATCCGATATCCTTATTGCAATCCTTAATACTGAAATCAGCCCCGAGCTGATTCCTGTGCAAGATGGGGATCAACCTGGCCAGAAGACCGAAGCGGTCATCGGTCCTTATGAGTTACAGGACTTTAACAATTTCTACACCACGAGGTTTGGCTATCTTCCCACAAAGATTGCCTTCATGACCTACTGTGCATGGAGAGATAAAAACATCGGGATCTGGCCGGATATACCGGAAGAGAAAAAACATGAATACACCATTGGAGAGATCAAACACTGGCTTAATGTTTATCTCTACCGTTTTTTTAAGATCAGCCAGTACAAACGGTCATGCGTTCCCAATGGCCCGAAGGTCGGATCAGGAGGCTCCCTGTCACCACGAGGTGATTACAGGGCTCCGAGTGATAGCGAGGCTACAGTCTGGCTGGAAAACGCAGAAAAAATACCGGTAATAGATGATTTGTAGTCGTAAGTCAAAAATTGGGAGATATATGATTGATGTTTTATTTAGTAAATTATAGGATGGATTATGAACGGGGAAACTTATAAAGATTTTGATGCTACAGAGCTTTTCTGCCCGAAATGCAAGAGGGCGGTCCCTGTCAGAAAGAGACTACTCCTTATCCTTTCCAACGGCGATAAATACGAATACATGTGTGCCTTCTGCGGAACATCGGTGGGAGACAAAACAGTTTCGCAGGAGGACAACCTGAAGGTAATCATAAAGTAGGGGACAGGGTTCAAAAGTTGCGAGTCAAAAATTCTATGATTTATAACGTGCGTCGTGATATACGACGAGTAAGGCCTCCGTTCTTCTTTTGATACACCTTCCATTAGGCTTCCATCATAGCCTAATAGCCTCTACATTTACGACCTCCTGCAGCGATCAATAATCAGAGGGTGTTTTTTTCTTTTCCATCGCTTTTTTCAATTTCTCTCCCAGAACTCCCAGGCCAGATCCAGTCTTTTTACTATTTTCATCTTCATACACAAGAGAATGTTCAACTGTCCCGTCTGATCCTTGCAGATATTCTCCAAGGAGAGATCTGCTATGAACATCCTCATGGCAGTAGGCACAGAGGTTTTCCCAGTTACTTCCATCTGATGGATTGTTGTGATGGTTACCATCCCTGTGGTGAACTGTCAATAATTGCCTGTTGGTTTCGTCAAACTCCCTGCCGCATCGGGCACATATCAGACCATAAAAGTTAAGAGCCCGTTCCCGGTAATCCTCCCTGTCCTGGTACCCTTTTTTGATTTCCCGTACTACGTCCTCCACTGATCTCACCGCCCTTGGCTTTTCGGTCACGGTGTGGGTACGGATCCTTTTGTTTTTATTATCGTATGTTACCCTTGACACACCCTTTTGCCTCCATTTAAAATCAAAAACCTTTGAAGAACTGAAATTTTTTCCATGAAAGGCGTATCAAAGATCTTGAGACTTGATACAGTCAATTTTCAATTGTCTCAGATAGTTAGAAATATGCTCAGATAGATTCAACAGGTAGAGCGGAAAACGCTTAGAAAAACACGTACACCTTTTAGAAAGGCGGATAGAGTCACAAATTTCTTTAAAGAGGGAAGCCTTATCATGGTCGCTAAATCAGCGACGAGAACCAGTGTATCCTGAATTTTTTTTACAGAGGATGACATATCTTCAATGTGGCCATTTACCGTTTGTGTTGCACTGTTGATGTTCGAAACAACCTCTTCCACATTTTGCATAATACCGGGTAAACTCTGATTAATTGTTTGCAGGGTTATGGCGATGTTTTTTGCCATCCGCCAGAGTTGCAAAAGGAAAGGAATGGAGAATGCGATAACAATAAAGAATAGTATATTTAAAACAACTAAACTCATCTCCAAGTCCATAAAATCCTCCTTTTATTATCGTCGCTCTCCATAAGCAGCTAACCGTCTTAGACTAAGGCAACTTTCTTTACACTGGAGAAATGCTTCCAAATCAAGCAGTTAGACTATATATTTTTTGTACTTTTTAGATATTAACTACTTTTAGGCTAAAATGAAAGATACCACATGTGCCCTGAATTTTTTCAGGATAGACTCTTATCTTTTTCTTCTTTAAAGGCTTCAACTCCGGCGTCAATCGCTTTTTTCAAACGACCTTTGTTATCCTGAAGTGATTCTTTCCCTCGTTCAGCTAAATCGCTCAACTTAGCCCCTACATCTTCCGCCTTTTCTTTTGCCGATACTTGTAACTCTTTTGCGCGTCTGATTGTCGATTCGTAGGCCTTTTTACTCTTTTCCAGCGCCCACTCATACTCCTCTTTTGCCTTTGCTATTATTTCTTCAGATTTTCTAACGATATCCTCACGCGTCTCCTTCCCACTTTTGGGGGCATACAGAATACCTATAATAGCGCCGACCAATCCACCGATGAATAGACCTTTTATAAAATTACCGTCCTTCGCAGTCATAATCTCACCTTCCCGTTGCTCTGGATTTTTGTTTTTAATGCTAAAGAACCATCATTTCAAGGAACAAAAGGCTTTAAAAACTAAACCGAGCATTCTCAAATTTCTGAATGCTCGGCAAGTTTTTTTCAGGTTTTCGATATTACAGTACCACCGGATTAGCAGATTATTGTGCTGGTGCTGGTGCCGGAGCTTGCTCAGCGGGTGCCGCTTGGTCAGCAGGTGCTGCTGGCATCGCGGGTGCCGCTTCTACAGCAGGTGCTGCAGGGGCAGGTTCTTCAGTTACAACTTCCGGCGTTGACTCTTCTTGTTTTTTGCAGCCAGTTACTACAAATGATAATGTGACAAAGAGAAGCAACGAAAAAATAACGACTAGTACCTTCTTCATTTACACTTTCACCTCCTTTCAGAATTTTCCCATTCTAATGGGGGATGATATCTTTATCACCCAATATTAGGAACGATACGCCTTTTTTTTACCTTGTCAAGATAAATTTAGCATTATATATTTAACAACTATAAGAAAAAAATACTCTTCATAGCTTTGCTTTGTAATGGAAGTAAAGAGCGAATAATTCACATAAAATGAATAAAAATAATGGCATGATGATCCTGGGCATTGATGTAGGTGGTACGCATACAGATGCAGTCCTCATAGAAAATTTCATGATAAAGAAGAAGTCAAAGGTCCTTACGAATGAGAAAGATCTGCTTGACTCGCTATGGAAAGTAACAAACAGCATTTTAAAGGAAGAAAATCCTAAAATGCTGAAAAAAGTCGTTCTCAGCACCACCATTTCCACCAATGCCATTGTTCAGGGCAAGACCGACAGGGTGGGAATGATTCTGGTCAACGGTCCAGGACTTCCACCTTCGCTTTTACGCATCAATGAAGATTGCCATTTTATATCCGGTTATGTCAATCACCGTGGTATCGAGATTACCGGAATTGATCGGGATAGTGTATCCCGGATTGGTGAGTATTTCAAAGGGGACGGGATTGACCATTGCGGTATTGTGGGTAAATTTTCCACAAGGAACCCATGCCAGGAGATAGATATCGAGGGAATAATCAATGCCCATGTAAGACATATATCCCTCGGTCACCGCATCTCCGGACATCTTAACTTCACCCGGCGTATATCAACAACCTTCCTCAACGAAGCAATTCGTGAGATATACAGCAACTTTTTAAACCAAGTTTCAAATTTAATGCATTTAAGAGATATCTCTGCCCCCGTTTACATCCTTAAGGCGGATGGGGGAACCTTTGATATTATCCCCTCTGGAGAATTTCCTGTTCAGACAATACTTTCCGGTCCCGCTGCCAGTATCATGGGTATCCTGAGCATGGTTCCCGGTAAGGAAGATGCTATTGCTCTCGACATCGGTGGCACAACTACGGATATTGCCGTTTTTGCAGAGGGAGTTCCTCTTCTGGAGGCATTGGGTATCACTATCTCAGAGCATAAAACCCTGATCAGGGGACTGCGGATAAAGTCTCTCGGTGTGGGAGGTGACAGCAGGATCAGATGTGAAAATGGTAAGACCATTATCGGCCCTGAGAGAGAAGGACCGGCTGCCGCCTTTGGGGGACCTTCCCCCACGCCGACGGATGCAATGATCATCATCGGCCTGACCTCGATCGGTGATAAGTTGAGGGCAAAGGAAGCCTTCTTGCAGATAGCCCGGGATATGCACTGTAGCGTTGAAGAAGCGGCGAAGGCTATTTTCGAACAAACATGCGGAATGATCGTTTCTGCTGTCCTTGCTGAAATTGAAACAATCAACAATAAACCTGTCTACACGATACATGAGATACTTGAAGGTAGAAAATTAAAACCGACGATACTGTACGTGGTAGGTGGTCCAGCACGGCCTATGTCCTCCCGCCTCGGAGAGCTGATAGGTTGTCCCGTTCATATTCCCGAACACGCGGAAGTCGCAAATGCCATAGGGGCAGCTCTGGCGCGAACAACAGCGGAAATAACGATCTTTGCCGATACCGAACAGGGTATTGTAACTGTCGGTGAGGAAGGAGAACGAATTCACATTTCACCAGGATTTACACGGAAAGATGCCATCAAAATCGGTAAAGAGAAGCTCCGAGAAAAGGCGATAAAAATGGGGGCAAGAGATGAAGACCTTGAAATGGATGTCACTGAAGATCAGGAGTTCAACATCGTAAGAGGGTTCTCTACGACCGGTAAGAATATAAGAATCAAGGTTCAAATTAAACCGGGCCTTGTAGCTTCTCTAAGAAACGGAGTGTAATATTGTAACATGCTGAAAAAGAAAAAAAAGACAGGCCTTATCTTTTTCCCTGCTTTTGACTGGGCAATTTCTCCGACTCACCCGGAGAGGGAAGAGAGACTTCTCTACACGCAGGATCAGATATTTGAAGAGGGACTTCTTGACTTTGATAATATAATTGAATTTAAACCAGGAATAGCTGCCATTGATGACGTCAGACGTGTTCACATCTGTGTCCCCGACGTGAAAAGCGTTATCACTGAATCACACCTCATTTCGGCAGGTGGGGCAATAACGGCAGCGGAAAAAGTTATGAAGGGAGAGGTAGACAACGCATTTGCTCTAGTCAGGCCGCCAGGTCATCATGCAATGCTGGTCGTCCATGGTGCACGTGGTTTCTGCAACGTCAATATCGAGGCCATAATGATCGAATACATCAGAAATCATTATGGCCCCAAGCGGGTTGCCATTGTAGATACCGACTGTCATCACGGAGACGGAACTCAGGACATCTACTGGAATGACCCTAATACTCTGTTTATTTCTGTTCACCAGGATGGAAGGACACTCTATCCCGGAACCGGTTTCACTAACGAATTCGGTGGCCCGAATGCCCTCGGTACTACTGTCAATATACCTCTACCACCCAGAACGTCGGATGAAGGCTTCCTGTACATTTTGGATCATGTAATCCTGCCCATTCTAAGTGAATTCAAACCTGATCTCCTTATTAATTCGGCAGGACAGGATAACCATTATTCGGATCCACTTACTGATATGTCCTTTAGCGCCCAAGGGTATGCCCTGTTGAATGACAGACTCTCGCCTCACATCGCTGTCCTCGAAGGAGGATACTCTATTGAAAAAGCCCTTCCCTATGTTAACGTTGGTATAATTTTGGCAATGGCAGGTCTTGATTACAGCCATGTCAGGGAACCGGACTATGCCCCTCTTACTATCAGACAGTCCGGCGAGATCAGCCGTTATATAGAAAAGGAAGCAGCAGAAATCTATACTCTCTGGAAGCAAAGGGATCTAATGAGGGAAGAACTGATCGGAAATGCAGAATACATAAAACGAAAAAAGCCTATCTATTACGACACCGACGGTATCAGAGAACAGCAGGAAGAAACTGTCAGTATTTGCCGCGATTGTGGCGGTCTGGTAACGATTGATTCCATCGCCGATACGGGAAACAGTATCTTTGCCGTTATTATTCCGGGACAGAGTTGTTCGGTCTGTAGAGCAAAGGGCGAGGAGATATATGCTTCTACCGATAAAGATGTGTATAATTATGTTTATTTTCAGGACAGAGACCGGGACATTTTCCTCGTTAAATAACAATCCCGAATTAATCAATAAAGTAATTCGGGATTATCATACTTTTAAGACTAATTATTCAAGAACTATTAATATCTGATCTGTATCAACCTTGTCATTTTCTTTGATCCTTATTTCTACAACCTTTCCGTCCGAAGGTGCATAAATCTGGTTTTCCATCTTCATAGCCTCAAGAATACACAGCTCTTGATCCTCCTTTACCTGATCGCCAATATTTACCAAAATTTCCAGAATAGTTCCCGGCATAGGGGACGTGACTTCCATACTCATTAAGCTTCCTCCTTATTTTTGTTTATATATTTTCCCTGACATTTTCGATATGATACTTCTCCTATAGTACCACCTTTGGTACCCAGTCTACGAGAATCTTCCGGCCAGACCCATCATCTAATTTTTGTATAAACTTCTCCACCCCAGAGATTCTTCTTACCAATGTCTTAATCTGCATAAACACCAAGCTCAAAAAGCCCTGCCCCGTGCTCAATCAGAACACAGATATACTCGCGCATCGGTTTTCTGCCCCGCCGGACAAGAGAGGATTCGACACGGACAGCTCTGACATTATTATAAGCCTCCTCACAACACTTCATCGGGAAAAAGTCCTGTTCTCCCCATTACTTAAAGATGGTGTCTATCTCCTCTTTTTGGCTTGGGCTTCACTTATCCGATATTTCTTGTGAGATAACAGATAAACAAGTTATCGTCAAGGCAAAAAGGGATTACTGGAAAGTTACGCCTTTTGCTCAATCCCCCATGCTTTTTAAAAGTATCAATTAGCTAGCTGTGTGACATCTAATATTATCAACAAAAATATAAAAAGCTTCTTTCTAAGTGCTCATATAATGGCGAAGGGAAAATCATGTGGTCAGCTTTTCAGCAATCTTTTTAGTATGCCATGCTATTCCTTTGGCTGCATCTATAATATCAAGAAACAACGAAGATGCCCTTGGTGTGCACAACCCCTCGATAAGCCGCTCTTCATGCATCGTCGCGAATCCATTGGCACTTTTACTTATTTCCGTCTGCGATTCTTTCACATATGTCCCTAGTACCACATTTCTTGTCATTATAATGTCGCCTATATTCTTTAAGACTTCCTGAATCTTTTGCATAAGGAAAGTCACCTCCGATATTGCCCTGTCACTGAATAGAATACCGTCCTTGACCTTTGTCCTCAGACAGCCAATGATATCCTCCAGGTAATCTCCGACCCTCTCTAAATGACCGGGAACAGAAACATACACAAATGCATCCGGATTGTTCTTTAATTTTTCAATAAGTTCTTGCGTTAGGCTCTTTTCAGTCTGGTGTGTCTCCTTTGCCTTTGACTCAGAAGCGTCCAATGATTTTAGGGAGTTGTGGATAAAGGCACTCTGTAAAAGATCAAGACACTCCACAGTACGTTTATTCATATCGTAGAGCTTGCTGACAAACATTTCTAGAGATTCTTCCTTCACGATTTTTCCTCCTCTATTACTCCGAATTCCAATAAAATTATATAAAATTATTCGTTATCTATGGAGCCACTTCCATTTCTTCACCTCTATATCTCGGCCTGTAGGCTTCACAACTCTTTCTACGAAACAGAGCGCTCTTCCTTATAGAAATGATGGCATTAGACATCAGCGGTTTGGGGAATTTCTGGGGAACACTATATTCATAACTACTATCAGTCAATAAATAAGTATCCCCGGAAATGGAAAAGGGGAAATGGTCTGGCTTGGGCTCTATTTTAAAAAACGACTTCCGGTAGATAACAAATAAAGAAGTTATCGTCAAGGCAAAAAATGAACTGTGATATAACTTGACAACATAACGCCTTTGAGCTATTAGTTATTTTTTTATAAAAGGCATGGAAATTTAGTCACTTGAAAATATTTTGTTTCTTAAAGAAGAAATGATCTCAAGTGATTAAAGCGAGGTAAGCGTCTTATGTACTTTACTAAAGAACTGATCGATCAATCCAGAGAACTTACTAAAAAGTGGGAGGACGAGGTGAGGAAAATTGTAGGCACGGCACCGGATCAGAAAACCCGGCGGTCTACGATATCCGACTTTGAAATCAAAAGGCTCTATACCCCTGAAGATATCCAAGATAATGATTTTGTCAGAGATATTGGTGCTCCTGGCGATTTTCCTTTCCTGCGTGGTAATCACATCACCGGCTATCGGGGAAAGTGCTGGACGTTCCGGATGTTTTCCGGTATGGGTACTGCCAAAGACACCAACAGACGCTGGCACCTGCTACTGAAAGAGGGGCAGACAGGCCTCAGCACAGCCTTCGATTTTCCAACTCTTATGGGTTATGACAGTGATTCTTCCAAAGCCCGCGGTGAATGCGGCAAGTGTGGTGTTGCCATCGATACCCTGGAAGATTTATTAACCCTTATGGAAGGAATTTCCATGGACAAGGTGACCACCTCGATGACTATCAATCCGCCGGCTACAGTAGTCTGGGCAATGTACTGCGCTGTGGCCGAACTAAAAGGCGTACCTCTCTCCAAAATCGGCGGTACTATCCAGAATGACATGCTAAAGGAATTCATGGCACAGAAGACCCTCATGTGCCCCCCCGAACCGTCTGTAAAGCTGATCAGCGATACCGTAGAATTCGGCACGAAGTACGTCCCCAGATGGAATACGATCAGCATAAGTGGTTATCATATAAGGGAAGCCGGTTCCACAGCGGTCCAGGAACTTGCTTTCACCCTTCGTAACGGCATAGAATATGTAGAAGATGTCATACAGCGCAAGGGGCTTAATGTGGATGACTTTGCCCACAGATTATCGTTCTTCTTCAATTCTCACATAGATTTCTTTGAAGAAATCTGCAAAATGCGGGCTGCCAGAAGGATGTGGGCCAAGATCATGCGCGACCGTTTCAAAGCCAAAAATCCAAGATCATGTTGGATGCGATTTCATACCCAGACGGCAGGATGTTCACTCACAGCCCAGCAACCGTACAATAATGTTGTCAGGACAGCCGTTGAAGCTCTCGCTGCCGTGCTGGGAGGAACCCAGTCCCTCCATACCAATTCCCTCGATGAGGTTTTGTGTCTCCCCTCAGAGCAGGCCGTGGAAGTAGCGTTGAGAACACAGCAGATAATTGCGGAAGAAACCGGTGTCGCCAATACCATTGACCCTCTGGGCGGATCGTACTTCATAGAGGCTCTGACCAACGAAATGGAGGAGGCAGCTTGGGAATATATCCATAAAATTGACGACATGGGGGGTATGGTAGCGGCTATTGAAGAAGGATTCCCGCAAATGGAAATAGCCGATGCAGCGTATACCTTCCAGAAACAGATTGAAATGGACGAGAAAGTTATGGTCGGCGTCAATAAGTACGCGACAACCGAAGAGCCGACTATTCCACGTGTAGAAATAGACGATAGTGTTGAAAAAGAGCAGATCAAAAGATTAAATTCCGTACGCAGAAGGCGTGACCATCGCGCAGTCCGCAGATGTCTCGATGACCTAAAAAATGCTTGTAAAAGAGGAGACAATGTTATGCCTTTCTGTATTGAAGCCGTTAAAAACCTGACGACTGTTCAAGAAATCTGTGATGTGTACCGGGAGGTTTATGGCGAGTACCGTGACCCTGGATATTACTAATCAGCTACAGAGAGGTAAACCTTTGAAAGATAATGAGTAATTACTTAAGGAAAATAAAATGACCCAGAGGAAAATTCGTGTCATGGTAGCAAAGCCGGGTCTTGACGGCCACGACCGTGGCGCCAAGATCCTGGCCAGATGTTTCCGTGAGGCAGGTTTTGAAGTTATTTACACGGGTTGCCATCAGAGCCCTGAACAGATTGCTACCGCAGCAATACAGGAAGACGTGGATATGGTTGGCCTGAGTTGCCTTTCAGGTGCCCATCGGTACCTTTTCCCTAAGGTTGCAGAATTATTGAAGGAACAGGGAGCTAATGATGTTATAGTCATAGGCGGGGGTATAATACCTGATGAGGATTTTAAGATGCTTTACAATGCCGGTCTCAAGGCAATTTTCACTCCCGGTACTCCACTCACAGAAATCGTGGAATGGGTCAAGAATCATGTAGCTCCAAGGTCTTAAAACATTTGGTATTCAATATATCCTAGAAAGGGGAAACAAGAGTTTTAATTATGGAAAAGGAAAAAGCAAAAAAAATAAGAGAAGGGGATGTGCGTACAGCCACTCGACTGATCAGAAATTTGGAAGACTGTATTCCGGAAGCAAAGCAGACAGTTAAACACATTTTTCCTTATACGGGTAAGGCCCATATTATAGGCCTCACAGGTTCACCGGGAGCGGGAAAAAGTACCCTTACCGATGCTCTGATTACATCATACAGAGGAAAGAATAAGACCGTTGGAGTTCTGGCGGTAGATCCGACCAGTCCTTTCACCGGCGGAGCCATTCTTGGCGATAGAATACGCATGCAAAAACATGCAGAGGATCCTGAGGTGTTTGTCAGGAGTCTGGCGACAAGAGGGGCACTTGGAGGTCTATCCAATGCGGTTGGTGATGCCATTCATATTCTCGATGCCATGGGGAAAGATATCATTCTCGTTGAGACTGTAGGTACGGGACAGCAGGAAGTAGAAGTCATCAACCATGCCCATACCGTCATTGTGGTTCTTGTACCCGGCATGGGAGACGAAATACAGCTAATGAAGGCTGGAATCATGGAGATCGCTGATATTTTCGTGATCAACAAAGCAGACCGAGATGGTGCGCAACAGCTACATGCCCTGCTTGAAACCATGCTTAATATGGCACATGACTTCCCGGGCGGATGGAGACCTCCGGTGATTATGGTGGAAAACATATTTGACCAGGTCCCCTTTAGAGCAAAGATTGCAGAATTAGCAGGCAAGATCAATGAGCATTATGGGCATTTAAAAGACAGTCAGCTTTTAGTCGATCGCCTCCGCAGAAAAATGATGGTTGAGATCAAAGAAGCTCTCCGCACCTTGATCCTTGAACCGATCTTGAGAGAACTCACTGAAAGTGGTGAATTCGAACATATGATAGAAAAGCTGATCTCCAAAGAATCCGACCCTTATACACTTATAGAGGAACTGGTAAAGCGTTTAAAGAAAGATATCAGGTCCCGTTCTTCACAAAATAAGTAAATGCACTTTCAAGCTTGTATTGATCAACAAAGTAATCTCATTCACATCGGTTTTTGAATACTTATGCCTGTGAGTGATAATGCTCCGTATGACTTTGCTCCTTGCAGTGAACAGGTTTTTTGGGCCACCGACTTCCGACATATTCTGTTCAATCTTTAAAGCAGCTTCCGGTACTAATAAACGCAGTACCGTCTGCCAGGTCTTAGGGGAGAATTGTTGGAAATCAAAGGAAAGGCTGCGTGATTTCGGAGAACAAAAATATGTTAAAAATTCTTCATCCACAACTATTGACAATATCAAGATTATTAAGGTATCAACTTACCCCGAAAAATTAAAAAATGGCATAAGGTTTGAAGGAAGGATAAGACCGTGAACTTCAATCCATGCATGAAGCATAAGCTTGTAAGAAAAACCGTGCGTAATTTTGCAGAAGCCGAGCTGGGTCCGCTTGCCTATGAAGTTGATAAAGAGGCCCGCTTTCCTGTGGAAGTAATTCAGAAGATGCGTCTGCTGAATTTTTTTGGAATTCAGGTACCACCAAAATACGGCGGTTCCGGAATGGACAGCATCAGTTATGCAATTATAATAGAGGAGCTTTCACGTGTCTGTGCCGCTATAGGGCTGTGTGTGTCTGTCCATAACAGTGTTTGTATTTACCCTGTTTTACGTTTTGGAACTTTAGACCAGCAAAAACGTTTCATTCCAAAACTGGCAAGCGGAGAAAACATAGGGGCCTTTTGCCTTACCGAGGCAAATGCAGGATCTGATGCGGGAGGTGTGGAAACAAATGCCGTACAAGACGGTAATCATTACGTGGTTAACGGAACAAAGATATTTGTCACAAACGGTGGCGTTTGTGATCTTGCATTGATTTTCGCAGTAACCGACTTCAAGAAACAAAAAAATAACGCAAGTGTCTTTATAGTCGAAAAACAAACACCCGGTTTCTCCATCGGAGAGATTGAAGACCTTTGCGGGATGCGGGCAAATCCGGTTTCATCCCTTTTTCTTGAGGATTGCAGGCTACACAAGGATTTTATGCTTGGGAAACCCGGAGACGGTTTGAAGATAGGGCTTGCCGCACTCGATGCAGGAAGGATCGGAATCGCCGCTCAGGCTCTTGGAATTGCTCAGGCCGCTTTTGAAGCTTCTATAAGATATTCAAAGGAACGTTATCAGTTCAATAAACCTATCTCTTCATTTCAAACTATACAGAATTATCTTGCCGATATGGCAACTGAAATCGATGCTGCAAGGCTCCTCGCGTACCGGGCATGCGCCGTGAAAGATATGGGCCATCCCTTCGGCATGGAAGCTGCGATGGCGAAATTGTATTGCAGTTCTGTTGCTTCCCGCGTAACCGGCCTGGCTGTTCGGATTCATGGAGGATATGGCTATAGTAAAGAGTATGATGTGGAACGTTATTTTCGGGACGCTAAAGTAACCGAAATTTACGAAGGAACAAGCGAAGTGCAGCGAATGGTCATATCCCGTGCTGTATTGACAAAACGAACATGAAAAATATCCTGAAAATAGTTGTGTGTATAAAACAGGTTCCATTGGTGTCTGAATTGCCGTGGGATTCTCAGACAGGGACACTCCAGAGGAACTTGTCTGAAGGGATGATCAATCCGGCCTGCAAACATGCTCTTGAAGCTGCATTGAGGCTTAAACAAAAGCATGGAGGCCACATTGTTGTTTTAACGATGGGACCACCAATGGCAAAAGAGGTTTTGTATGAAGCCCAGGCAATGGGCGCCGATAGCGGAATTCTATTGACGGATAAGGCTATGGCAGGAGCAGATACCTTTATCACCTCCTATACGTTGGCAAAAGCTATTATAAAAAAATGTCCTGATTTTGATCTTGTGCTTTGCGGATGCTCTACCAGCGACAGTGAAACCGCCCATGTCGGTCCCCAGCTTGCTGAAGAGTTAAAAGTTCCCGGCGTGGCTAATGCTCATGATCTTAAGCTTTCAGGAAAAACTCTACGGGTGAAGCGTCTTTCCGACAACTTTCTTGAAACTCTGGAAATGGATCTACCCGGACTGGTAACCATAACTACCCAGGAATTCCTTCCCCGCTACGTCCCCATGCAAGGCATACAGAAAGCATTTGATGAAGCAAATATTATTAGCCTTAATGCATATGAACTGGGGCTTGATGCCGAAAAAATAGGAACAAAAGGATCGCCCACAAGAATTTTAAATGTATACCCTCCTACTGCAAAGAAAACAAATATCATACTGAGAGGTTCACCTGAAAAAATCGTTGAAGAACTTTTTTACAGGTTTGACGACAAAATAGGCGGGGCAATAGGAAAAGATCTCAAAACAGACGAATAACGCTATGGGTGAAAAAAAGAACAGTATTTGGATTTTCGGGGATTACCGGAACTACTTTCAAAACCGTGTGACACTCCAGCTTCTGTCGAGGGCAAATGAACTTGCGGGCAAAATTAATGCCTCGGTTTGCGCTGTTGTGTTAGGCAATAACGTAAGCGAATGGGTGGGAGAGTATATCGCACACGGCGCTCAAAAAGTATATGTAATAGAACACCCGCAGCTCGAAAACTATAGTATAGAGACCTATAGCTTTTTGATGGAAATGTTAATAACGACATATAAACCTGAATTAGTCTTAATTGGAGCAACGATGTTCGGACGTGAGTTTGCCCCAAAACTGGCTAAAAAGCTTAAGACGGGGCTTACAGCGGATTGTATAGGATTGGAAATCAATGATGATGGCCTTTTGGTCCAAATAGCACCGGCCTTTGGAGGAAATCTGATAGCAGAAATCGTAACTCCAGAATGCCGACCACAGATGGCAACGGTAAGGCCGGGAACATTCCAGGAGATCCCTCACGATTACAATGCATCAGGTGAAGTTATACGTATCGCTTTGCCTGAATATCTTCCGGAAGAAAAAGTCCGCCTGATCAGCTCCAAACGCTGGCAGAAAAAAGGACAAAAAATAGAAGCCGCGAGGGTTGTAGTCTGCGGAGGGCGGGGAATGGGAAGCAAGAAAAATTATAAAAACCTATTCGAACTTGCTCAACTTTTAGGCGGTGAAGTCGGAGCAACACGTCCTGTAGTATATGCAAACTGGGTGGACGAAGAAGCTCTGGTAGGTCAGACCGGTAAGCACATCAGACCCAAGGTCCTTTTTTCATTCGGTATCAGTGGCGCTATTCAGCATACGGCAGCATTAAGCAACGCCGGATTTATCATCGCCATAAATAAAAATGTAAACGCGACAATGATGAAAATGGCCGACGTGGCAATAGTCGCTGATACAAACCAGATCTGCTCAACACTAATAAAGGAATTAAAAAAGAGGATCAGAAGTTAGTCAATTATTCTCTTATTCCAATTCTAAATCGGAATTACCTCTACCACCTTTCCTAGCCGCCGGTTCCCATCTCACCACCCTCCCGGATTAGTAGGAGGGTGGTGAAAGTAGGATAAACAATCCTGAATTAGTAGTAAATCATCTTATAGACAGCAATAATAGCCGGTGCCGTAACAAGGGCCACTATGGACATTAACTTGATCAGGATATTCATGGCGGGACCTGATGTATCCTTAAAGGGATCACCCACCGTATCACCAATAACGGTTGCCTTGTGTACGTCGGAACCCTTGCCTCCCAGGTTTCCCTGTTCCACGTATTTCTTTGCATTATCCCAGGCACCGCCGGCATTGGCCATAAAAAGAGCCAGGACCACACCGGTTAAGGTTGCTCCGGCAAGGAATCCTCCCAGGGCCTCGGGCCCGACAAATATTCCCACCAGGACCGGTGCCAGCACGGCAGAAATTCCCGGAACGATCATCTTTTTAAGTGCGCCGGTGGTAGCAATATCCACGCACCTGTCCGAATCGGGAGACACCTTTCCCTCCATAAGACCGGGGATTTCTCTGAACTGCCGCCTTATCTCGTTAACCATGTCAAAGGCCGCGCTTCCTACCGCTTTCATCGTCTGTGAAGCTAACATGCAGGGGAACAGAGAACCGAAGAATGCGCCTGTGATCACGTGCGCCTTGGTGAGGTCAAGTGTAAAGTGCTCAAAGCCGGGGAAAGTTCTCACCGTGGAGGCGTAAGCGGCGAACAGGGCCAGGGCGGTCAGCGCCGCCGAACCGATGGCAAATCCCTTGCCGATTGCTGCTGTGGTATTGCCCACCGCATCCAGTCCGTCGGTAATTTCCCTTGTATGGGGGGGCATATTGGCCTGTTCGGCAATACCACCGGCATTGTCCGCTATCGGTCCGTAGCTGTCCACAGACATGGTCATACCAACGGTACCGAGCATTCCCACGCCGGCAATGGCAATCCCGTAGAGACCGGCACAGAGATAGGATAGCAAGGTAGCGATGCCGATGAAGAAGACAGGAGCCACCACACTTTCAAAACCGACGGCAAGACCGTGGATAATATTTGTTGCCGCTCCTGTCTGGGAGGCCTCGGCTATCTTTATGACAGGTCCGCGTCCGGTATAGTATTCCGTAATGCCACCGATCAACATACCGGCTACAATACCGAGGAGATTAGCCCAGAATGGTCCCAAAGCACTGATCATCCCCGCAGCTTTCAACTCTTCCGCCGTCATGTTTGCCATGGAATACTTTACCACGAAAAATGAGGTGATAATAAAGAGAATCCCGGCGATATACAGCGAATTACTGAGGGCCGATTGGGGTTTTAAGTTCTTTAGGAAATTGAATAAGCCGATCCCGATAACTGACGAGACAAATCCTGCCATGATAAACAACATGGGGAGGGACATCCATACCATCTTATTTGCGCCCATGGTGGCACCAATGGCGATGGCTGCAACTACGGCACCACAGTAAGACTCGTAGAGGTCCGCACCCATACCGGCAATATCCCCCACGTTATCCCCCACATTATCCGCAATGACTCCAGGGTTCCGAGGATCGTCCTCGGGGATCCCCGCTTCAAGTTTACCCACTAAGTCGGACCCCACATCCGCACTCTTGGTATAAATACCGCCGCCCACACGGGCAAAGAGGGCGATGGAAGAGGCGCCCATAGAAAAACCGTTGATCACCGAGGGATCTTTACCGGAAAAGAAGTAGAAGAAAATACCCATTCCGAGTAATCCGAGACTGGCTACGGACAGTCCCATAACCGACCCTCCGTAGAAAGCCACCGTCAGGGCCTTGCCCTGGCCGGATTCCCTGGCTGCCTCTGCTGTTCTGGCATTGGAGTACGTTGCCGCCTGCATACCGAAAACTCCTGCCAGCATCGAACAAATTGCCCCCGAGACGTAGGCAACAGCCGACATCTTTGATTCTAAGGAGAAGTAGAGAATAAGAGTAACAATGACCATAAAGACAGCTATAATCTTATACTCCCTCTTTAAAAAGATCATCGCACCGGAATGAATCTTCTCCATGATCTCCACCATTGTCTTATTCCCCGGGGGAAAAGAGACAACATACCTGTAGATGGCAAATGCCAGTAACAACCCCAAAACACCCAGCCATGCCGCATAATCAACTAAAGCTCCCATAACCTTTGTTTATACCTCCTCATCTAAGTTTTTTGTAACCCCTCTGACATTAAACTTATTCATCGCCGTATGAACACCGGATGAAATAATCTCCATCACAGCATCACACGCCCGGCCGGTAATGTCAGGTAAGATTCTCGTTTCTTCCTCAGAAAAACGCCCCAGGACATACTCTTCCGTCATTGCCGTATTAGGCGGCTTTCCTATTCCTAATCTAACCCTGATAAAATCCGCCCCCCCAAGGCGATCTATTATAGACCTTAATCCCTTATGCCCTCCGTATCCTCCGCCTGTCTTTAAGCGGATTGTTTCAAACGGCAGATCGAGGTCGTCATGAATGACGATCAGGTCCTCAAAATTTGTTTTAAAGTAATCAGTAAGCTTTTTTACCGCAACACCGCTAAGGTTCATGAAGGTCTGCGGTTTGGCAAGTAAAACCGCAGTCTCGTCAATTTTCCCCTTGCCGAAACATGTGTCAAAGCCCTTGTGACTGAGGGATATGTTCTGACGATGCGCCAATTTATCCAGGACTAGAAACCCCGTGTTATGTTTACTAAATTGGTACCGGTTACCAGGATTTCCCAGCCCGACTATCAGCTTCACCAGAAGACCTTAATTTTTCCCTTTACCTCTTAATAATTAAAAAGCGAGCTGACCGAATCATTATAATAAATCCTTTTTATTGCCTCGCTGAGCAATCCGGCAACAGAAAGGACCTTGATGCGGCTGCAGGTTTTCGCTTTTTCCTGTAGAGGAACCGTATCTGTGACAACAAACTCTTTTATGCAGGAATTTTCAATTCTCTCTATGGCAGGCCCTGAAAGAACGGGGTGAGTACAAAAGACGGAAACTTCCGTGGCACCCTCCTCACGCAAGGCCTCGGCTCCCTGTACCACGGTTCCCCCGGTATCAACAAGATCGTCGAGAATGATCACTTTTTTATTTTTCACATTACCAATGATGTTCATGACCTGGGATTCATTCGCTCCCTCTCTTCTTTTATCAATAATGGCAAGGGTTGCTCCTAAACGCTTTCCAAACGCTCTCGCCCTTTCAACCCCACCGGTATCGGGGGAAACAACAACAACTTCGTCCGTATAGTTTCTCTTAGCGTATTGTAAAAGAATAGGAGTGGCAAACAGGTTATCAACGGGGATATTAAAAAATCCCTGAATCTGGCCGGCGTGAAGATCCACGGAAAGAACACGATTGGCCCCTGCCGCAGTGATCAGATCGGCGATAAGTTTTGCCGAAATCGGCGCCCGGGGAGTCACCTTTCTATCCTGTCTGGCATAACCATAATAGGGAATAACACCCGTTATACGATCTGCAGAAGCCCTTTTCATGGCGTCAATCATGATGAGCAGTTCCATACAAGTTACATTGACCGGTGCACAGGTTGGCTGAATAATAAAAACATCCATTCCCCGAACATTTTCATTGATTTCTACCCTCGTTTCCCCATCACTGAAAGTGCTCACATTGGCCCTTCCGAGAGATATTCCCAGATTTTTACATATATTTTCCGCCAGTGCCGGATTCGCGTTACCGGAAAAAACTCTTATCCTCTCAAGCATTTAAATTCCTTCCAGACAATAACTGGCTGGGGCGGGAGGATTCGAACCTCCGCATGCAAGAACCAAAGTCTTGTGTCTTACCGCTTGACGACGCCCCATCCCTTTAAGTCATAACTCGTAAGTCATTAATCCTATGCCAAGGGTTTATTACTTACGGCGATTAGATAGAGTGCACTACAAATACAGACCAAGCTCCCTTGCCGGACTTTTCCAAAGCCTTTCCTGCCTTTAGTGCCGACTCTGCATCTGAAAATAGTCCAAAAACAGTCGGCCCACTGCCCGACATTAAAGCACCAAGAGCTCCAAATTTCAGCAAAAGATCCTTTAACTGCCGCAAGAAGGGATGCATATTCAGTGTCACCTCTTCCAGATCATTACGCAGTTCTTTTAATAAATCTTTTACTGTCTGAAGTTGCGGGATGGTATAATTTATTGTCCTTTTTGTCAATCTTAAATTTATATTTTCATAAACCATCTGTGTAGAAATTTCGAGACGGGGTGTTATCAGAACAAACCACAGAAGAGGAATACTGCCGGCGGTATGGAGACGATCGCCGATACCCAGAGCCCATGCCGTCGTCTTTCCATAAATGAAAAAGGGGACATCCGCCCCCAACTTTGTCCCTATTTTCATTAAATCATCGGTACATATATGAAAACCAAACATCTCGTTTATGGTCATAAGTGCCGCAGCCGCATTGGAACTCCCACCACCTAAGCCCGCCGCAACAGGGATTTTTTTTTTGATGGTAATGTCAATACCGGACGCACAGGAAGCATAAGAAAAAATGGCCATCGCTGCCCTGTAAATAATGTTATTTTCATTTTCCGGAAGGGAACTCCCCGGACATTTCACCACGATGCCCCTTTTAATAGGTGAAAATGTCATTTCATCATAGAGACTTATCTTTTGCATCAGGGTTGCTATGTCATGGTAGCCGTCTTCCCGCTTTCGAAGTACACTGATATGCAGGTTCAGCTTTGCCGGTGATAGTTCCCTCCTGATCATTGTTCGGCTTTTTCCTTCACATACCTCATCCTCAACTCGTAAAGTATGCCTTCTAACATGGATTTTTCGTTTTCATCGAGATTACCTTCCGTTTTATCTTTTAACATGCCCATTATATCAATAGTCTGTTTTGCGGCCGGTAAATTTTTCTTTACTTCTTTGGACGCCGGATCGGGAAAATCGCCGAAGTGATACATCGCCGTGGTACTCATAGAAAATACAAAGCTGGTAAAGTTGACCTCCGGATAGGCTTCCTCACCTTCCTGTCTTTGTTGTTCCGTCTTCGGCGGTGTCTGCTCTTCTTGTTTTTTATCCCCGGGGTCCGTTTCTTTAACTTTCTGAGATTCCTCCTCACGTACGTCTCCCGATTCGTTAAAGATGCGCCTATCCTTTACTACAAAACTCTTTTTCCCATCTTCTTTTTCATCTTCCATGAGGTATATCCTCCTTTTAATTATATCAGTTCGAGATATTTGCAAAATAATAGATTTTTATTCAAAAAGTACGAATAAAAGCTTTTTCGTCTCCATGCCTGCCGGCTTAGTACTGACAAGGGTAATGTCCAAGCGCTTGTATGACGAGAGTTATCCCTTTGAACCGTTACGGCAATTGTTACCGCGGCCTTACAGCCCTCAGTCTGGCAATTCTCTCCTCAATAGGAGGATGGGTACTGAAGAGATTCATAAGGGACTTCCCTGTCAGAGGGTTTACGATAAACATATGTGCTGTTGACGGGTTTGCCTTCATGGGTATTGCCTGTGAACCCTTCGCCAGTTTATCGAGGGCGCTTGCCAGGCCATAAGGTTTACCCGATATTCTTGCCCCGCCATCATCGGCAAGATACTCCCGGGAACGTGATATCGCCATCTGAATTATCGTTGCCGCAAGAGGCGCCAGAATTGCCATCATGATCAGGCCAAAGATACCTCCACCTTCTTCATCACTGTCACGGCTCACTCCACCAAAGATCGCCGCCCATTGGGCCATGTGAGCCAGCATGACAATCGCTCCGGCCAGCGTCGCAGCAATAGAACCGATGAGTATGTCCCTGTTTTTGATATGGGTCAACTCATGGGCGATAACACCCTCCAGTTCATCTCTGTTCAATATCTTCAATATCCCCTCTGTTACGGCCACTACGGCATGATTTTCATCTCGTCCGGTAGCAAAAGCATTCGGCGTATCACCTGGAATAATGTAAACCCTCGGCATGGGGAGAAAGGCTTTCAAAGCCAAATCTTTTACCATTGCGAATAATTCAGGAGCCTGACTTTCCGATACCTCCTGGGCACGATACATACGCAGGACTATCTTGTCTGAAAACCAGTAACTGCCGAAGTTCATCACCACGGCAAAGATAAAAGCAATGACGACCCCATGCTGACCGCCGAAGTAACCCCCGATCAGCATTAGAAGACCCGTAAGGACACCCAGCAATAAGCCGGTTTTTATGATATTCATGTTAAACCTCCAATACCGTTAGTATCTTTTTCAAAAGTCATCTCTCCCTTATCTGTCTTATTAACGATGATATGATCGCCTTCTGTAAACTTCCCTTCTAAAATCTTCATCGCCAGGTTGTCGAGGATCAATTTCTGAAGAACCCTCTTCAATGGCCGTGCCCCGTAAGCAGGACTGTAACCGGCATCAGCTATATAGCTTTTCGCGCTGTCTGTCAAGGCGAGGCTCAATTTCCGTTCCTGAAGCCTATTTTGAATCAGACCGATTTGAATTTCAATAATACGATCGATATCACCTCTGGTAAGTGCCCGAAAGGTAATAATATCATCTATTCTATTGAGGAATTCCGGCTTAAATGTGGCCCTCAAAGCCTCCATGGTTCTGATACTTTTCTCTTCATCGTCAAGAGAGGGGTCCTGTATCCATTGACCGCCTACGTTAGAGGTCATGATCACAACTGTATTTTTAAAATCCACCGTCCGGCCGTGGCCATCGGTTAATCTGCCGTCGTCCAGTATTTGGAGCAGAATATTAAACACATCGGGATGGGCTTTTTCTATCTCATCGAACAAGAGGACTGAATACGGCCTTCTCCTGACCGCTTCGGTAAGGTACCCACCTTCATCGTAGCCGACGTATCCGGGAGGTGCACCGATCAACCTGGCAACGGAATGCTTCTCCATGAATTCGGACATATCAATCCTGATCATAGCCTGTTCATTGTCAAACATGAATTCAGCAAGCGCCCTGGCCAGTTCTGTTTTTCCTACACCGGTAGGGCCCATGAAGATAAAGGATCCTATCGGTCTATTCGGGTCCTGAAGTCCTGAGCGAGCTCTCCTCAGAGCGCTGGAGACAGCCTGGACACCCTCATCCTGACCGATAACTCTGAGCTTAAGCCTCTCTTCCATGTGAACCAATTTCTGTATATCACTTTCCATCATGCGCGTTACAGGGATACCGGTCCAGTTCGCCACTACCTCCGCCACATCTTCCGCGTCTACCTCTTCCTTCAACATCTTTGTGTCTTTTTGGGTTTCCGAAAGCTTTACATGCTCCTGCTCCAGTTCCTTGTTCAATTCCACAAGTTTTCCGTAACGAATCTCCGCTGCCCTGGCAAGATCTCCATCCCTTTGAGCATTTAATTCATCAGTTTTATATGACTCTATCCTTCCCTTGATCTCCTGTATTTTCTTGATCGCCTCCTTTTCACTCATCCAGTGGAGTTTCATTCTATTCATCGATTCCTTAAGCTGGGCCAGTTCCTTGTCAATTTTATCACGCCTTTCCACAGATATAGGATCGGTTTCATTTTTCAGAGACTGCCGTTCTATCTCCAGTTGGATCACCTTTCTGTCTATTGCATCAATTTCAGCCGGCATGCTGTCCAGTTCGATCCTGAGACGAGAAGCGGCCTCATCAATCAGATCAATTGCCTTGTCCGGCAAAAAACGGTCACTTATGTACCGGTTGGAAAGCGTGGCCGCGGTAATGATCGCTGCATCCTTAATTCTCACCCCGTGATGGACCTCGTAACGTTCCTTGAGACCTCGAAGGATGGCAATGGTGTCTTTGACCGTAGGTTCTCTCACGATGATGGGCTGAAACCTGCGTTCGAGGGCAGGGTCTTTTTCGATATGCTTCCGGTACTCATTGAGGGTAGTGGCGCCCACACATCGCAATTCTCCCCGGGCAAGGGCAGGTTTCAACATATTGGAGGCATCAACAGCTCCCTCCGCCGCACCGGCTCCTACAACAGTATGTATCTCATCTATAAAGAGGATAATCTCACCCTGTGCCTCTGTTACCTCTTTGAGAACCGCCTTTAATCTATCTTCAAATTCCCCCCTGTATTTTGCGCCTGCCACAAGCGCTCCAATGTCGAGACCGACAACCCGCTTATTTTTCAAATTTTCCGGGACATCGCCGTTAACGATACGCTGGGCAAGACCTTCCGCAATGGCAGTTTTTCCAACACCCGGTTCCCCGATGAGGACGGGATTATTCTTAGTCCTCCGGGAAAGAACCTGCATTACCCTTCTGATCTCCTCATCCCTTCCGATAACAGGATCAAAGGATCCCTTACGGGCCAGTTCATTGAAGTCTTTCGCATAACGTTTCAGGGCCTGATACTTTTCCTCGGGGTTGGGATCGGTAATTCTCTGAGTTCCCCTGATTTCTACGAGCACCTTGAAGATGCCGTCCTTTGTAACCCCTGCACTGTGAAGGATCCTTACTGCATGTCCCTCTTTTTCCCCAGTGATCGCGACCAGAATATGCTCAGCACTGACATATTCATCCTTTAATCGCGCTGCCTCAGTAAGGGCTGTGTCCATCACTTTATTCAGCCTGGGTGTTATGTAAGTCTGACCGGTCCCTGCGCCCTCGATTCTCGGCATCCTCTCAAGCGCTCCTTTAATTTCACTTTCAATATGCCGGGGATCCGCTCCCAATTTTTTCAGGACCTCACTGACAATTCCTTCCGGCTGTTTGAGGAAGGCAAGAAGAAGATGCTCCACATCTATCCCCTGATGTCTGTAACTATTCACCAGTGTCTGGGCCTCCTGGATAGCCTCCTGAACCTTTAAGGTAAATTTGTCAAATCTCATAGCGCCTCTATCCGTAAATATTCGGTTAAACTAACACTTGCCTATTCTATAGGTTTCTCAATGCTTACAAAGATCTTTCCATTTTTAAATACGGTAACATTGCCTGTTGATTCCGACAAAACTACGGCAATGGCATGTGTAACGCTTGAGATACCGGCAGCAGCAATATGCCTGCTACCGAGACCAGGCGGAAAATCCCTGTTCTCTAAGGCCGCGTTGAGATGCCTCCCCGCCGTCACTATAGTGCCATTATCCTTTATAATAAACGCACCATCAATGGCCGAAAACTCCCTAATCGTCTCCATCAGGTCAGGATTGAGGATATTTCGTTCCTCCTCGGGGTATCCCAGGAAGGGATTCATGATCATCTGTCTGGAGAGTTGCAGCACCTTTTCGTGATCACCCAGGATAAAAATGGTACCCACCTTGCGGCCTTCCCTTCCCTGAGCGGCTAATTCAAGGGCTATATTCAGAACCGCACCGAAAACTTCAGGATAGATCCCCTCAATTATATCTGCCATATCTTTTGAAGTTAGAATCTCAAATTCTCTACCCACATCGATCACAAACATACTGTCCACATAGCCAAAGCTGGGAATACCGGTTAGACAAACTAACTTGTCCCCCTTCTTAAATAAGCCCGTGGCGATACCTTTAGTAATGGCGATTTTTATCTGACCGACCCTGGTTAAATGAACATTAGGGACATTCAGTATCGTTCCTGAATCTTTAAATCTTTCCGGCAGCTCTTCTTTCCCTTTTGTAACCAGGACCAAATCAAAATCCAGTTTTTGCTCAGTCGGAATCGGAAGATCTGTGGCCACATTGGCGTACAGCAGTATGGCCGCCGCCTCTATCTCAGTCGCAATACGGCAGGCAAAATCAAAGAAGGTTCTGTTGATGGGATTCATCTCCATTCTCATATATTTACTTTCAGCCTATGAATCAAGAACCTACTACAATAATAAAGCTAACCTTAGTCTTGCAGATAGATTAACCATGGATATATCACATGTCAAGAAATGAAACATCTGCTGTTAATGCAATATGATTATGTCACTCCCTGGGAATAGTATATAAGGTAGCCTCTCTTAAAGGGAGATGCCTGTGATGAAGAAAGGAATCGGGCACGTTTGATATAGAAAGATCTGTCCAAAGTGCAAGGGCGTCATGCGGGTCATCAGCAGTATAGAAGACCCGTCGGTGATCCGTGACATCCTCAAGCATCTGGACTCTTGGCGGATCAGATCCAAGCCGCCGCCCACAACTGGCTTTCAAATCCGAGATTAGCGCCGTTCCGCTCTGATGCCACTTTTTTCCTTTCTGATTACGAACGTTTCGATATTATTAATAAAAAAGAAACCCCGCTCTCTTGTGAAAAGCGGGGTTTCGTAAAATCAGTCCATGTGTCCCTCTTAGAATTCTGGTAAAAAGTGTTACAATATTATCCTCAATATCTGCTTGAAATTTATGAGAAAAGTATACCTGAATATGGAATCAGTCAAGGGATTTTTCGTGATTCTTATCCCGGATCAAGTCCGGGATAACAGGCGGTGAAGATTTCTCAGTCACTGCGTTTCTTCGAAATGACAGGGGAAGGGATATGAGGCCTGCTTGCCGACATACGTCTATACAACCAGCAGATAAGATAAAAAAACAAGCTCCCGGGACCTCCCAGAAAGATCATTTTCCTCGCCGCCCGTCTCACTTCTCTTTGCCGGTAGACCTTATTATCGGCAAGATACATGCCCAGCATGCCCTGATTGATCATGCGATGAAAGGATGCATAGGGTAAACGCGAAATGCTCACATTTGCCTGCCGGTAGAAATGGGACAGGCGGAAAATCATCGTCTCATAATCTTTATAGTAGGAACAAAAATTCAGGTCACCGCCACGACAGTCTTCATCCTGGTCAATCAGATAATCCAGGAGAATATGCAACCCCTGCACCCAGGGAAAGTAGGCATTTTTCAAATTCTTCATGAGTTCATCGGTGCAATCTTCATTGTAAGTCTGGGCGACAAGACAGAATATGCCGACCGTGGAACCACAGCAGGCGGCAAACTCATACCACTCCATGGGCGGCAGAACAGCCCTTTTCTCTTCAAACCACGCCTGCATCAGGGAAAGGCGTTCTTCTTTACGCACATGCTTGTAAACCTGCAAATCGCAGTAGTCGGCGGCCAATTCAAGGAGATAGGGGGCGATCTGCCGATAGGCAGGCAACTCTGCCAGTGCCGTCTGACAGGTATTCACCAGGGAAGCCAGGTAGCCGCCATCATCCCGTTCGTCGCGAAGACGATAATAATCATCTATTCCTGCCGTCGGTGTCAGGGCATGATTGAGTGAAGTATGCAAGACCCGGAAATCATCAGGATTCAAGGATGTACTGCGATCGCAAAGATTGTCCAGATAATCGCTGATGGTCTGGTACGCAACAATGAAACGGATTGCCTCCGGGTATCGATCCCCGGCCAGGAGCCCGTAAACAGCGCCCCCTTCACAGTGAAACGTCTTGGTATCGATACTCGCGAGGGCCTGTTTTCTTAGTTCGGCATTGGGAATTACCGCAGCCCGTTCTATCCAGCCCTTCAAATATTCATGCACACAGGGACGAACCTGAAGAAATATTTTTGGTGTCAATGTAAATAGCGTGGTTGGGGGCGGCACAAAGGTCCTCCTTCCCAAAGAATAGAAACGCAGAGAAATTTAATAATATGTATAACACAAGCCCTCTTTTTGCGCAAACTCCCTTTCTTACCGACAGATTCACCGAATTACCGGATTACTCTCTCTGGGTTGACGGCATTTATTTGGCAGTCTCTGTCAAAACCATTGACAGAGGCAATAAAAGGGGGTAATTCGATTATTATAATAATATAAGGAGGGGTGTTATCTGGCTGAAAGACTCATAAAGTTTACGGCAACCGGTTTCGGAAGCGGATTTGTACCGCTTGCCCCCGGAACCGCGGGAACAGTTGTAGGTATTCCCCTATATCTTATCCTTTCGTCTCTGTCCTGGCCTTACTATCTGATAACGTTATTAGTCCTTACCTGCCTGGCATTGTATCTGTCAGATAAAGCGGAAAAAATATTAAATGAAAAGGATTCACCGCACATCGTGATTGATGAGATCATCGGCTTTCAGTACGCCATGTTTCTGGTCACGGGGACAGGCTTACATGTCTTTCTTGGTTTTGTTCTTTTCCGCTTCTTTGATATTGTGAAGTGTTTCCCTGCCGGCTATTTCCACAGGAGGCTTACGGGTGGAGTAGGAATTGTGGCAGATGATGTCTTGGCCGGCATCTATGGCAATATAGTTCTTTTACTTATCATAAAGTTCTACGGCATATAAGATCTGAATGTTATTAATCGTGGCGGGAAACTGTTCCTTTCAGAGCTCCCAGATAAAGGTAACGCCGCTGTTGGGAAATATCCACTCGTTTTCGCTGATCCTCAGCCTGATCGCCTTCCCTTCCTCCCTGACAACTTCCGGATAGGGATGTTTACCGGCGAAGAAGCTGATCTCCCTTACATTCCTGATCTTTGTTCCCCCATAATTAAAGGATATTTCCAACCCCCTCGTAGGATAGACGAGATATACGGAGAAGTCTTTGCTTTTTTTAGATTTCGTGGTGGCTATCTCAATCTCTATCAAAACCTGTCTGTTCAATCTTTCTTTTAAATCTTCGCTCCTGCACCAGACCTCGTAACCCTTTGCTTTGTTTTCTTTTTTGATAATCGGAATGTTCTGTCCGTCAATCCGCACCCCCTCAACCCTGAAATCCCTCTCCGTAACATGATCACCACTGTGATTCAGAAGCCACCGGTATTCGCATTGCCTGTCCTCGAAAAGAGCGGCCAGTTGCTCATTATTTGTGGCACAGCCGATCATAAAAATATGATCTCTCAGGATCTTTGTATACTCGATGTGGGTGGTTACCCTGAAGTAATCCTCCTTTAGAGGGTCTTCGCCTTTCTCCCCAGTAAGGTCTGAAATATTTATGTGATATCTGAAGTCAGTTCTCAGCTCTAATTGCCGGTTATCTTTACCGAAAAAAGTTTCAAACATTTCATAATATACGGCATCGCCAAACTCTGCATTCTGCGCCCGCGTCTGGAAACAGCGACGGATAATATTGTCAATCCGGGAAATCGACTTCTCCTCATCAGGGATGAATATCCTGCGTAATCGTGGCTCTATGGTGTCTGTTTCCCCCTTCTGCAGAAAAATACGGGGGGCCCGTTTTCCCAGAGCGCATAAAATCTCATAGCTGATGGTTTTTACCCTGTCGGCAATTTCATTGGCAGAAATACACTCACTACCCTGATAGCCCATCAGGACAACCTCATCACCAATCCGACAATCCTTGATATGGCTGACATCGACGGTACACATGTCCATGGAAATACGTCCCACAATCGGCGCTCGCTTTCCCCTGATTAAGACTTCTCCCTGATTGGAAAGAATTAACCCGTAGCCATCACTGTATCCGATCGGTATGGTGGCAACACAGGTGACTCTATCCGTTACATAAGATCTGCCATAACCGATACTGCACCCTTTTTGGAATTCCTTAATTAGAACCACCCTGGTTTTAAAGCTCATAACCGGGGCGAGATCTGCTTTTGGTTTTGTTTCCCGTGATGGATGGATTCCGTAAGTCATAATACCGGCCCTTACCATATCCAGATGAAAACGGGGAAAGTTCATGATGGCGCCACTGTTTGATATATGTCTGATAGGGATATGGAGATGTTGTTTCTCCAGTTTGTCAAGAAGTTCCTGAAAAAGGTTCCACTGCATCTCGCTGTATTCAGTGACAACTTCGCTCACGGCAAGATGGGTAAAGATACCTTCTACGATTAAATTGGGAAGACTGAAGATTTCCCGGATCATGGCAAAGGCCTCCCGATAAATCGTTCCACTCCTTCCCATGCCTGTATCCACCTCGATGTGAATCGGCACCCTTATATCCGCCTCCTCGCATTTCTTTTGCAGCTCGCGGGCAAACCCCAGGTCCGACACTGATGGTACCAGATTATACTTAATAATTTCATTGATCTCAGAATCTGTAGAGGGACTAAGTATCAGTACAGGTGCCGTGATCCCGCTTATCCGAAGTTGCACACCTTCATCGGCATTGGCAACCCCGAGCACGGCGGCACCTTTTTTCAAGGCGCAATTGGAGATCTCTATTGCTCCGTGGCCATAGGCGTCTGCTTTGACCACCTGAAGGACCTTTACCTCCCGGCCAACCAGCCTTTTTATTTCATCCCAGTTATGGGCAAAGTTATCCAGATCAACTTCGACCCAGCTCCTATATTGCTCTTTTTTTGACATGTTGTGCATCACTTGCCGGTCACAAATACTAATAGAAAGTTGGTTAAGTCCTTTTGTCTTCCGGTTACCTATTTTTTCGTCATGGTGAAAACACCATCCCAGGGGACTTCAGGCGGAATCTCTTTAAGTTCCTGACATCTTTTGATGTACAACTCCGAAGAAGGGTCGCCGGGTCGGACTTTCAGAACCTCATGGAAGGCAGCTTGCGCCTCATCCCACTTTCCCTCTTTGTACCTTGCCAGTCCATCCTCAAAAAGCCTGACAAATTCATCTTCCTGTCCGTTTTTCTTTTCCCCTAAAAGTTCATAAATTTTCACGGGAAGTTTCTTCCCTTTAACCCTGACAGAATCCAGTTCCCGGCAGAACATGGCATCCTTGACGGCGGCATACGTATATTCACTGATTACAATATTTGTTCCATACTCTTTATTGATTCCTTCCAGCCTGGAGGCGAGGTTCACACTATCTCCCATAACGGTATAATCAAACCGCATTTCCGAACCCATATTACCTACTACCATGTCGCCGCTGTTGATACCTATACCAATATCGAGAACCGGCCGCCCCTCATCCGCCCATTTTTTCTGCAGCTTTTTCAATGCTTCCATCATATCGAGAGCGGTTTTACAAGCCCTCATCGGGTGGTCAGGTTGATCAAGGGGGGCCCCGAATACGGCCATGATGGCATCCCCCATGTACTTATCGAGAAGACCATCATATTTGAACACCAAATCGGTCATGGCCGTCAGATATTCATTCAAAAGATGGACAAGTTCTTCAGGCGTCAGCTTCTCAGATACAGTAGTGAACCCCCTGATATCGGAAAAAAGTGCCGTCAGGTTTTTTTTGTCCCCTCCCAGTTTCAGTTTTGACGGGTCTTTCAACATCTCATTGATGACGGAGGAAGTAAGGTAATACTGGAAGGCACCCCGGATCTTCTTCTTTTCTTTCTCTTCAGTAATATACCGGTAGATAGTTATGGCCATATAAACCGCCAGCATTGTCAGCAAAGGGTAAATAAGATTCAACCAGATGTTGTAATGTGAAAAAATATAAGTGTTCGTGATGACAAAAACAGCAATAATAAAAATGCTGATGATTATCCCGGAAACAGCCTTCAGACGGGGAATAACGATACCTATGATTAGACCAAAAAAGACAATGGCACAAAAATCCAAAACCTTAGTCCAGAAGGATTGCTGAAGAAAGTTTTGCTGAAGAATGTTATCGATTACGGTTGCATGTACTTCTACCCCAGGGTAAACCGTGCTGAAGGGTGTTACTCTGAGGTCATAAATTCCGATGGCTGTGGCGCCCACGATCACGATTTTACCACGGAAATGATCGGGGGAAAGACGGCCATTAATAATATCGGAAACCGAGTAATGGGGAAAAGTCTTTACCGGACCTAGGTAATTGATCAGCATTCTCCCTGACTCATCAATGGGGATCTTGAGCGTGTCTATCTCTATCCCCTCTACTCCATATTCAGCCAGATTCAGAGTGAGCATAGGCCAATCGAGATACTGGAGCAACAGCGACAGAGCCAATGATGAATAGTAGTTGTCCTGGAATTTGATAACCAGAGGAACCCACCTGATCACTCCGTCAGTGTCGGGGAATGCATTAAAATAACCGCTATTCTCCGCTACTTCGGAAAACGGTTTCAGGTTTGCCACTACGGCATAGGCATGGAAAAGGGCGGATTCATCCGATTTTACTTTTGATTGGATCATATGATATCTGGAGCTGGAAATATTTTCGATATCTGCCTCGATTTTTTCTTTACTAAGGTGGGCAACATCCTTTTTTGAAATATGAAAGAAATAACCGAGGGTGACATTCCCTGCCCGCTCGATCGCTTCAGCAAGGCTGACATCGGTATCGGCCGTCAATTTTTCCTCTGTCAGCAATTTATCCAGTCTCTCATCCCGAATGCCGATATTTTTAGCCCTATTTGAAAGGGAGATAATCGTTTTCAGGGAAGAATTTTCATCAGGCTCAGCAAAAACAACGTCAAATCCCACTACCTTGGCCCCATATTCCTTCAGGGTATCAACAAGCATGGCCATTGTCGTCCTCGGCCATGGCCACCGCCCCAGCTCACTAACGCTCTTCTCATCTATCACCGCAATAACTACTTCATCCCCTGGAGAAATTTCCCCCCGGGAGAGCATCCTCAAATCTAGGGCCTTCAATTCCATAAAACGCAGGAAGGGAACATCCAGGAAGAATAATACAAGGGCGATTAAGATAACGAAGGAAGTTATCTTCAAAAGCGATATTGACAGGAGACTTTTGATCCTTTTATTCATTCTTCGGTCTCCTTAATAATTAAGGATTTTAAAAGCATAGCAGACCGGCTTTGAAAGTCAAGATGAAGCAGGGTAAGCTTTATGATGTTGACATTTGTTTCTGATCCCTGTTAAAATAATTACGTTTTCCTGATAACAGGAATGGGACAAAGTTGCCAGAAAATTTATTTGCTCCGGCAAATTTCCCCGTAAATAAACCGGCTGGCCCATCACCGCCACTCTGATTTTCATAGACAGAAGATACGTTGAATGAGTACGAAAAGTAATTTGCATAATTGCACAGTCTGTGGAAAAGAATTCAGCTCTCGGGCGATCGTGCGAGGTGCCATTGTAGGTCAACCTGTCGCACAGTTAATTCGCCGTGACCATCCTGATTGGTCTGATGATAGCTACATCTGCCGGGATGATCTGGCAAAGTATCGGGCAAATTATGTCCACTCAATCCTTGAGTCAGAAAGGGCAAGAGGCTAAAGATCGACTTCGATCGCAGCATGATTATCAAGTCAATCTGAAAGCCGAACTGGAGATTCGGCATCTTCATGAAAAAATAGATCATCTGTTATCGCATTAGTGGGAAAGACTGGTACAGATCCAAGAAGTTCAATTAGATTTGCTGTCTGAGATTCGCCAAAACAAATGATGCCTTACCCACACCTTCAGCCGGACGAGGAAGGAGCATGGCACGTTTTACAACCAGCGTAAGTGTCCACGCTGGTTAAGGCAAGTGTTATGAGCAAGGGAGATTACAATGAAAATTAAGATTTGGGGCTGCCGCGGCTCCATTTGTGCACCTGGGCAGGACACAGTCCGCTATGGAGGAAACACCACCTGCGTTGAAATCAGGCCCCGTGAAGGCGGTATCATCATTGTAGATGCCGGATCGGGAATTCGGTTGCTCGGCAAGCAGTTACTGAAGGAAAAAGAGCTCGCGGAGTTGTGTCTTGTGCTAACTCACACGCACTGGGATCATATCCTGGGTTTTCCTTTCTTTTCTCCCGCTTACTCTAATAGCTACAAGATCAATGTCTATGGGGGACCTGCAGTACAAAGTGTTCTGCGAAGTTATTTCGAAACCCAGATGACAGCACCGTTCTTCCCTGTCGAATTTAAAGGAATGAAAGCATCTTTTGTTTTTGGATGCGAATGCCCCAGCATTGGAAGTATTGGTCTCGTGAACTTTATTCCGATTGCACTAAGTCATCCGAACGGGGGATATGGCTTCAAGTTCGTCAAGCATGGTAAAATTCTCGTTTTTCTCACCGACAATGAGTTGGATTTTGCCCATCCAGGGGCTGCAACACACAGGGAATACACCGACTTCTGCCGTGGAGCAGATCTTCTTATTCATGATGCTCAATACACCGACGATGAATACAGGTCAACCCGCGGGTGGGGGCACTCAACATATTCCGCTGTAATACAACTCGCCATTGAATCAGAAGTGAAGCAGCTCTGCCTTTTTCATCATGACCCTGACCGCACCGACGACGACATGGATAGGCAACTGGACTATTGCCGCAACTCCTTAAGTAAAGCTGGAGTTGCAACTGAATGTATTGCTGCAGCGGAAGGAATGGAATTCGCTTTGTAGAATGTCCATAAAATTTGCTCCAGCCGGTCCCTGAAAGCAATGGCTGATTTAAGCATTATAAATTGGGGGAGGTTTCTATTATGGGGAAAATGTGTCCCATATCGTTCAGATTAGTAAATGAAAAAGCCGTACAAATAAATGCAGCTTTGGCTATTCTCTCTTTTATGTTTTTCTTTTTCACTTCTCATAAATGGATTATTCTGGTCCTGTCTATTGATTTTTTTATACGTGGTTTTCTTAACCCGTCATATAGCTATTATAGTGCTGTCAGCAAAACTATTCTCCGTGTTTTCAAAATCAGACCCAAAATAGTAAATGCCGGTCCCAAAGTTTTTGCAGCAAAAATCGGGTTTATATTTTGCTGCATGACAGCTGTATTCTATTTACTCAATTATCATAGAACAAGTCTGGTTATTGGTTCAATTTTTATGTTTTTTGCTGCTCTTGAAGCAATTTTCAGATTCTGCATAGCCTGCAAGATATACCCTTTAGTATGTAGAACAAAGGTGACCAATTAATACCAATTTGATTCATTTCGATTGAAAAACAGGGGCGCTTTTAGAATTTCTGTCCATATAGAAAAAAGCTGCATCATCGCCCTTTAATATGATAGGCCTTTGCAAAACAGAGAAAATTGGATTCAGAAGGAAATATCTGCCTTAATAGAGGAAAATAATATGGTGGATGAGGGGAAATGGGAAACTGTTCATACGGCATCAGGTATGACCAATGCGTATATTGTTATGGGAAGGCTCAAGACCGAAGGCATCCCCGCCCGACTGAAATACGACGTCGCAGGAACAATTTATGCGTTAACTATTGATGGTTTGGGTGGAGTAGAGATCATGGTTCCTGTAGGTTGCCTTGAGAAGGCCAAGAACGTGTTATCTCAATCTTACGAAGACGAGAACATGGACTGGCTCCCCTGACCCGTTAGAATGTTCCATCTAGAGAGGTACCGCATCGGGGGCAGTTTGAACCCTGCAGACAAATATTTTCAATATAGAATCCATACCGTTTAATGAGGAGCTCCCCACAACTGGAGCATATCGTATTCTCCCCTTCATCCCCCGGCACATTACCGCTGTAAACATACTTAAGCCCGCATGTCTTACCGATTTGCGCGGCCCGGTGTATTGTTTCAAGGGGTGTGGGAGGTAGCGTGGTCATTTCATATTGAGGATAAAAACGACTGATATGCCAGGGAGTTTCCGCCCCGATCGAACAGATGAACTCGGCAATCTCCCGGAGTTCCTCATCGCTGTCATTCAACCCGGGGATGAGAAGAGTGGTTACCTCCACCCAGATACCCATTTTTTTCATCTTCTTTAAGCTGTTAAGAACCGGCGTCAGACGTGCCCCGCACATTTTTTTATAGAAATCATCCCGGAAAGACTTCAAATCTACATTGGCCGCGTCCAGAAACGGCGCTATCTTTTCTATAGCCTCCCCCGTCATGAAACCATTGGTCACAAATACATTCTTCAGCCCTTTTTCACTGGCAAGACGTGCAACATCATAGGCAAACTCAAAAAAAACCGTAGGCTCCGTGTAGGTGTAGGAAATGGTCCTCGATCCTGTCCCCACAGCCTTTTCCACAATATATGCAGGAGAAACCTCCCTTCCCATGATCTCCCCTTTCTCCCGGGGTATTTGTGAAATATCGTTATTCTGGCAGAAAGAACAACGGAAATTACACCCTACTGTGGCGATGGAAAATGATTTTGATCCGGGCCAGAGATGAAAAAGAGGTTTTTTTTCAATGGGATCAATATTTTCCGCAATGATCCTGCCATAGACCAGAGTGTAGAGTATCCCCTCCCTGTTTTCCCGTACCCCGCATATACCGCGCTTTGAAAGATTAATCCTGCACCTGTGACTGCATAGATGGCATTTCACCTTACCATCATCCATCTTTTCATATAGCATAGCTTCCCGGATCATTCCTTCATTCCCTTTACAACTTCCCGCATCGAATATCTGCTTTCCGTTTTTATCTTAAACGGTTCCCCGATGATATCCTGGACTGTCCTGTACATAAAGGTAACAGGAAACGACAGGCCAATAAAGGCACCGAAGGGATTTTTCATTACCGGTATGGACTCTTCCATGGCTCCGGCAAACTTATGACACCCATAAGGTAGAAAAACAACGCTTCCCCACTTGATGTGTACATCATGAAGTTGATTCCTCACCATAGTAATCAATTCAGCAATATGAAAAAAGCGTGCGCTATGATAAACGGATGGTCTGAACAATTTTAACCTTCGCTGAACACCAATTAAAGAGTATTTGTTCAGGACCCCAATAAGGACTCTGTTCCGTGATACCCTTATGGCCTCTGATATCGCTTTTTCCGGATCATCAATGAACTCAAGGGAGGTAATCAAAGTTACGATATCGAATTCATTGTCGGAAAAGGGAAGATCCTCGGCTTTCCCTACATGAAAGGCTGCCCTGTTACCAAGTTTTTGCCTGGCTATTTCAAGCATAAATGGTGACGGTTCGAGCCCCGTTACATCACAACCTTTTTCCCGGAAGAGGAACAGATGTTCGCCTGTACCACAACCCACGTCGAGAAGCCTTTCGCCATCCCTCGGCATGGCAAGGGCAAGGATCAGTTCTTTCTCCCTCCCATCAATATAACGCCCTACAGGTGTATGAAGCCAGTCTTCATACGACTTAGCTGTCTCCTCAGTAAAGATCATCTTTCCCTCGTTTGACGTTCTTTATCCACCTATGGAAACCATTTCTCTCACGCATTTTTTGATCCGGTTTTCACTCAATGCTATACTGTGATGTTCCGGTTTTCCGGCAATTACCATCTTTATAAGACCCTCTAACTCCTCATCAGAACATCCATCACGCATTGGGCCCTTAAGGTCTATCTCTTCATCTGAAAGCAGACACGCACGCAGATGGCCATCCGCCGTGAGACGAAGCCGGTTACAAGAATGGCAGAACTGATGGCTGATGGGACTTATAAAGCCAATCTCTCCTAAACTATCAACGATCCGGTACATCCGCGCAGGGCCCCCAACCGCTGCCCCCTGATTACCATTAACAGGTTCAAGCCGGTGAAAACTGCAGATTCTTTCCCTTACGATCTCGTTAGATAGATACCTGCCATTATTCTCCAGACCCGCCTTGCCTATGGGCACCATCTCAATGAACCTGATCTGATACGGCTTATCAAGGGTCAGTCTTGCAAAATTAAGTATTTCGTCATCGTTAAATCCCCTTATCGCCACAATATTGATCTTGATAGGCGAAAAACCAACCCCGTATACCTTATCAATGCCCCGCAGAACTGCAGAAAGGTCCCCTCCTCTGGTAATATGTGCATATTTCCCGGCATTCAAAGAATCGAGACTTATATTGATTCTTTTCACACCTGCGCCGAAGAGCCTGACGGCAAACGATTCAAGAAAGATACCGTTTGTCGTCAGGCTGATGTCAGTAAGTTCTCTTATTGATTTCAGCAAACCGATAAAATCTACAATGCCTCGCCTGACGAGGGGCTCACCGCCGGTTACCCTGACCTTGACGATCCCCATCTTCACCGCCGCCCTTACGACCCTTAATATCTCCTCATAGCGGAGAATATCATCATGCCCAAGCAGGGATCGCCCTTCTATGGGGGTACAGTAAGTGCAGCAAAGGTTGCACCTGTCTGTGACCGATATCCTGAGGTAATTAACATCCCTCTCATATTTATCAATCATATGTGCCGTAACATCTCAGTCAACAGAGTGATTATAAATTTGATTCTTAATTTAACACTATTAAAAAGTCTTCGCAAGGAAAGGATAAATCCAAAATGTAGCGCTTGACGTCTAACGCAATACGATATATGGTGAAACTGGTTAAATCGTGATGATTCTATAACCTGATAAGTTGAAATTAAGCCTAACGTGGAGTTGAGGCTGAGCTTGTAAAGGTCATTATTTTTTAGAGATTGCTGAGAAAGTCACCCTTAGCGCTCACACCATCAGCAAATTCAGCCCCCGTCTTTCCTGCCTCCAGGCCAGGCTCAACCATTCGATTTGCAATGAAAGATGGAAAAGCAGCATGGAAAAAATACCTATTACAAAAGCAGGGTTTGAAAAATTAAAGAAGGAACTGGAACATCTGAAGACAGTCTCCGTGCCTGAAAATATAAGAGACATTGAAGAAGCCAGAGCCCATGGAGATATATCTGAAAACGCAGAATTCGCGGCAGCCAAGGAACGGCAGTCTTTTATTCAGGGTAAGCTGCAGGAGATCGAAAACAATCTTGCCCTGTCAAACATTGTTGACTTAAAGGGTCTCAGTAATGAAAAGGTTGTCTTTGGATCAATGGTTATCATTGAAGATATCAACACAGGAAAAAGTGAAAAATATCAATTGGTGGGCCCCTTCGAATCTGATGTAAGTGAAAACAAAATATCCGTAACCTCTCCCATAGGAAAAGCGTTGATTGGCAAGATAATCGCCGATAATATCAAGGTCAAAACCCCGGGCGGCATCAGAGAATTTGAAGTTGTAGATATCTTCTTTAAAGAGGAAAGCTGATTTGTCTGCGGCCGGACGAGACTATCTCCGGAGAACTCTTGCCGCATCCTGGGCAAAATAGGTAACGATGATATCCGCCCCGGCCCTCTTTATGGAGGTCATTGTTTCCATCATCGCCTTTTCCCCATCAATCCAGCCGAAACCGGCAGCCGCTTTGATCATGGAAAACTCCCCGCTCACATTGTAAGCAGCAACGGGCAAGTCGAATTCCTCCCTCGCCCGGCGTATAATATCAAGATACGGCAGGGCAGGTTTGACCATAATAATATCGGCCCCTTCCTCCACGTCGAGGGTCATCTCCCTCATCGCCTCATCACTGTTGGCCGTATCCATCTGATAAGACCGTCTGTCACCAAACTGCGGCGTGCTTTCGGCAGCCTCACGGAAGGGACCGTAAAAACAGGAGGCATATTTGGCTGAGTAGGCCATAATCGGAAGATGCTCATACCCTGCCTCATCAAGGGCCTCCCGGATAGCCCTTACCTGCCCATCCATCATTGCCGAAGGGGCAACCATATCGGCGCCTGCTCCGGCATGAGAAACGGCAACCTCCGCAAGAACCTCAAGGGTAGTGTCATTGTCCACATCTCCCTTTTCGATCATACCGCAGTGACCATGGCTGGTATATTCGCAGAGACACACATCGGTAATCACGACAATATCGGGAACACTATCCTTGATCTTCTTTATCGCCTGCTGAATAATCCCACCTTTAGCAAAGGCACCCGATGCTAATTCATCCTTCTTCTCGGGGATGCCGAAAAGGAGTACCGCCGGTATCCCCATCTCTTTTGTTTTTTGCACTTCCTTGATTATGTGATCGCAGGACATCTGAAAATGGCCGGGCATAGAAGCAATCGGTTTCTTGACTCCCTTACCGGGGACTACAAAGAGAGGATAGACCAGATCATCTACAGACAGACTGGTTTCTCTGACCATCCTTCGCAAATTTTCACTCTTTCTCAACCGCCTTGACCGATAATCCGGAAAATACATCGCTGCCCCCTTAAATTTTAATCTCCTCACCGGTAAGGTAACAGGCAGGGTCGGAAGCCCATATATCACCGGTAACCGCTTCCGCCCTGGCCCGAAAATTGCCCGCACAGATATTGAGCCAGCGGCAGGAGGCACATCTCCCTTTTACGTTGTGTTTTTTATCTTTCAGCTTAGCCATCAGTTCATTTGAGGTATCCGTCCAGATCTCGCTGAAGGGACGCTGCCTTACATTACCAAACGATACACCTCTCCAGAACTGATCGGCATGGACCTCACCGTCCCAGCTCACGCAGCCGATACCATGACCGGAACTGTTTCCTCCGTTCATCAGCAAGAGTTTCATAACTTCCTCCGCCCGTTTAGGGTTCTCTCCCAAAAGGCGCAGATAGAGATAAGGCCCATCGGCATGATTATCCACGGTGAGGATGTCTTTGGGTATTCCTCTGATAAATAGATCACGGGTCCTGTCCATGATCAGATCCAACACAGCCCTCGTCTCTTTATGAGACAGATCTTCTTCCATTAATTTTGATCCGCGGCCCGCATAAACAAGGTGATAGAAGCATGCCCTGGGGACATCTTCCTCTTCAAGGAGATCAAAAATAGCCGGGATATCTACCATATTTCTCTTGTTCATCGTAAAGCGGACACCAACTTTTATCCCCGCATCCCGGCAGATTCTCATTCCTTTCATTGCCTTTTCAAAGGCTCCTTTGACCCCCCGGAACCGGTCATGGGTCTCTTCGACGCCATCAAGGCTGACTCCTACGTAGGACAGGCCGATCTCTCTGAATATTTCCGCTTTCTCCCTGGTAATCAGGGTACCGTTGGTGGAGACCACGGCCCGCATCCCCTGATCTACGGCAAACCGGGCCAATTCCGGAAGATCTTCACGCATCAGAGGTTCGCCACCGGACAAGAGGATCACCGGACAGCCGAAAGCAGCCAGATTGGAGAGCAATCTTTTCCCCTCCGCCGTGGTCAATTCATCGCTGTAGGAGATATTTTGCGAGTTGGAATAACAATGGATACACTTCAGGTTGCACCGCCTGGTCATGTTCCAGACAACCACGGGTTTTTTGTCCGCCGAAAACTGGAGAAGATGGGAGGGGAGTTTTCCCGATTCCCTGCCGTAGCGAAGTACATCACCGGACTCTACCGCTCCGCAATATAATTTTGAAATACCGATCATAATATCTTTCCTGCCGCCAGTTTTGTTCGGGATTTATATAACATGAGAAGGAGTTAAGCAACACGCTTCTACTCTGGACTCATTGATGCAATTTCCATATCCCGTACAATCCTTGAATCCACTCGGCCAAAGCCTGTCTCGCCAGATCAGTATTACTGAGTTCCCGATCCTGATGGGCTATATATTCATTACGGAAGGCATAGATGTGGTCAATGACTTCAAAAAGACCGGCTTCAGCTGTTTTGGCAAAACACATTTTTACTGACTGAAATACCCCTCCCACCATCCTTTGCGAGTGATGTGCATAGTCCAGGCACCACCGTAACAGTCCTATGGGCATTAAACCGTTATTGTCCATCAATGTACGTCGCAGGTTGTTCCCCTGACGTTGATGATAACTTACTTCATTTGCAGGAAGGTGACTGAGATCCGGTTCAAAAAATGCCTTCCGGTTCTGTCTGTCCTCCGGTACGTCCGGCCCGATAAATCGTAGAATTACCCCTCTTGCTGCCTCATCCAAAGGGCCCAGAAGAGGGGTAAAAACAGGCGCATAGGATACATCGGTTTTTCTTTCCAGAAACCGGAAGAGGGTAACGGCCTGTTCGATCCCCTTCTGGTAGCGGGAAGGGAGGCACTCAAATTCATCCGGGGGGATAAAATCACCGATGCTTTCCTCTACTGAACCGGCCTCACCAAAAGGCAGTGTTAACTGCCGGTCAACGGTCTCACGTATCAGATCATTCAGGGTTGGCTCACAGGTACGTATCAGAGTTTCGAGGCAGTTATCATGTACGCCTTCGAATATCCCCTGCGGCACGTAGAGGTATTGCCACTTGATTTTCTTTCGGGTAGCCGCTTTACACCATGACACTGCTGCTCTTGCTTTCAGAGGCACATCACGATCCGTCCTTCCCTTCGTTTCACAAAGTACATGGCGGCTATCGGGCATGCGGATGATGAAATCTGGTGTGTAAGACGACTGCCTCCCGCCTTCCGTCAAATAATCAATTCTCAGAGCCTGTGGTCCGGCGTTCTTGCAGAAAGCGGACACATCCGGTGCGCGGTCAAGGAACTGGGTCATGGCTACCTCCAGTTCCCGGTTACAGGGAACAAGATTGAACAACGTATGTTCGGCGGGCACGGCTGGATGATGGGCAGAGTGCGTCACCTGAAAGGGCTTCCATATTGTCAGTGATATTCCACGTCCTTCTGTCTTTCGTTCCTCGATAATCGTCGTCTTGGCCAGTATGAGCGGAACGAAGGTCGCCCGGATATGCTCGCGCACATCGGCATCGGCAAGCCGGCTCAGCAGGCGTTCGTCAAAGAGAGAGACTTTCTCCTTGAAGAGAAGCTCCGTAAGGAATGTTTCGATCAAAGGGGCGAGGACCCGATGCGTACCACGCAATCCCGATATATGTTCCAGTTCTTCCCGATAAAATGATACGGCGCCGATGCCGCTTTCTAAAAGGGGAAGGCGGATTTTCATTTCTTCGATGACTTCGTTTGTAAACAGATGCCTTCCTTCGTACTGGACATCTTCGGGTCGTGCCTCGCCCAGGGGCAGAGTCTGGTACCGCGAAAACTGTTTTCGGATATCTTCAAGAGCCAGTCCTTCAATGGTCGCCTTCCGGCTATAACCAGGGGTAACAGGGGGAATGACGATATCCAGCTTCTCGCAATCTTTATGTTCTCGATCAGGAAAGATGGTAACGGTCGTTTTGGGAACGTCTTCCACATCCACGACCTCGATGGGAAGACCTTCCTGGCTCAATTGCTCCTGATAGAGACTGACAAAGGCGGAATGCTCGACAATTGTAACCAGCTCCGCAACCGTCCCCGTCGGGTCCATCCGCCGCAGTCCCCGTCCCAGGGTCTGCTCCGGCAGGATGTTGGCCTTCGAGGTATAGGACCGCAGGGGTACAATCGTGGTGACATTGCGCACATCCCACCCCTCCCGTAGCATGAGAACGGATACAATGCACTGATAAGGACTTTCTCCCGAATCAAGTTCCCGCGAAAGTTTCCTCAACTCCTTCAGGTCTTCGTCATTGATCTCCTTCTCGCCCTCCTCAAATACAGGATAGCCTTTTTTTCGACCACCCACCCACTTGATTTTTCCCTTCAGCCGTGTGTGGAGGTTCACCGTCCTGCCATTGAGATCGCCAAACAGGGGATCAGTATCCAGACGCCGGGCAATCTGGTCAGCCGATTCCGTATCTTCCGTCATGACAAAGAGCAGGGGCTTCTTCCCGCTTTTCTGCCACTCTTCCTTTGACTTTCGCCATCTTTCATATCCGATCATCAGGTGCTGCTGGTATTTTTCCGCGGCATCCTGGCTGGGCCGTTCAATCAGTCCCTGACCGCGCCCGATGATGGGTGTCTTGACTATACCTGCGTCCACGGCTTCACCAAGGGGCGTGTCGCACACCACATGCTGGAAGATACGGCCGGAGTTGTCCTTCGGCGTAGCGGAAAAATCCAGTTGCGCCGCAATCCCGCCTTCCGTCTGGCAGGCAATGGTCTCATGTAGAAAAGAGATGGCTTCATTCCATGCGGAACCGGGGTCCCAGAGATGATGCGCTTCATCGTTCAGGATCATGACCCTGGCATGAGCGGTAATGCGCTTGCGGAGGACTTCGCCTGTATCCAGAGCCTTTGCCCGCGAGACCAGCGGTCCCATCCATTCGTAGGTTTCATCTTCCCTTGTCCTCCGTCGTTTGTCGGAATCATAGAGACGGTGGATGTTGGTAAGATAAAGGGTTCCTCCTGTTGCTGCCCCGCCGGCTTGATCCTGCGGGACTACGGAAAGATTCCAGTCTCCCCGCCAGGCAACGGGAATAAGGGGATCACGGTCAAAAATATTCAAACCACCTTTTTCCGGTCTAAAGTCTTCCTTGAGGCGTTCAAAGACGGTGAGGTTGGGGGCAATCACCACAAAGTGCTGCGCCATGGACGAATCACTTTCCCGCAGGGCGTGGAAATAGCTCCAGACAATGGCCAGACTCATCACCTTTGTTTTTCCGGCCCCTGTCGCCACCTTGAAAGCATATTTCGGCCAGCGGTCATCATCGGGATTGACCCCCAGGGCCGCCGTCAGCGCATCTTCACCGCCGAACTCCGCCATGATTCCCGAAAGTGTGGTCAACTGCCGTACTTCGTGGAGATAGATAATGGTTTCAATCGCCTCTCGCTGACAGAAATAATACCGGAAAGGAAGACGATCCCCCTCCGTTGTCCCGATCAGATGATCACGTTCGAACCAGTGGTGGAGAAGTTCCCTTGTCGTATCCGAAGCCCCTGGGTAATCGCTTTCCCGCCAAGCCTTCACAAAAAACCTCAGATTCTGGGCAATGACGATGGTTGTGGGTCTGCGTCCCCTGACTACCTTTGCCGGGTCGCCGTCTCGATCCGCCCGCACGCGGTGATAGTCCGGCTCCTCGTGGGGAGCGAAGAGAGGTTCCAATGCCGCCACATTGATGACAGGGCTGGTCATATTTGAACCTCCACGGTAATGCTCGTATCGCACCCGAAAACATCCACCACCTTGACGCAGGCTTTGTACATACCGGATCCGGGATATTTGTCATATGCCGCATCACTTACTGTCTTCAGGCTGCGGTCCTTCCTTGTCCGGTAATCCTGCCAGCAGTGTTCAAAGGGTTTTCCTTCCTGCCAGTTGAAATCCACCGCCCAAAAGTCAATGAAGTCGAACCCGCTTTTGATTGTCCGCTCCCTGAGAGCTTCAAGTTCTTTACTGGGAACTTCGGCTAAAGAGGGCAGAAACCTTGTCAGCTTGATATTCACAGTGCGTTTACCACCGCTTTTACTTAAATAGACGGGCTCCGCCTCCAGTACAGCCACTTCCAGAAAGGGCGGCGGGTTGGTGCGATTTTTTTCCATGATCTCCCGTGGGATGGGGATGAGCTTGATCCGGACGCCTTCCGCCGCCTCGATCTCATGGCAGATAAGGCGCAGGTCCATTTCA